>CAZYIV010000124.1:0-8834 GCA_964647615.1 uncultured Gemmatimonadaceae bacterium | reverse complement strand
ATCCCGCCCTCCCTCCTTTGGATATGGCTCATACACAGATTTTCTGACAGTCCCCGGGGGACGGGCCCGCCCCCCCGGCACCCGGGCTCAGCCGCCCGCGCGCAGCGCCCCCCAGACCCCCGGCAGCGCCCCCACCAGCCAGATCAGCGCGCCGACGATGACGGCCTGGAGGGCGGGGAGCCGCCCCAGGACCTTGAGGCCGATGATGAGGATGGCGGTCACCCACAGGGTGAAGACATCAATCCGCCCCACCAGCGCGAGGACCATCGGGCTCACCGTGTTCACGTCGAGGAAGCGCCCGACGCCGAACATGATGCTGTAGCGCGAGGTGACCGCGGTGTCCGGCAGCACCAGCAGCTGCACGGCATTGATGACCCCCTCGATCACCCGCGGGACCATCGCGTACACCGAGACCATCATCATCTGGCCGATCTCGGCCACACTGCCGAAGAGCTTGCCGAGGAACCAGAGGATCAGGCCGATCAGCAGCGGGATGATGAAGGCGTAGAACGCCACGCCCAGGACCATGAATTTCTTCCCGATCTCCTGCCCCTTCTGCATCATCTCCGCGGTGATCTGCGGATTGTTCTTCATGGCCTGGGCCGCGCCCCGCTTGAACTCGGCGTCGAACACCGGCTCCATGATGCCGCGGAAGGCGAAGAACATCACGATGATGGCGATCGCTATCACGAGCAGCCCGAGGCCGAACGCCGCCGTGTCCCGGCGGCGCTCGAACACCGTCGCGGGCTTGTAGAGGACATCGAGCAGGTCCTCGAAGACGGAGGGCGTCGCGTCGGTCGTCGCGTCAGTCATGGCAGGCTCCGGGGCGGGGGATCTGGCGGGGTAACGTAGGCGGGGAGCGCAACGTGTCAAACCGCCACCCCGTCGCTATCATCCGGGATGCGACGCATCCTTCCCCTGCTCGGCGCGCTGGCGCTGGTCTCCGCGGCACGGCCGGCCCCGGCCGCGCCCGGTGTGGTGCTGATTGCGCGGGAGGCGCTCGACTCGATGAGCGCCATCTGGGCCGCCGCCAACGAGCACTGGGACCAGCTCGCCGACCTCAACTGGATGGAGCGCAACCTCGGCACCGTGCGCCCCACCCAGCGCGAGTACCTGGGCTGCCTCCAGGGCGAGGTGCGGGGCGACACGGTGGTGATTGACGGCTTCGAGCCGGCGCGGGACATGAAGCGGCTGATGCTCGCGGTCACCGGGGACTGCGCCGGGACGGCGCGGTACCTCGGCACCTTCCACACCCATCCCTACCTTGCCGATACCCAGAACCGCGCCACCAAGCAGCGGTTCCTGGCGCCGCAGGACATGCTGAGCTTCCGCGACTCGGATGACCTGCTCGCGGTGGTGGTGTGGGACGTGGACAGCGTGGACGCCGCGCTGCGGGTGGGGCCGGACAGCATCCTGCACCCGGTGGAGGTGGTTACAGGACGGTAAGACGGTCGGACGGTCGGACGGTCGGACGGTCGGACGGTCGGACGGTAGGGACGGTAGGGACGGTAGGGACGGTAGAGAGCGGGAGACCGTCCCCTAGAGCAGGGTCCCCCGCAGCACCACGTAGGCCACCGAGAAGTAGATCACCAGTCCGCTGACGTCCACCAGGGTCGCGACGAACGGGGCCGAGGCGCTGGCCGGGTCGAAGCCCACCCGCCGGAGCAGGAACGGCAGCATGGACCCGGCGAACGAGCCGAACAGCACCACGCCCACCAGCGCCAGGCCCACCGTGACACCCACCAGCAGGTGGTGGGCGCCGTAGTCGTACCAGCCGAGCGCCTGCCACAGCTCGATCCGCAGCAGGCCGATCGCCCCGAGAATCAGGCCCAGCATCAGGCCGGTGGGGATCTCCCGCACCGCCACCCGCCACCAGTCCTCCAGGGTGACTTCCCGGATCGCCAGCGCGCGGATGATGAGCGAGGTGGCCTGGCTGCCGGAGTTGCCGCCCGAGCTGATGATCAGGGGGATGAACAGCGCCAGCAGCACCGCGCGGCTGATCTCGTGCTCGAAGTAGCCCATCGCGGTCGCGGTGAGCATCTCGCCGAGGAACAGGACGCAGAGCCAGCCCGCACGCTTCTGGATCAGGCGCCAGAAGCCCGCCTCGAGGTAGGGCTCCTCGACCGCCTCCATGCCGCCGAACTTCTGCACGTCCTCGGTCTGCTCGCTGATCAGGGTGTCGATCATGTCGTCCACCGTGACGATGCCGAGCACCCGGCCCTGGTCGTCGAGCACCGGGATCGCCAGCAGGTTGTAGCGGGCGATGAGGCGGGCGGCGTCCTCGCGGTCGGTGAGCGGCTTGACGCTGACGGGCTTCCGGCCCTCCCCGATGTCCATGACCGACGTGGCGGAGTCCGCCATGATCACTTCGCGGAGGCTGGTCACCCGGAGCAGTTTCTGGGTGGCCTCGTCAATGACGAACACCGCGTACACCGTCTCCTTGGCCCGGCCCACGCTGGCGATGTGCTGCCGCACCTGCAGCGCGGTCCAGCTGGAGGGGATGCCGAGGTACTCCGTCGTCATCAGGCCGCCGGCGCTCTGGGGCGGGTAGGCCATCAGGCGGGCGACGGTGTCGCGCGTCGCGGCATCCAGCAGCGGGAGCAGCTGGGCGCGCTCGGCCTCGGGCATCGCCCGGACGAGGCGCACCTGCTGGTCGGCGGAGATGCCCTGGATCAGCTGGGCCGCGAGATCCTGGGGCAGCCGGGCGAGGATCTCGGGCCGGCCGTCGAGCAGGGGTTCGTCGAGGACCTGCACCGCCACGTGCCATGGGAGCGCCTGCAGCACCTTGGCGGCGGCCTCCGGCGGCAGGTCGTTGAGCGACTCGGCGATGTCCACCGGGAGCAGGTCGGCGCACGCCTCGACGAAGTCCTCCTGGTCTGCGGAGAGGAGGTAGAGGAATTCGCCGGGAGGCGGGGTGGGACGGTTGGGCACGCGGCCTCCGGGCGGAGGATGGCGGTGGGGCGGGCGCCGCCGGGCGCCCGCCGGATCAGGGTGCCGGCTGGGCGGCGACCGAGTCGGTGGCCCACGCCAGGTAGGCGGGGAGGCCATCCGCCACCGGCAGCGCGAGGATCTCCGGCACGTCGTAGGGATGCTCCGCGCGCAGCAGCGCCTCGAGGGCGGGATAGCGCGCGCGGGTGGTCTTCAGGTGGCAGTACCACTCCGTGGCCCGATCCACCGCGCCCTGCCACCGGAAGGTGCTCTGCACCGGTCCCTGCACCTGGGCGCAGGCGGCGAGGCGCGCCGCAACGGCGACCGCGGCGAGGCGATCGGCGGCGGCCTGGTCGGGCAGGGTGGTGGTTACTACCAGGAGGTCGGTCATGGGCCCTCCGGATACACCGAGGGGCGGGCACCCTGGCCCGCCCCCTCATGCGCCTGCTCCCGTGCCGGGTGGTGCCGGCTCAGGAAGGGATCTTGGTGTCGGCGCCGGTCTTGCCGTCGTCGATCGGGACGATCGCGGTGCGCCAGCCGCTGGCGAACGTCACCACGATGCGGTGACTCTGCGGGTCGCCCGAGATGTCCGTGATGTCCTTGGGGAAGTTGTTGCGGGCGTAGTTGATCGCCACGTCCACCTGGGTCTCGTTGCCCGAGTTGTACGGCCGGGCGAACTCCCGCCCGATGGCCACCGCGATCGCCTGCTCGCGACCATAGCGCGCGTACTGGTCGGCGGGGACCAGTCCGTCCTGATCCGAGATGTGCTTGGTGAACTGGTAGTCACGGCAGGCACCAAGGGTGGTGACCGCCACCAGGGCGAGGAGCAGGGACCGGGATGCGCGCTTGGTCATGAAAGGACAGGGCTCGAGTCGACCGAAAGTACTAGATTGCCGCCATGCCGCGCAACCTGAGGGCCATCGCCCTCCTCGCGCTCGGGCTGTCCCTCCCGGTGCACGCCGCCGCCGGGCAGGCGCGCGCGCCGGTGTTCGCCCACTGGACCGTCGCGGACCCGACCGGCGTCACGCCCCTCCTCGCCCCCGCACCGGCACCCCCCGCCGCCCGCGCCATCCGCTGGTACCACGGCGCCGCGGCGCTCGGGGTGGTGGCGCTCGCCTCGCTCGGAGACGGCGACCTCCGCGACCAGCTCCAGGCACACCGGAGTGACGGCAAGGATGACGTGGCCGCCGTCTTCAAGCACATGGGCCAGCCGGAGGTCTACGCCGCTACGGGGTTCGGCACCATCGCCGCCGGGCTGGTGCTCGGCAACGATCGGGTGCGCCGGGCGGGGGAGCGGATCACCGCCGGCCTGATCACCGCCGGCGTCGTCACCAGCGTGCTCAAGCGGCTGGCCGGGCGCGAGCGCCCCCCCGGCGCGCCGGACGCCTGGCAGTTCACGCCGTTCTCCAAGCGGGACAGCTGGCCCTCGGGCCACACCACCGAGGCGTTCGCGCTGGCCACGGGGGTGAGTGACGAACTCCACTTCCTCCCGGCGACAGTCACGCTGTATTCCGCCGCCGGCCTCACCGCCTGGTCCCGGCTCAACGACAACCGGCACTGGGGGAGTGACGTGCTCATGGGGGCGCTGGTGGGGATCACCAGTGCCAAGCTCATGAACGGCCACTGGCGGGTGTTCGGGATCTCGGCGCCGCGCTTCCTGCTGGAACCGGACCAGGTCGGGGTGAGTCTGACCTTCTGACGCGGTTGGAGCGGGGACTCAACAGACGGGAGACGGAACCCCACGCGGAGTCCCGTCTCCTGTCTCCTGTCTCCCGTTTCCCGTCTCCCGTGGTTCAGGCCGCCAGCGGCTCCTCGATCCAGATGTAGTCCGGGTCGATGACACCGGTCTCCTCGTCACGGATGTGCCAGGTCATGCCGCTGGCGTCCAGCCGGCGCATGAACGGGTCGGGATCGAACTGTTCCGGGGACATCACGCCGCTGCCCCGCCACTCGC
This sequence comes from uncultured Gemmatimonadaceae bacterium, assembly GCA_964647615.1. Classification (GTDB taxonomy): domain Bacteria; phylum Gemmatimonadota; class Gemmatimonadetes; order Gemmatimonadales; family GWC2-71-9; genus JADJOM01. The sequence goes on along the minus strand of CAZYIV010000124.1, from coordinate 3,952 downwards.
CCGAGGCGATGAGCGCCGCGGCCAGCACCGGCGGCAGGCCGGTCTGGTACGCGGTCGCCTGCACGCCGAGGTCCCGCCAGGCCTGCTCGTGGCTGGTCACATTGTAGATGTAGTAGGCGCGCTCCCGGCCGTCGCGGAGCCCGCGGGCCAGGGTCCCGACACAGGTCTTGCCCCGCATCCGGCCCGCCAGCTGCGCGGGCTCGGGCAGCAGCGACACCACCAGGTCGCGCGGTGCCACGTCGGTGCCGCCCACGCGCACCCGCTCCTTGCCGTGGAGGCCGAGGTCCTTGAGCACCCGCAGGGTGCGCCAGGTCGCGTCGTCCATCGAGAGCTTGAAGTCGGCCACGCGCACGCCGGGGAAGAACATCGGCAGGGTGCGGGCTTCCTCGTGGTCCACGTAGTAGGTGTGCAGCGTGCCCAGCTCGGGGAAGGTGAAGGCCTCCCGGCCGGAGAGCGCCTCCTCGAGGCGATATGCCCCGTCGCGCCAGGCCACGGCGCCGCAGGTGCATTCGTCGATGAACACCCAGGGCGAGAACACCGGCAGGAAGCCGTCGTGGCCCTCGCACACCGAGTTGTCGCCGTCGCGGATCCGCAGCTCGGTCACCGTGTCGAGCAGGTGCTTGGCGGCGTACGCGGCGTACACGTTGCTGGTGCCGGGGTCGGCGCCCATGCCGAGCAGCGCCAGCCGCCCGGCGGCGCGGAATTCCGCGTCGAGCGCGAACTGGTCCGGCAGCTTGGGCGTGCCGTCGTCCTCGGCGCCGCCCGAGGCCATGTCGATGTAGTCCGCGCCGGCGTCGAGGCAGGCGCGCATCACCACCAGGTTGGTGGCGGGGAGCGCGGCGTTCAGCAGGATGGTGGAACCGGTCTCGCGGAGGGCGCGGGCTACCGCGGAGCGGTCGCGCGCGTCGAGGGTCAGCCCGTTCACGTGGGGGCGGCCGATCTGCGCGGCCAGGGCCTGCGCGCGCTCCGGAATGGCGTCCGCAATGACGAGCTGGGCGCAGGACGGATCCTGCGCGAATTTGAGGGCGGACACGGTCCCCACCGCGCCACAGCCCAACACCAGGGCTTTCACGAGCTCCTCTTTCAGCGTGAAGCGGGACTCGGTCTGGTGACCGCTCGAGCCGGTGGGGCTCTCCCCCCCTCAGCCAGGACCGCAGCGCGGTCCCGCCGGCTCCCCAGGTACACCTCGCCCCCCCCGCAGATAGGGGTCGCGACCCAAGGGTTCTGTCAGTCGCGAGATCGGACCCTCCGGTTGGTCGGAGGATGCAAACACGGCCCCACCCGGAGGGGGACCGCACTGCCAGTCTTGCCCCGCGGCGTCGCGTCTGTCCAGCCCCCCCTGGGGGGCCTCACTGAAGCGACGTTCGGGGCGCGGGCGGCTTCTCGCCGGGGATCGCCATGCCGGCCAAGCGGTTGGCGTGGGGTGCCGGCCCCGAAGCCCGGGGGTGGCGCCATGGATGATTTCCGGGCAAATTGCGTTGCGGGGGCGAATGCCTTCATGCTGTTCTCCAGAATGGGAGTACCATGGGCGATAGTTTGTGGAGGAGTCTGTCCACGAAAGGGATGTCCAAATGCGTGAGGGTCCGCGCCCATCCATCCAGCTCAAGTACCAACTCGCCGGCACCGGAGTGCGGGCGGGCGTGAGTGCATCCGTGCTGGTCGTCGATGACGACGCCGACATGACCCGGCTGCTCGGCGCCTTGCTGGCCTCGCGCGGGCTCAGCACCGTCTCCGCCTACGACGCGATCCAGGGGTTCATGGTCGCGCAGAAGCAGCACCCCCGGTTCATCCTGGTGGACTGGCACATGCCGGCGGGCGGCGGGCCGCACCTGCTGCAGCAGCTCAAGGACCATCCCGCGACGAATCACATCCCGGTTGTGGTCGTGACGGCGGACGGGTCCCCCGCGATCCCGGAGGAGGCCTTGGCGCTGGGCGCGCGGGGGGTACTCCACAAGCCGATCGACGCCGACCACTTCGTGGAACTGGTGAAAGAGCTGGTGGAGTAGGCGGGGAGCTTTTTTTGTGCCCTTGAAAATCCTTATATATCTCTATATATCCTCAGACATGATCATCGAACACCCTTCGGTTCCCCGGTGATCTCGGCCCGGCGGCTCCGTTCCTTCGCCTGTCTGGGGCTGACCGCACTGCTCCTCGCCCCCGCACTGGCGGCGCAGCAGACGCTCACGGTCTTCGCCGCGGCCTCGCTCACCGAGAGCTTCACCACGCTGGCCCGACGCTTCGAGGCCGCCCACCCCGGAGTCACGGTGCGCCTCAACCTCGGCGGCAGCCAGGCGATCGTGACCCAGCTGGGTCAGGGGGCGACGGCGGACCTGCTCGCCACCGCGGACGCGCGCTGGATGACCCGCGCCGGGGAACAGGGCCTGCTCGCGGCCGAGCCGGTGCTCTTTGCCCGGAACGCGGTAGTGGTGGTGCTTCCGCGGACCAACCCGGGGCGGGTGGAGCGGCTGGAGGACCTGGCGCGGCCGGGGCTCAAGCTGATCCTGGCGGGAGGGCAGGTGCCGGTGGGGGCGTACAGCCGGGAGGCGTTGCGGCGGCTGGCGGAGGCGCCCGGCTTCCCGTCCTCGTACGAACGCCGGGCGCTGCAGAACCTGGTCTCGGAGGAGGAGAACGTGAAGGCGGTGGTGGCCAAGGTGCAGCTTGGCGAAGCCGACGCCGGCATCGTGTACCGCACCGACGTGACCGACGCCGTCCGCCCGCAGCTGCGCCTGCTCGAGATCCCGGAGGCGTACAATCCCATCGCCGAGTATCCCGTGGCACTGGTGAGGGGCGGCCAGCGGGAGCTGGCGCAGTCCTTCATCGCGCTGCTCCGCTCCAGCGAGGGGCAGCAGGTGCTCGGCGAGCGCGGCTTCCTGCCGCCGGCGGCTCCATGACCCGTGGCGCGTGGCGGGAGCCCGCGGGGCAGGTGCTGATGTTGCTCCTCGCCGGCGTACTCGGGCTGGTCCTCGCGCTGCCGCTCGTGGCCCTCGCGCTCCGGGTGCCGGCGGCCACCCTCCTGCAGCAGCTCGCGACGCCCCGGGTGCTGGAGGCGCTGCGGCTCAGCCTGGTGACGAGCACCGTGGCGACACTGGCGGCCCTGGTGCTCGGATTGCCGATGGCGCACCTGCTGGCGACCCGCCGGTTCCCCGGGCAGCGGGTGCTGGAGGTGCTGCTCGACCTGCCGCTGGTGATCCCGCCCACGGTGGCGGGTCTTGCGCTGCTGATGGCCTTCGGCCGCGCGGGGCTGCTCGGTGGCATGCTTACCGCGGCCGGGATCTCGCTTCCGTTCACGACCGCCGGCGTGGTGCTGGCCCAGGTGTTCATGGCGGTGCCGCTGTTCGTGGGTGCGGCACGCGCCGGGTTTGCCGCCGTGGACCCGCGCTACCTTGATGCGGCGGCCACCCTCCGGGCCGGGGAGCTCCGCACCCTGTGGCGGGTGCGGCTGCCGCTGGCGCTACCCAGCCTGGTGGCGGGGCTGGCGATGGCGTGGGCCCGTGCGCTCGGGGAATTCGGCGCGACGATCACCTTCGCCGGCAACCTGGCCGGCACCACCCGCACCGTGCCGCTGGAGGTGTACCTGCTGCTGCAGGAGAATCTCGACGCCGCCGCGACGCTCTCACTGCTCCTCGTGGTGATGGCCGCGGTCCTGCTCGCCGCGATGCGCCAGGCCGGCCTCGGCCTCTTCGCCCCACCCCGTGCTCCGCGCTTCGGTCCGGCACGCGCTGGGTGAGTTCCGCCTCGCGGCGGACCTCGAGGCGGCGCCCGGCACGACCCTCGTGCTGGTGGGCGAGAGCGGCTCGGGGAAGACCTCGCTGCTCCGGCTGCTCGCGGGACTGGCCCGGCCCGACGAGGGACGCATCGCGTACGGTACCGAGACCTGGTGCGACCGCGCGACGCGGCGCTGGGTCCCGGCGGAACGGCGGCCCGTCGGCTTCGTGGCGCAGGACTACGCCCT
>CAZYIV010000123.1:0-9001 GCA_964647615.1 uncultured Gemmatimonadaceae bacterium | reverse complement strand
CTCGAAGGAGCGGGCGAAGAGGCCGTCCACGTCGTGGTTGCAGTCGTCCACCAGCACGAACCCGCCGCCCCGCACAAACCGGGTGAACTGCTCCCGCTCGCCGCGGGTGAACTCCACCAGCCGGTGTCCCGCCAGGTAGGCGAAGCGCGCGTCCAGCACCGCGCTGCTGGCCAGCGGCACCACCCGTTCCCGCGGGTCGAGGTCGATGGTGGTGTACTCGGCCAGCGAATGCAGCAGGTTGGCCGGCATCCGCTGGTCGACATCCCAGTCGCCGGAGGCGTACTGGAGGCGGGTGAAGGTGAAGCGGGGCACGGGCGGCCGGACGGTATGACGGTCGGACGGCAAGACGGTCGGACGGCGAGACGGCAGGCCCTGACCGTTCTACCGTCCTTCCGTCTTACCGTCCTCTCTCACACCGCATCCGAGAGACTCGTGAAGGTGAAGTCCCGCACCCGCATCGGCGGGACCAGGTTGCCCTGCATCCGCACCGGCTGGCCCAGGGCGTCCACGTTGTTCAGCATGATGATCGGCGACTCGTTGAAGCGGAAGTTCTTGATCGCGTGCTTCACCTTGCCGTCCTCGACGTAGAAGGTGCCGTCGCGGGTGAGGCCGGTGAGCAGCAGGGTCTGCCGGTCCACGTTCCGGATGTACCAGAAGCGGGTGACCAGCACGCCGCGCGCGGTCTCGCGGATGAGCTGCTCCAGCGAGGCGTCCCCGCCGGCCATGACGAAGTTGGCCGGGGGCGGGGTGGCCGGCTTGCCCTGCTTCTCCGCCCAGTAGCGGGAGTAGAACAGGTTCTTGACCACGCCCTGCTCGATCCAGCTGGTCTTCTGCTGCGGCCGGCCGTCGCCGGACCAGGGGTTGGCCGGGACATCGGCGTTCCACGGGTCGGACCAGATGCTGACGGCGCGGTCCACCAGTTGGTCGCCGAGCCGGGTGCCGCCGCCCTGCTTGGAGAGCGGGCTCCGGCCCTCGTCGGCGGCGCGGGCCTGGAGCGAGAACAGGAGCGGCTGGATCATGTCCACCGCCGCGGTGGGCTCCAGGATGACGGTGTACTTGCCCGGCTCGATCGCCCGCGCCTCGCGGGAGGCGTTGGCCTTCTCGATGGCGATGGCCGAGGCGGCGCCGGCGTCGAACCGGCCGCTGTCGTTGACGTCGCGCTCGACGTAGCCCGAGCCGGTGCCGTCGTCGGTCCGCATCGTGACCGAGAAGTTGAGGTTGGTGGCGCGGTGGTAGCCGAACAGCCCGGCGCTGTTGGCCCGGGCCTGCCAGCCGCCCCCGTCCTGCAGGAAGCCGGCGGCCACGCAGCCCTTCGCCTTGGCGGGGTTGATGCTGGCCTCCGCCCAGGTCGCGCGGGCGGCGGGGTCGAGGTTCGCGGTCGCGTCGGCCCACGCCGCCGGGATCGGGGTGTACTCCTGCGGCCCGAGGGGCGGCATGAACTCCGGGTCCTCGGGGGCGAGCTTGGCCAGCGCCTCCGCCGCGCGCACGGTGCGCTCGATGGTGGCGGCGTCGAACTGGTTGGCGGTCGCGGTGCCGTTCCGCTTCCCGTAGGACGAGCTCACCACCAGGGTGAGATCCTCGTTGGCGCCGGCGGTGGAGACCGTGTTCCGCGCGTAGCGGATGTTGCCCCCGCGGTTGCCGGCGAGGGTGATCTCGCACGACTCGGCGCGGTTCAGCTTGAGCGCGTCGGTCAGCAGCTGGCGGGCTTCGGCTTCAGTGAGGAAGGCCATGGCGGTCATCCGATCTTCCGGGCGGTGTTGATGACGTTGACGCCGTCGATCCGCACGGTGGCGGCGCCATGGGAGACACTGCTGATCTGCGGGGGCTGGCCCTTGCCGTCGAAGAAGGAGCCGCCCATCCGGTAGTCCCGGCGGTCGCAGATCGCGGTCACCGCGTTCCAGAACTCCTGGGTGTTGGACTGGTACGCCACGTCGCGCAGCATGCCGGTGATCTTGCCCTTCCGGATCTCGTAGAACAGCTGCCCGCCGAACTGGAAGTTGTAGCGCTGCTGGTCGATCGAGTACGAGCCGTCGCCGACGATGTAGATGCCCTTCTCGACGCCGGCGATCATCTGCGCCGGGGTCATCGGCCTGGTGCCGGGGCGCAGCGAGACGTTGGGCATCCGCTGGAACTGCACGTCGTTCCAGCTGTCGGCGTAGCAGCAGCCCTGCGAGGCGCCCAGGCCCAGGATGTGCGCCTGGTCGCGGATGACCTCGTAGTTGACCAGCACGCCGTCCTTCACCAGGTCCCACTCGCCGCTCTTCACCCCTTCGTCATCCCAGCCCACCGCGCCCAGCGAGCCCGGCTGCACCTTGTCGGCGACGAAGTTGACCAGGGGGCTGCCGTAGCGGAACGCCTTGGTGCGCCACTTGTCGAGGGTCGCGAAGCTGGTGCCGGCGTAGTTGGCCTCATAGCCCAGCACCCGGTCCAGCTCCAGCGGGTGGCCCACCGACTCGTGGATGGTGAGCCACACATGCGAGGGGTCGAGCACCAGGTCCCACTTGCCCGCCTCGACCGACCTGGCACCCTGCTTCTCCTTCGCCTCCTCGGCGGCGCGCTGGGCGTCCTCCAGCATGTCGTAGCTCATGCCGTAGGCGATCGCGCCGGCGGGGGTGTGCACCTTGTCGTTCGCCCGCCCGGCGAGGTACTCCCACCCCATCCCCATCGGCGCGGAGAGGCCGTCGCGGGTCTCGAACTTGCCGCTGGCCTGGTCCACCACGGTGACGGTGAAGTTGGGCCAGGTGCGATGGACGTCCTGGTCGATGTAGCTGCCGTCGGTGGAGGCGAAATACTTCTGCTCGTTCACCAGGAAGAGCCCGGTGCCGATGAAGCTCGCGCCCGCCTTGAGCGCCGCCGCGGCGACGCCGGTGAGCAGGTCGGCCTTCTCGTTGATGCTGATCTCGAACGCGTTCTTCTGGATCGGGGTGCGCCAGCTGACCTCGCCGAAGCCCTGCTGCGGCGCCAGCCGGACCGGCTCGGTCTGCAGCCGGGCGTTGGCCCTGGCGATCGCGACCGCCTGCCGCGCCGCCCGCGCCACGCCCTCCACCGTCACATCCTGCGTGGCCGCGAAGCCCCAGGTCCCGCTGGCGATCACCCGCACGCCCACGCCGTAGGACTCGGTGCTCACCACGTTCTGGATCTTGGTCTCGCGGCCATTGATGAACTGGTTCAGGTAGCGTCCGATGCGGACGTCGGCGTAGCTGGCCCCGGCGCTGCGCGCCGCCTCCAGCGCGGCGTCCGCGAGCTGCTTCTTGTCCGAGCTGGGGATGGGGGTGAGGGACCCCGACCAGGGCCGGGCGTGGGGCGGGAGGAGGACCGCGCCGGCGGCCAGCCCCGTGAACTGCAGGAAGTCTCGGCGTTCCACAATGCACTCCAGGCGGAAGGGTCCTGCTGTGGATGGCTCCGGGGAGATGCTACTCGTTGGCGGGCGGCTGTGCCAGCATGCAACACGGCGTCACGCGCTTCCGACGGACTGACGCGTGAAGCGCCGCCGGGGTTACAGCGCGGGAGGCTCGGCGGTGGCGAGCCGGCGGAAGCGGGCCACGAACCGGCGGTCGAGCCGGTCCTTGAGCAGGAGGGCCGCGCGATTGTGCACGGTGAGCCCGCGCCACGCGCCCAGCGCGAGCCCGTCCGAGGTATCGAGCAGCGCGAGCACCTCGTCCTTGGGGCGGAACTGCCGGAAGCGTCCGCTGCCGAGCGCGGCGCCGAGGTTGTGCGCCAGCACCGGTCCCTGGCGCAGCGCGTCCACCGGGCCGCCGGCGGGCCGCGGGTGCCCGAGCAGCGCCACGGTCATCCCCGCGCCGAAGACGCCCGCCGCCCCGGGCACCGCCAGCGCTTCGTCCACGGTGAGGAACCCGCGCGGGTCGGTGGGCAGGCCGCTCCGGCGGAAAAGAGGCGGGGCCTCGATGCCCGTGGCCCACAGCACCAGGTCGGCGGCGATGGGCCGGCCGCGCTCGCCCAGGAGGTGCCCCGGCCCCACCCCCTCGATGCGACTGCCCAGGCGCACCGTGATGTCGTGGGCGGCGAGCACCGCCTCGGCCCGCTCCGAGACCGTGGCGCCGGCCTCCCGGAGCAGCGTGGGGCCGCCCTCGTAGAGGGTGAGCACGGTGCGGCTGGCCTCGAGCTGGTCCAGCCGGGCGCGGGCCGCCAGGGCCAGCTCCACGCCGGTGGTGCCGCCGCCCACCACCGCCACCTGGAGCGGCTCGGGGCCGGCGTCGCGTGCGGCGCGCTCCAGCCCGGGGCCGAGCGCCAGTGCCGCGGCGGTGGGCTGGGAGAGGAGGGCGTGCTCGCGGACGCCCGGCAGCTGCAGGCCTGCCGGCGGCCCGCCGCCGGCCAGCGAGGCGACATCGAACTCGAGCGTGGTGCCGTCGGCGAGGGTGATGCCGCGGGCCGCGGCATCCACCGCGGTGACCTCGCCCTCGATGAGGCGGGCCCCGGCCCCGCGCGCCAGCGCCGCCAGGTCGAGGATCGCGGCCTCCGGCGGGCGGCGGCCGGTGAGCACCGCGGCAAGCTGGGCCTGGTGCAGCTGGCGGGCGTCGGGTGCCACCAGGACCGCCTCGCCGGGGGTGAGGCGGCGGCGGGCCAGCGCCTCGAGCACGAAGAGGTGGGCCCGGCCGGCCCCGATCAGGACGAGGCGGGAAACGCCCACGTGAGCCACTCCGGCAGGATGCGCTTCCAGGTGGGGAGGTCGTGCTTCCCGTCCACCGTGAGGTGGACCATGTCCATGCCGCGGCGGTAGCCCTTCCGCTCCAGCGCGGTCACCAGCTCCTCCGTGTCCTGGATGGCGTCAATGACCCCGTCGCCGTCACGGTCAGCCTGCTCGTCCTGCCGCCCGGTCTCGAACCACATGCGGAGCGCCGGATGGCCCGGGGTCTCCCGCACCCGGCGGTGCATGATGCGGCTGGTCTGCTTCGCCTCGATGTTGCTGTCGTCGGTGCGCCACCAGAACGAGCCCGAGAAGACCCCGACCGCGCCGAAGCGGTCGGGGTGGCGCCACGCGATATCAAAGGCGGAGAGCCCGCCGAGCGACCAGCCCATGATGGCGGTGTGGGCCGGGCCGCGGGCCACCCGGTAGCGGGCCTCGATGAGGGTCATCACCTCGGTGAGGAGGAACTGGTCGTAGCGGTCGGCGCGGTCGCCGAGGCCCTGGGCGTTGGGGATGTAGGCGGTGCCGTAGTCCTGCACCCGCTCGGTGGCGTGGATGGCGACGACGATGACCGGCGCCATCCGCCCGGTCCGCTGCAGGCTGTCCAGGGTGCCGCGCAGGTCCACGGTCTCCATGTCCTGGCCGTCGTTGGCGTAGAGCACGGGGTAGGTGGTGGTGTCGGTGGCGCGGTAGCCGCGGGGCAGGAAGACATCGATGGTCCGCGGCTCGCCCAGCAGCCGGGACTCGAAGGGGGGCAGGCGCTCGACCATCACGCCATCGCGCATGCCTAGGGCGAGCGCGGGGGTCCCCACCAGCGCCACCAGGCTCTTCCGTGCCAGCTCGCCCCACCGCGCCATCGGCTGCCTCCCGGGTTGGCCTCAATAATACTGCCCGCCGGGCCCGAACCGGGTGGCCTGGCGCACCGCGCGGGCGGGGGGCGGCGCACCAAGGGGTGACCACACGGGCGCAGGCTGCTACCTTGCGGTCACCCCCCTGTACCTCTCACCCGGGCGGATGACCCCCAATCAGATCGGCAGCCTGATCTCGGAAATTGGCGTGTACGTGCAGCTGGGTGGTACCGCCCTGCTGCTGGTGCTGTTCTTCCTGCTCTCGCGCCACGCCGGTACCCGTCCCTACTTCAGCCGCTGGACCCAGGCCTGGTTTGCGCTGCTGGTGGCGCTGCTCGCGGTCATGGTCCGGTACCTCCTCGCCGGCCCGGACGTCCCGCTGCACCCGCCCCCGCCAACGGTCGCATTCACGCTGTCGCACGGGGCCTACTTTCTCGCCAAGCTGGTCTTCCTCCGGCTGCTGCTCGACGGCTGCCTGATGTTCACCCGCAACCGACGGGTGCCCGGCCCGGCGTGGGCGTGGTACGCCGCCATCGGTGTGCTCGCCGTGGCGGGAGCGTGGCGGGCGCCGGACCTCAACCGGGTGATGCTGATCCAGGAGCCGATCGCCGTTGCCGCGTATGGTTACGCGGCCTGGCTCTTCCTCGGGCTGCCGCGGCCGCGCCGGACCCTGGGCGTCCGGTGCACCGGGCTGGTGTTCGCCGGGCTGAGCGCGCTGTGGGTGCTGTATGCCTTTTCCTTCTGGGCCGGGATCCCGCGGCCGCAGTCGGAGGCGGTGATCGCCCGCCTGGCGGCGAACAACTCCTTCCTCGATGCCGGCTCGATGCTGCTGCTGGCCTTCGGCATGGTGGTGATCCTGCTGGAGGACAGCCAGCGGGACGTGGAACAGGCCCGGGTGGACCAGCTGCGCGCGGTCGCGGAGTCGGAGGCGCGGCTCAAGGCGGTGATCGAGACCGCCACCGACGGCATCGTCGCGGTGAATGCGCAGGGCGAGGTCGTCCTGGCCAACGCCGGCGCGGCACGGCTGCTCGGCGGCAAGCGGCGGGAGATGCTGGGGCGGCGGCTGACCGACCTGCTCCCGCCGGAGGCGGCGGCGACGCTCGACCGGCGGCTGGTGGACGTGCACCGCTCCACCCCCGGGCGGCAGGCGGTCTTCGAGGTGCAGCAGAAGGGCGCCGACGGGCGGGAGATGCCGCTCGAGATCGCCGCGAGCACCCACCGCGCCGAGGCGGCGCTGCTCGACATCTTCGTCCTGCGCGACGTCAGCGACCGCCGCCGGAACGAGGAGGAGCGGGCCGAGCTGCAGGCACGGCTGGCCCAGTCGCTCCGGATGGAGGCGCTGGGGCGGCTGGTCTCCGGCGTGGCGCACGAGCTGAACAACCCCCTCGCCGCGATCCTCACCTTCAGCGAGCAGCTCCTCGCCGAGCGCCCGCCCGAGGACAAGGCCGGGCCGCTCGGCACGATCCGGGAGCAGGCCCGGCGGGCGCGGATGGTCGTGCGCGACCTGCTCACCTTCGTGCGCCGGCGGGAGGAGCGGCGGGCGCCGGCCGAGATGGCGACCCTGGTGGAGCGCACCGTGCGGGCGCTGGAGAACGACTTCGCCCGGCAGGGGGTGCGGCTCCGGGTGACGATGCCGCCGGGCCTGCCGACCATCGTCTGTGATGGCACCGCGCTCGAGCAGGTGCTCACCAACCTGCTCGACAACGCGGCCCGCGCCACGCCGGGTGGCGAGGTGGTGCTCACCGTGGTGCGCGAGGGGGAGGGCATCCGGGTCACCGTCGAGGATGACGGGCCCGGGATCCCGGAGCAGCACTTCCCCCGTCTGTTCGAGCCCTTCTTCACCACCCGCGGGACGGGTGAGGGGACCGGCCTCGGGCTGCCGGTCTCGCTCGGGATCATCGAACAGCACGGCGGCGTGCTCCGGGCCGAGAACCGGACCCCCGGTCCCGGCGCCCGGTTCCTCGCCTGGCTGCCGCTCGGCGTGGCCTCGGCGGAAATCTCGCGGCCCAAGCTGGCGGCGGGTGGCCGGGTGGAAGGCCCCCCCGGGCACGTACTGCTGGTGGACGACGAGGCCCCGGTGCGGGCCAGCCTGCGGCGCTACTTCCAGCGCCAGGGGTGGACGGTCGCCGAGGCCGCCGACGGCCGCGAGGCGATCGAGCGGATGGAACGCACCAGCGCCGCCGAGTTCGACCTGGTCATCTGCGACCTGAAGATGCCCGGGGTCTCCGGGCTCGATGTGCACCAGTGGATCCGGACCCACCGGGCCGAGCTGCTGCCCCGGCTGGTCTTCGCGTCGGGCGACACGGCCACCCCGGAGACCGCCGAGTTCCTGGCCAGCAACGAATGCGCGGTGCTGGAGAAGCCGTTCGAGCTCGCCGACCTGGCCGCGACCGTCACCCGGGTCCGCACCAGCGGAGTCCACTCCGCCTGACTGCCAATCCGGCCCGGCGCCTGCCGGGCCGGCCCCTTCCTCCCTGGACAACCTGCCACGGTGACCGAACCGGACCGGCACGCCGGCTGCATTACCGCCCGGCGTGCGGCGCGGGCATGGGGCCCGTGGCCGCGAGACCAACCCGGAACCATCCGTACGTGCTGAACCAGGAGGACACCATGACGCTCATGCTGCGCCGCCCCGCCGATTTCCGCCGCCTCAACCAGGTGCTGGATGCCGCCTTCACCGGCTGGCCCTTCGCCACCGAGTCCGGCGATCTCGTCACCTCGGCGTGGGTCCCGCCGACCGACATCTTCGAGGATGCCGACGGCCTCAAGATCATCACCGAGCTCCCGGGCCTGACCGCCCAGGAGGTGAAGCTGACCATCGAGAACCACGTGCTGACCCTGCGCGGTGAGAAGAAGCAGGTCGCGGAGGAGAAGAGCACCCGGGTGCACCGCTACGAGCGGAGCTACGGCGCCTTCGAGCGCAGCTTCACCCTGCCCAACACGGTGGACGTGGGGCGGGTGGACGCGAAGTTCGAGAACGGGGTGCTGATGATCACCCTGCCCAAGGCGGAGCAGGCCAAGCCGCGGGCCATCGAGGTGAAGGTGGGCTGAACGACGAGCGGGGGCGGCCGATGGCCGCCCCCGCTTGTCGTTCAGCCCATCCCGAGGTCCCGCAGGGACCGAGGGATCCCTCGCCGCATGGCGGCTCGGGATGACCGGACGGGCGCTTCGCGCCCGCCCGGTCAGTACCACCCGATCGGCGCCTCGTCGAGGTTGATGTAGATCTGCTTGGTCTCCATGTACTCCTCGACGCCCCAGTGGCCCAGCTCGCGGCCGAAGCCCGACATCTTGTACCCGCCCCACGGCGCCTCCAGCATCGTCGGCTGCATGTGGTTCACCCACACGATGCCGGCCTCGAGCGCCTTCGTCACCCGGAAGGCCTTGAAGATGTCGCGGGTCCAGACCGCGGCGGCCAGGCCGTAGGGCGTGGCGTTGGCGATCTCCAGGGCGTGGGCCTCGTCCTTGAAGGGGATGACGCTCATCACCGGGCCGAAGATCTCCTCCTGCG
>CAZYIV010000122.1:0-9263 GCA_964647615.1 uncultured Gemmatimonadaceae bacterium | reverse complement strand
TGGCGCAGCCGATGAGATGACCGGCGTGATAGATGATGTCTATGACACAGCCGATGACTGGGGTGGCGCAGGCGATGAAACGCCTGGCGCAGCCGATGATGCCACTGGCGCAGCCGATGAAACCACTTGCGCGGCCGATGCGATGACTGGCGCGAGCGATGACACGCCTGGCGCAGCCGATGCGACGGGTGTCACGACCGATGCGACGAGTGCCCGGGCCGGTGAGAGGGGTGGCGTGGTCTCCGGACCACCTCCCCCCGGACCGGGCCTGCCCGGCGCCTGACGTGCCGAGCCGGACCTGCGGGGCTAACTTCCGGGCAGCTCCCCAGATCAGTATGGCATCGAGTGACGCCCGGGCTTCCCGGGCCGACCGCCCCGAACTCTTCCCGGAGGCCCCATGAAGGCCGTGCTCCTGCTCGCGGTCATCGCGCTCGGCATCTTCAGCTACAAGAAGTTTCTCGGGCCCTACCACGCCCTGGTGACGATCACGGTCCCCGACGGCACCAGGTACGAGGTGCTCAAGATCCCGGACGACTGCCAGATGATCCCCGGCACCTGCATCGGGCGGTTCGGGTTCGTGAGCGGGTCAAAGGACACGGTGGGCGTCAAGCGCGAGGCGGCCGGTCTGCTGCCCTGGGTACAGACCCAGGGCGTGGGCCGCCAGCGGAAGGCGGTGCTGCTGATCGGGATCAAGCCGGGATTCGCGCGGATGCTCAAGCCGGAATACGCCGCGGGGGTGGTATACCTGTGGGACCGGGACCAGTGGCGGTACGGCGGGAGCCAGGAGCTCCCGGTCGCGCAGGCGTTTCCGTGATGGGGCAGGCGAGCGCAGGCGCCCTTCGTGTGGTGAAGCACCGGAATGGATCGGCAGGATCCGCGGATCACCGTGGCGTTCCAACGGCCGCTGCGCGGCCTTCGGCGGACTTCCCCGCAACATCATGAGACCATGGGACCGGTGATCCGCACCACGGTCGGGCCTCCCGGCCATCCCGAACCTGCCGTCGAGGGCTGGCTCGAGCACTGGGATGCGTCGGTCGAGCGGGACCTCATCGAACGGGGGGTGAACTTCCTCCGGATCCGGCGCTGGCAGGGGCGGGACCTGGGCGGAATCGGGGTGCTCGGCGGGCGCATCAAGCGGGTGATCGTCGAGTGCGACCTCCCCGACGCCTCGGCGCTCGGCGACCTGTCCAACCTCGACGAGCTGTTCATGTACGGGGGCGTCGAGACGGTTCCGTTCCACCGCCTTCCCAACCTGAGGAAGCTCGGGGCGTATGGTGACCGGATTGACCGTGCGGACCTGAGCCAGGCCCGGTCGCTGGAGGAGCTCAGCATCGGCGGGGCACGGATCCATGACCTGTCGGCGCTGCGGGTGCCGAAGGGCCTGCGCAACCTGGAGCTGGCGGAATTCCCACTGCGCTCCCTGGCCGGGATCGAGGCCTTTCCGGAACTGGTCCGCCTCGGGTTGTTTCAGCTCCCCCTGGCGTCCCTCGAGGGCGTCGAGGCTGCCACTCAACTGGAGACCGTGGGGCTCACCTACACGCCGAAGGTCGCATCCATCGGCCCCCTCTGTGGCCTGCCTCAGCTCCAGAAGCTGGTGCTTCATCGTACGGGAAAACTCGGTGACGTGGGTCGGGTCGGCGAGCTTTCGAGGCTGAGGCATCTGCAGGTGGCTGGGCAGGCATTGAACGATGCCAGCTTCCTCGCCCCCCTCGAGGCGCTTCGCGAGCTGTTCCTGGAAGACATCGGGACCATCCTCTCGGTGTCGTTCCTTCGCAGGTTGAGGCGCCTTGAACGGCTTGGCCTCACCGGAAAGACAACGGTCAGCGACGGCGATATGTCCGTGTTGCTGGAGCTCCCGCTGCTCCGGGAAGCGGTCTATATCCACCGCCCCCACTATCGTCCGGCCAGGAAGTTGGTGGATGACCTGACCGCGTCCCGCCGGGACGCGCCGTCATAGGGCGGCCAACCACTCTCCGCAGGAGGCCCGGTGGGTAGCTGGGGGATGGGCAGTTTCGACAATGACGGCGCCGTTGACTGGACCTACGGGCTGGAGGAGGTGGACGACCTGCGCTACGTCGAGGCGGCGCTCGAGCAGGCCCTGCGCCCTCCTCCCGGAGAGCCGATTCCGGAGGAAGCGGCGGAGAACGCGGTCGCGGCGGGCGAGGTCCTGGCGCGCCTCAAGGGAGCCTGGGGGGAGGAGAGTCCCTACAGCGAGACGGCGGATCGCTGGGTTCGCGCCCACCCGCGGCTGCCGTGGGCACCGCTGGTGCCCAGGGCGGTCGCCGCTCTGGAGCGGATCATCGTCGAGCCGTCCGACCTCCTGGCCAGCTGGGAGGACTCCGGCGGCGCTGACGAGTGGGTGGCGTCCGTGCAGCAGTTACTCGGGCGGCTTCGGGGCTGATCCCGATTCACTCGGCCCCGTGGGCACGCGGCTGAGTGCGGCTCCACTGTTCGAAGGAACCCGGGAGAGGAGAAGGGATCGTGCACCGGCATGTTCGGGGCATCGGATGACAGGTCCTCGCGAGGGCCGGATTCTCCGATGCACCTGGGAGAAGCGGCAGGGGGCCTACCACGTCTGGGTACGGGGCCGGCCGCAGATTCGGGCCGCGGGCCACACCTTCGAGGTTGCGGACGAGGCTCTTTACGTCGCGATCCTCGATGCCACTGGGGACGGGGAGAACCTGCGGGAGTATGTCCCTCGGGCACCAGGCGCCGCTCCCGTCCCGGGGCTGGCAGTGGAGCACGTGATGGTCTCCGGCGGGATGGCGAACATCGCGAACCTCCCGGAACTTTTCGCTGAAGGCTCTTGCGAGCAATGTGGCAACCCCAGGGGTCCACGCACCGAGACACCGCTGCTGATCAGGGAGTTGAGCTCGAACTTCGAGTTGGGTGCGGCGACGGTCGGCCCCGCCCGCGGCCCGAGCCTGCTCCTGGCGTCGGATGCTTTCCTGCGGCTTCTGGGCGTCGTCGAACGGAAGCGCTTCGAGTGGCGAGCGGTCGAGCGTCCGAAGGGCGGCAAACGGAAGTTGTTCGAGCTGGTGACATCTCATGCCGAGGTTTCTCGGGTGTCGGTGCATCCGCGAGCAGTCCGGCTGTGGGGGGTGACACGGCGGAGAGCTGCGGGAGCGGGCTGGATATGCGACACCTGTGGTTGGGTGGCTGAGCCAGTCTATTGGTGGGGCACCGACGATCTGCCCACCGCGTTCGTGGCAGCCAGGGCCCCGCTGGTGCGAACCGCCAGTTGCTTCACGATTGGACGGGCGCCCGACTATCGCCTGTGTTTCCGGCAGGAGCGGTGGGAACAATTGCGCGGAAGCACGCGGGCCAGGGGATGCAAGACGAACTCACTCGGGAGCCTCGCCCCACGTCTTGTGGGACCGACTGAGCGTCGCCGCCATTCCGTTGTGTGGGCTGAGCACCCGTCCGCGCCCTCAGCATTTGAAATGATCAGCGGGCGAAAGTGGTTCGGGGGCCCTGGTGGGATTCAGCATCAAGAAGAGCCCGCGGGGTACTATCCCATGCTGCACCGGACATTGGCGGCCGTTGCAGAAGGGCCACCAGACGCAGATGAGGACATCGCGGGATTGGCGGCGGCCGAGGTCGTGGCGGCCCTGCGGGGTCGGCCGCTGAAGGACCTCAAGGCCGCGGTTGTGGATTGGGTGCACATTTGGATCACGCGAGCCCCGATGCCTCGGGGGCTGACAGCGTTGGCTCGCCGCGCAGTCGCCAGGGTGGCTCGGCGCTCGCCGGCCGCGAAGGAATGGACCGCCTGGAAGCAGGCGGTCCCGTGGAAGAATTACCTGGCCGACCTCCGGCGCCGATTGGCCTGACCCGGGTCTCTGCCTGGCGTCGCGGGAGGTGGTGCGTGGCCTCGTTCACGAGATCTGCGGATGACAACTGCCTCGGCTGTTCGAGCCCAAGCACGGAGACTGATCGAGCGGGCCGGCCTTTCATGACGGTCTCCGTGGCGGTCCGCCCGGGAGCCGGACCATGGGAGCGCGGAATCGGAGCATCGGCATGAGCGACAACAGCGGGCCGGAGGTGACCAGGCGGCAGTACCTCCAGGAACTGTATGCCCCGAAGGTGCGCCGGGAGCGGCACTTCGAGGTGAACCTGAGGGACACGACGACTCAGGTCCCCCGGGACCCGCCGGAGCCCTTCTTCCGCCGCTACGACCGGGTGATCCGGCCGCTGCTCGAGATCGCCGAGTCGTGCCGCCTGTTCCGCTTCGAGCAGGAGGGCCGCCTGGAGCAGATGCCGGGCCTCGCCGGCATCTGGGCCCGGGACGGGGTGACCCTGGAGCAGGTGGAGGCGTGGCGGGCCGGCTACGTGGTGCGGGTGGATGGGGAGCCACGCATTGATCTCCGGCCCGAGGTGCTCGACGACCGGCTCTTCTGGTGGTGGGTGTATCCAGCGGGCGGCGATCTCCGCCCCGTGCTGGTGACCTCGCTCGGAAAATTCGACGCAGCAGGATATTTCGCTCGAACCCACTACCCACGTGCCGTCGGGCGGATGTTCCAGGACTCGTTCAGGTCGGCGTTCGCCTACGCCAAGGGAGAGACCACCAGGCGGAAACACGTGGCCTTTCTCCTGTCGGCGCAGATGAGGCTCTCGGTGATTGCCAGCGCGGCGCGTCTGGTCGAGCTGTTCGAGCTGGCGCTCGCCCACGCCCGCCTCCGCGTGGAGGATGTCCCCCCGGAGGAGCGGTGACCGAGGCGGGGCCAGGAGGTGAGATCGCCTGGAGAGCCGGGGCGCCGTCTCGAGGGGGCCGCGAACTGGGTGAAGCCTGCGGCGCGGAGTCCGAACGATGCCACCTGCGGGAGGTGTACCTGCCGCAGGTGCTGCGGGAGCGGCAGTTCCAGGTCAACCTCCGCGACACCACCACGAAGATCCCTTTCGACCCGCCGGAGCCCTTCTTCCGCCGCCACGACTGGGTGATCCGGCCGCTGCCCGAGATCGCCGAGCAGCGGTCTTCACATTCGTCAATCATTGCACAGCGGCAGTTGATGTAAGTCGGAGCGCAACGGATCCAGGGAGTATCTCTTGCGGAGCCGCTGGCGATGGGGATTGGTACAAGGCAAGTGGAGGGCCATACACAGTCACCCATGGCACACCATCACGCCTATCGCAGATCGGCAAGGACATGAAGCTGCATCATCACGCCTCTGCCAGCTTCCTGAATTCGACCATTGCGGTAGCGCAGGAACTCGCTCCTGTGCTGTGGCTTGAGGCCCGCGCTCTTGTCCGCAACGCCCTGGTCGTGGAGAGTGAAGCATGGGCGGGGTGGTGGGAGAATCGCGTCCGAGCCACGAATCCCAATCGGGGGATAAGGTGCGCATCCAGTTTCGGGGAAATCGACCTATCATCGACTTCTTCTTTGTGCCACCAGTGCGCCCGGCTGCGGCAAGGGATGTTGGGACGCGCGCCGGGTCCAGGACGCGGGCGCTCCGCGTCGCCCTCCTGGCAGGAGCCCTGGGCGCAGCTGCATGCACCCCAGTGTCACGCGCCGCTCCTGCTCCCCTGCACGGAGGTAACCAGGGAGGGGGCTCGGAGCCCCAGGGAAACGAGTGCAACGAGATGGCGGTCGCCCAGGGATTTCGTCGAGTGGTCTCTCCGTCCGTTGGGGTGTCGTTCTGCGTGCCGCAGGGTTTCGAGGCTCGGGTGGACGAGGATGGAGAGGTCTGGGCTGCCGACCGGAGAGCCGGGGCATCACGTGTGATTGTGGAGCGCGTCGAGGCTGTCGGCGGTGGTCAGCCCGTCTCGGCCATAGAGCGCCTTGCCGATAGCCGTCAGCTTCCCTTGCGGCACCACTCATGTGTCGATTGCTATGAAGTCGAGCGGTTTGGCGTGTCCTGGCTACGCGCCGGGAGTGTGCTGGTGTCTGTCGAAGCTCTGGTTGTGAGTGGCGGCTTTCAGCACTTTCAGCATCTGCAGGCCTGGCAGGCGACCCTGTGTGCAAGCCGGGTGCGGGAGTGCCCGGTGGTGGTGCAACTGATGTACTCGACCCGGAACTCGTCCGACTCAACGTGGATCGTGCAGTCGATCGCATCCATTCGTCAGCCGGAGTAGGCCTGACGTGCGAGGCCTGTGGTCCGCCTCCCGGGTCAGGCTGGAGGGGGGAGCATGCGGTGCCCTCTCCGCACCTTCAGGCGAGTGGTCGTCGCCTCATGAGACTGAGCCCGGCGTGAGCGAGTCGGCTTCCACCCTTCGCACGGCTGTTCCCCGGCCCGAACGCTTGACGGGAGAAGCGATCTCGTGCCAATGGTCCGGGTAGCCATCGCATCGCCCACTGAACTGCTTTGGAGATTGAACCATGGCGCACGCCCCGGTGAAGTGTCTCTCCTCGTTGATCGGAGCGCTGTGCATTGCCCAGGGCGGCTCACTCCAGGGGCAAGCGGCAGGTCTTCCCGAGGCTGTCGGTGTCAGAATCGAGACAGAAGCATTCGCGGCGTTCGGTGTGGTTCCCTCTCTGGCCGCGGAGGACGTTCGTGTCGATTCGTTGCCGTTAACGCCTGCCGCTACTGTGTACACCGTGACCTGGGGGGGGCGCGGAGCGCACGTGGCGCCGACGCGGGTAACGATCGGCCGCGTGGGGAGCCATGCCTTCCCGCTGGGTGGGATGCCCGAACCTCGACTGACCGAGTTCGCCGCAGCCGCCAGGTTGACGGCAACCGACTCAACCAGCGCGGTCCGGGTGGGTGCCCTGCTCGCCGCATCAATGTCGCCTGCTCCATGCGGCCCACCAGTGTTCCCGGATCTTGAGAAACCGGCCAGCGGCGTGGCATCGGTGCTGAACGCCTGGCGCGCGGCACGCGCCGACGGGTCTTTGACAGCGTTGTGGCGATCCCCCGAACTTGGGCCGGCGACGTTCGCGAGGGATGTCGTATCGGGCAGACTCTTCGCCCGATTCCCGATGCTGCTTTGTGATGTCGCAGGCCTGTGGTCTGAGCACGACTGGACCGTCGTTTTTGGCAGGAATGGTGCCCTGGTCGCGTGGCAGGTTTTTCCGGGGCAGACCTTTGCGGTACCGAAAAGCTGACCCCTTCCTGTCCACAGGCCACCAGGCAAGCCATGCGTCCGCGACAGTGGTGGTTGAGGCTGTGGCGCCGGAACTCAGGGCGGACCGCTATGACACCGTCGCTCCTGGCGGCGCAGACCGCCCACCAATCTGGTTCTGGTGGAGACGCGCAGTGAATCTTGTTCGCACTATCGTGGCAACGTTCGATGCATGGCGTTGGCGCCGTGACGAAGCAGTGGTTCTTTGTAGCCAGGGACGATCGTGGTACTCCACTTGAATGCAGGCACCAGGGAGGCGCGGTATGCCTCGACCGAGAGCCGGATGGTCAGGCCTGGGGATGCAGTCCTATCTCGTGCTCGCACTATGGTGTGGGGGGGCTTGCTCGATCCGGGCGCAAGGTTACACCCCCGACGCCGCCGCGCAGGCTGAATCGCTCAGGACTAGTAGTCGAGGTTACCTCGAACTTGCACCTTATGTCGCGCGGCGCATCGGCGTGCCGATTGGATTGCCAGCGCCAGAAAGGGCATCCTCAGAGGTGCCAGACCTGGTCAAGGCCGCTGTCGACAGCCTGGTGGGCTACGATCTTGGCCGGTGCAATCGGTACTTTGAGCTGACCGGACGAACCCTGGTGTGGATTCCAAACAACCACTCGTGTCCTGCTACTGGTTATGAGGCGCCGGAGAACTCCGGTCCAGATCGGCTCGTGTCTTGGACCACGCACGGCAATGCTATTGTGGCCCTTCATGTTCCCGGCGCGGAGTCCCACCTTGGGACCTATGTCTGTCCGAGACTATACGCGAACCAGAGCGGTGGCTTCGACTCCCTTCCCTGTCTACCATGGGACAGCTTGGTCAACCCCACCAATGATGCTGAAATTCAGATGGGATCAGAGGATCAATTCCGAAAGCTTGCCTCCCCTGACGGCGCGGCCCTCGACCGCAGGAAGTTGCAGCGAGAAATCGCAGCCACTCGCTTCGGCCGTGGCCGCGAGTACTGCTTCGTCCAGCTTCACGACGGATCGGAACTGCCCTATGAATGTGGCTGGCTGTGGGTTGGCATCCAGGAAGGCTTGGCATGGGAGTCGCCACTCCCTGGGACCATCCGGCGAATCCATGGAGTGAACGCAGGCCGCCTCGATTTGGGGCGGAAGGAAGGCATAGTTCTGCGAGTACAGTACGGAACCGAGCTCAACGCGATGCTGAAGCTCTTGGATGATCCCGGGGTGCGGTTTGTTGAGCCGCTTTGGATTGACATGGAAGCAGAGTTGGACTTCCCCGGGGTATGGTGAACACTGCTGCTGGTCGGATCATGTTTCGCCGGGAACGCTCGCTGAAGCAGGAAATGCGCTAGCACTAGCTTGCGATGGCGGGCGGCCCACGCTTCTGCGAACTGAGAAGCTGCCGCCATAGCTCCGGCTCAGCAGGTGTCCCAGCAGCGATGCGGACGGGGTTCCCTGATGGCCGCTGGGCCGCCATGGAGTGAGCACGCCCCCCAGAAAGGGGTGGGATGCGATTGGCCCGTGCCTCCAGCCGCCTCGGCCTGGTGCTCAAGATCCTCGGGGCACGGACTGATCACCTCGGTGGGCTGGTCTCGTCGCCTGGAACCGTCATCAAGTCATCCCGGAGGTGATGCGAGGTGCACCGGTAGGGCCGGAAGGCCCTCGGGCGGTTCCTGGTCACCGCCCGCCAGTCTCGCAGGTCCCCGCCGCACCACCGCCAGGCGCTCCGGTTGCCTCGCAGATCTCAGCCCGCCCCCCGCAGGTGGCTCTGCCGAGGCCGCGACACATGTCTGGGGGGATTCAAGAGACTTCGAAGATCACGCAGGCCGAGTCCTCGCGGCCGCAGTACACCCAGTCGCCGCCGCGCGCCGCTTCCCGCGCACCGCAAGACGCGTCGCCGAGGCCGCGGGTACTACTGCGCATTTCGCTGGTGGCTTCTGTCTCGCCCGAGGCCGCTCCGCACACGCCGGAGGTCTCCCCGGAATTATCGCGACGCCGTCCGCCGAGACCGCAGCCCCCTAGTCCTCCCGCCCGCCCTCCACCCCCACCGGCGCCACCGCCGCCCGCCGCTCCGGCGGCGTCGGTACCGACACCGCCGGCGGGGAGCCGGTGGTGCGCCGCTTGGGGGCGGTCGGCACCGCCGCCGCCGCGGCGCGGAGCGCCTGCCACTCCTTCCGGTACAAGAGCCGCCTCCACCAGGCGGGGCGCGGCTCGATGGCCTGCAGCGTGGCGCTGGCGGGCCCGCGC
>CAZYIV010000121.1:0-9298 GCA_964647615.1 uncultured Gemmatimonadaceae bacterium | reverse complement strand
CTGGCCGACCGCAAGCGCGAGATCCTGGACGAAGACCTGCTGGCGCTGCTGCACGAGAGCTTCCACGATGCGCCGGAGGAGTACCACCTGGTGCAGCTCCGGGTGGTGTGCGGCAGCGGCGCCGCGGACGCCGACGTCCGCATGACCGGCCCCTGGGCCGGGGAGCGCGCCGCGCGCGGGCGCGGGGATGGCCCGATCGCCGCGGCCTTCGCCGCGATCAGCGAGATCCTGGAGCGGCCGGTCGAGGTGATCAACCTGGCGCTGCGCTCGGTGACGCCGGGCCGGGACTCGGTGGGGCAGGTGTTCCTGCAGTGCCGCATCGGGGGCAAGTCGCTCTCGGGGCAGGGGGCTTCCACCGACATCGTGGAAGCGAGCGCCCGGGCGCTGGTGCATGCGCTCAACAAGGAGCGCCATGCCGAGCGGCTCGAGGCGACCGCCTACAACTCCACCCAGCACTGGGGCGTATGAGCGAGGCCCTGTCCGGCGCGCAGATCCTCTGCCGGGTGCTGGAGGAGCAAGGGGTGGAGCTGGTGTTCGGCTACCCCGGCGGGGCGATCATGCCCTTCTACCACGCCCTGCCCGAGACCCCGAGCCTGCGGCACATCCTGGTGCGGCACGAGCAGGCGGCGGCCCACGCCGCCGACGGCTACGCCCGCGCCTCGGGCCGGCCGGGGGTGTGCGTCGCCACGTCGGGGCCGGGCGCGACCAACCTGGTGACCGGTATCGCCACGGCGCAGATGGACAGTTCGCCGGTGGTGGCCATCACCGGGCAGGTGCCGCGGGGAATGATCGGGCGCGACGCGTTCCAGGAGACCGACGTCGTGGGCATCACCCTGCCGATCACCAAGCACAGCGTGGTGGTCGAGGACGTCACCGAGCTGGCCGACAAGGTGCGCGAGGCGTTCCACGTCGCCACCGAGGGGCGGCCGGGTCCGGTGCTGGTGGACATCCCCAAGGACGTGCAGAACCAGAAGATGGAATGGCGCGGCGGGCCGGTGGCCCCGCGGCCGCCGGAGCCGGCCCGGCCGGCGGAGGAGGCGGTGCTGGCCGAGGCGGCGCGCATGCTCGCGGCGGCCGAGCGCCCGCTGCTGATGGTGGGGCACGGGGTGATCCTGGCCGACGCCTATGCCGAGGTGCGGGCCCTGGCTGAGCGGACCGGCATCCCGGTGATCACGACGCTGCTCGGGATCAGCGCCTTCCCCGAGTCGCACCCGCTGCACCTCGGCATGCCGGGGATGCACGGCGAGGTGCACGTCAACCGCGCGATCCAGCAGGCCGACGTGATCCTCGCGATCGGGCTGCGGTTCGACGATCGGGTCACCGGCAACACCGCCGGGTTCGCGCCGCAGGCGCGGATCATCCACGTGGACCTGGACCCGACCGAGATCGGCAAGAACGTGCCGGCGGCGCTTGGTATCGTGGGCGATGCGCGACTGGTCGCGGCGCGGCTCACCGCGCTGGTCCCGGCCCGCGACTGCGAGGCCTGGCGGGCAGAGATCCGCGGGCTCCGGCGTGACCGGCAGGAACAGTTCCGGGGCGAGATGGCGCCGGCCACGATCCTCGGGGCGATCCGGGAGGCCAGCGGCCCGGGCGCGACGATTGTCTCCGACGTGGGACAGCACCAGATGTGGGTGGCCAAGCTGTTCGGCTACGACCAGGCCAACAGCCACATCAGCTCCGGCGGCCTTGGTACGATGGGGTTCGCGGTGCCCGCGGCGATGGGAGTGCACTTCGCGCGGCCCGATCGGCCGGTCTGGGCCATCAGTGGCGACGGCGGATTCCAGATGAACATGCAGGAGATCGCCACGATGGTGCAGGAGGGGATCCCGGTGAAGATGGCGATCTTCAACAACGGATACCTCGGCATGGTGCGGCAGTGGCAGCAGTTCTTCCACGGCCGGCGCTACTCCGCGACCCCGATCTGGAGCCCGGACTACGTGAAGCTGGCGGAGGCCTACGGCATCGCCGGCTACCGGGTGGACCGGGCCGACGGGATCGGGACCGCGGTGCGCCGGGCGCTGGCCGAACCCGGTCCGGCGCTGGTGGAGTTCCTGATCGAGCAGGAGGCGAACGTGTATCCGATGATCCCGCCGGGCGGGTCCCTGTCCGAGCCCATCGAGTCGGCGCCCGCCGCCGTCCCCGCCAGTTGAGCGTCCCGGTGCCGACCTCGGTGGTGACGGTCCTGCTGGCCGACGACCCGCTCGCGCTCAATCGCGCGGCCGGGATCGTGCGGCGGCGGGGGCTCGGGCTGCTGGGCCTGACCTGGGGTCCGGCGGCCCGGGCCGGCACCGCCCGGCTGGTCTTCACCGTCACCGGCGACGACGGGGCGGTGGAGCGCTTCGCCAACCAGTTGCGCAAGATGACCGAGGTGCGTGCGGTGGCGGTGCATCCCGCGGCCCAGTGCGCCACCCGGGAGCATGCGCTGGCGCGGGTCCGGGTCTCGCCGGCGCAGCTCTCCGCCGTGCTCGACCTGCTCTCCCTGTACGACGCGCGGATCGTGGAGGAGAGCCCCCACGACCTGGTGGTCGAAGCCACCGGTGCCGCGCCGTTCATGGTGTCGTTCCTCCGGGCGCTCGAGGCCTTCGGCCTGCTCGACCTGGCCCGGAGCAGCCCGCTCACCCTCCCGCCGCGGCCGGCTGTCGAGTCCGCGGCGCCGGCGCCGGCCCCCGGGGCGGCGCCCCGGGTCGCGACCGCGATCCCGGCCTGACCCGATTCCGATCCCGATTCCCCAGCCCGAGCTTGGAGCCACGATGACCGCCCAGAGCAGCCGCCCCCGGATCTTCTACGACAAGGACGCGGACCTGCGCCGCCTCGACGGCAAGACCTTCGCCATCATCGGCTACGGCAGCCAGGGACACGCGCACGCCCTGAACCTGCGGGACAGCGGGGCCACCGTGGTGGTCGGGCTCCGCCCCGGCGGCGCCTCGTGGCGCAAGGCGGAGGCAGAGGGGCTGACCGTGCTGTCGGTCGCCGACGCGGCGAAGCGGGCCGACGTGATCATGATGCTGGTCCCCGACCAGGACGGGAAGACGATCTACGACGCGTCGATCGCCCCGAACCTCGCGCCGGGCAAGACCCTGATGTTCGCCCACGGCTTCAACGTGCACTTCAAGGAGATCGTCCCGCCCGCGAGCGTGGACGTCTCGATGATCGCCCCCAAGTCGCCGGGCCACCTGGTGCGGAGCGAGTACGAGGGCGGGCGCGGGGTGCCCGGCCTGGTGGCGGTGCACCAGGACGCGAGCGGCCAGGCACTGGCCAATGCGCTGGCGTACGGCGCGGGGATCGGCTGCGCCCGGGCGGGGATCATCGAGACCAGCTTCCGGGAGGAGACCGAGACCGACCTCTTCGGCGAGCAGGCGGTGCTGTGCGGCGGGGTCTCCGAGCTGATCAAGGCCGGCTTCGAGACGCTGGTGGGGGCCGGGTACCGTCCGGAGATGGCCTACTTCGAGTGCCTGCATGAGCTGAAGCTCATCGTGGACCTGATCAACCGCGGTGGGCTCTCATTCATGCGCTACTCGATCAGTGACACTGCCGAGTATGGCGACTACACCCGCGGGCCGCGGATCATCACCGATGCCACCCGGGCCGAGATGAAGAAGATCCTGGCCGAGGTGCAGAGCGGGCAGTTCGCGAAGGAATGGCTGGCGGAGCACCGCTCGGGCGGGAAGAACTTCGCCCGCATGCGCCAGGCCGACCGCACCCACCCGATCGAGGTGGTCGGCGCCGAGCTGCGGGCCATGATGCCGTGGTCCGAGGAGGGCAAGGCGGCGCAGGCCGCCGCCCGCGCCAGGACCCCGAGCCCCGCGGCCGTCTGAGCATGCCGGGCCGCACCCTCTTCGACAAGGTCTGGGACGCCCACGTGGTCCAGCTGCTGGGCGAGGGCGGCCCGGCGCTGCTCTACGTGGACCTGCACCTTGTGCACGAGGTGACCTCACCGCAGGCCTTCGAGGGCCTGCGGCTGGCGGGCCGGCGGGTGCGCCGCCCGGACCTCACGCTGGCCACGGTGGACCACAACGTCCCGACCGATGACCGCACCCTGCCGATCGCCGACGACATCGCCCGCCGCCAGGTGGAGCTGCTGCTGGACAATGCCCGGGCCTGGGGGATCGAGCTGCACGACCTCGCCGACCCGGACCAGGGCATCGTGCACGTGATCGGGCCCGAGCTGGGTGCCACCCAGCCCGGCATGACCATCGTCTGCGGCGACTCCCACACCTCGACCCACGGCGCCTTCGGCGCGCTGGCGTTCGGCATCGGCACCAGCGAGGTGGAGCATGTGCTCGCCACCCAGACGGTGCTGCTGCAGAAGCCCGCGACGCTCGAGGCCCGGTTCATCGGGACGCCCGGTCCCGGGGTCACCGCCAAGGACCTGGTGCTGGCCCTGATCGGCCGGATCGGGACCGCCGGCGCCACCGGCTGTGTCATCGAATACACCGGGCCAGCGATCCGTGCGCTCTCCATGGAGGGCCGGATGACGGTGTGCAACATGTCCATCGAGGCGGGCGCACGGGCCGGGATGATCGCACCGGACGAAACCACCTTCGCCTACCTGATGGGGCGGCCGAAGGCCCCCACCGGCCGGGCCTGGTCGGCGGCGGTGGACCGCTGGAGCATGCTGGTCACCGACCCGGACGCCCGCTACGACCGCCGGGTGGAGGTGGACGTCGCCGGGCTCGCGCCGCAGGTGACATGGGGCACCAGTCCCGGAATGGTCGCCGGCATCGATGGCGTGGTGCCCGACCCATCCTCCTTTCCAACGGCGGCGGAGCGGGAGGCCGCGGCCCGCGCCCTCGCCTACATGGGTCTCACGGCGGGTCAGCCGCTCGAGGGCACGCCGGTGGACCGGGTCTTCATCGGGAGTTGCACCAACGCCCGCATCGACGACCTGCGGGAGGCGGCGCACGTCGTGCGCGGCCGGCGGGTGGCCCCTGGTGTCCGGGCGATGGTCGTGCCCGGCTCGATGCCGGTGAAGGCGCAGGCGGAGCGGGAAGGGCTGGACCGGGTGTTTGCGGAGGCGGGCTTCGAGTGGCGCAATGCGGGCTGCTCGATGTGCCTGGGCATGAATCCCGACATCCTGGCGCCCGGCGAGCGCTGCGCCTCGACCTCCAACCGGAACTTCGAGGGGCGGCAGGGGAAGGGCGGCCGGACCCACCTGCTCAGCCCGGCGATGGCCGCGGCCGCGGCGGTGACCGGTCACCTCACCGACGTGCGAGCCCTCGAGCCGCTCGATACCGCCGCCCTGGTGGGATGACCATGACGCCCTTCACCGTCCATCGCGGGACCGCGGCGGCGCTGCCGCGCGTGAATGTGGACACCGACCAGATCATCCCCAAGCAGTTCCTGAAGCGGGTGGAGCGGACGGGCTTCGGTCCGGCGCTGTTCCACGACTGGCGCTACCGCGCCGACGGCTCACCCGATCCGGCCTTCCCGCTGAATGCGCCCCGGGCTGCCGGCGCCTCGATCCTGCTGGCCGGTCCCAACTTCGGCTGCGGCTCCTCCCGGGAGCACGCCCCCTGGGCGCTCGGCGAGTACGGCTTCCGCGCCATCCTGGCCGAGTCGTTTGCCGACATCTTCTTCGCCAACTGCTGCCAGAACGGGATCCTCCCGGTGCGGCTCCCCGCAGACGCGATGGCCGAGCTGTTCCGCCGCTGCGAGGCCTCGGGCGGCCCCTACGCCCTCACCGTGGACCTGGAGGCGTGCGAGGTGCGCGACGACGCCGGCTTCACCGCGGCGTTCACGCTGGATCCGTATCGCCGCGCGTCGCTGCTCGAGGGGCTCGACGAGATCGGGCGGACGCTCCAGCTGGAGCCGGCGATCGCGGGCTACGAGCGCCGCCGCGCCTCCCTCCTCTCCCGGTACGACGGATGACCTCCTGCACCCTCGCAGTACTCCCCGGGGACGGCATCGGCCCCGAGGTGGTGGCGGCCGCGCTCACCGTGCTGCGGGCATCCGGGGAGCGGCACGGTTTCACGTTCACCCTGCGGGAGTATCCGATGGGCGCGGCGGGGGTGCGCACCCACGGCGATCCCTTCCCCGGCATCACCCGCGAGGGGGTAGACGCTGCGGACGCCGTGCTGCTCGGCGCCGTCGGCGATCCGTCGCTCGATGCCGCGCCCCGGGCCCAGAAGCCCGAGACGGGGCTGCTGGCGCTCCGCGCCGCCCTCGGCGTGTACGCCAACCTGCGGCCGGTCGCGATCCACCCGGCGCTGGCCCATGCCTCGCCGCTCCGCCCGGAGCGGCTCGCGGGCACCGACCTCCTGATCGTGCGGGAGCTGACGGGCGGCCTGTACTACGGCGAGCCCCGGGGCAACGACGGCCAGGCGGCGGTCAACACCCTGCGCTACACGCGGGCCGAGATCGAGCGGGTGGCGCGCATCGGCTTCGAGGCCGCGCGGGGCCGCCGGCGCCGCCTGCTCTCGGTGGACAAGGCGAACGTGCTGGAGACCTCGCAGCTCTGGCGCCAGGTGGTGACGGAGATGGCGGGGTCGTATCCGGACGTGGCGCTGGAGCACATCTATGTGGACTACGCGGCGATGCGGCTGGTCAGCGACCCGGCCAGCCTGGACGTGGTGCTGACCGAGAACATGTTCGGCGACATCCTGAGCGACGAGGCGGCGGTGCTGGCGGGCTCGCTGGGGCTGCTGCCCTCGGCGTCACTGGGCGACGGGACCGGGCTCTACGAGCCGATCCACGGCTCGGCGCCGCCGCTGGCGGGGAAGGATGTGGCCAACCCGATCGGCACCATCCTGAGCGTGGCGATGCTGCTGCGGCACAGCCTGGGGCAGGGTGAGGCGGCCACCGCGATCGAGGAGGCGGTGGCGCATGCCCTCGCGAGCGGGGCCCGGACCCGGGACCTCGCCCGCGAGGGCGAACCGGTCATCGGGACCCGGGAGATGGCGGAGCGGATCGTGGCGCGCCTGCGCCAGGGGGCAACGGCGGGATCGGCAGGCAGAGGGTGAACTTCAGCATCTGGTCCGGCACCGCGGCGAGATCCTCGTCGGTGAGCGCCGGGGCCCGGTCGCTGATGCGGTGGCGAAGCTCGGCCTCATAGGGCCGCTGGAGCTCGAGCAGGCACTCCGCGCAGAAGTGGCCCTCGATCTCCCCGAAGAGGTGGCAATCCACCGGGTGCCCGTCCTGGGTGATGGCATCCCGGGTGTGGCAACGGTCGCCGCGCATGCCGGCCTCCGTGGCGTGGGTTCCCGTGCAACCGGATACACAACGCCGCGGGGGCCGTGAAGTTTCGGGATCAGCGCGCGGCGGGTGGGGCGCCGCCGTGCCTCGGGCGCGCCGCGGCGATGGCCGGCGGTGGCAGGTGTTCCCGCAGGCGGCGGATCTCGGCCTCGAGGTCGCGGATGGCCGCCTGGCGCGCGTGTTCGCTCTCGCCCAGCGCCGACTCCAGCTCGCGCACCCGGATGCTGAGCGGCTCGAGCTCTGCCAGCCGCGACTGCAGCCGCTCCCGCGCCGCCTGCTCGGCCGTGATCCGCTCCTCGTGGTGGGCGGTCGCCTCCCGGAGCGCCGTCTCGGTGCTGGCCCAGTGGCGGCGCAGCTCGACCTCGGCTTCTCCCGCCCGGTGCAGCCGCTCGCGCAGCTCCCGCCGCTCCGCCTGCAGCGACGCCTGCTCCGCTTCCAGCCGGTCGAGCGATTCCACCCGCTGCCACAGCCGCGCCCGGTCGGCATCCTCGGCGTGGCGGCTCGCGAGCTGTTGCGCCACCTGGTTGCGCAGCTCCTCCAGCCCCGATTCCGCCACCCGGCGCTCGTCCTGCACCTGGACCAGGCGGTGCTCCAGCGCCCGGATGGCGTCCTCCCGCAGCTGGATCGAGCGGCGCAGCTCCTCCACCAGTCGCGAATGCTCGGTCATTCCCCGCTGCGCGGTGGCCAGGGCTTCCCCGGTCTCCGCCAGCGACCGCTCCAGCGCCCGCAGCGAGGCACCCTGCTCCTCCGCCCGCCCGGCGAGCCGGGCGGCCTGCCGCTGGCTGTCCTCCTCCGCCGACCGGATGGCCAGGTGAAGTTCGCTTTCCCGCAGGCGGATCCTCGCCAGCTCCTGGCTGAAGCCGGTCAACTGCTCGTCGTGATGGCGTTCGGTCTCCGCCTCCTCCTGGTGCGCGCGCCAGTCCCGCGCCAGCCATCCGGCCATGGCGCTCACGGCGGCAATCGCGAGCGCGAGCCCGGTCAGGATCCAGGGGGTGGCAGGGAGGCTGGCTTGCGGCATCGCGACTCCGTCCTGTGCGGATGGCGGGGGCGATGCGGGGGAAGGCAAGACAGGGGCCAGTCGGGCCGTCGCGGAAGCCGAGCGGGGACAGGTGTTTGCGGAGCGCCGCGGCGGGAAGGTTCCGATCCCCGGACGTCCGGTCTGGAATCGGGACGGGCGGACGCCCGTTCAGTCGCGGTCGGTGACCGCTCCGAAGCAGGCGGAGGACACCTGGCGCGCATACTTGGCGAGCACGCCGCGGGTGTAGCGTGCCGCGGGGGGCCGCCAGGCCGCGCGGCGGCGGGCGAGCTCCGCGTCCGGCACGTCGAGCTGCAGCCGGCGCTGCTCCGCGTCGATGGTGATCGGGTCGCCCTCGTGCACCAGGGCAATCGTCCCGCCCACCGCGGCCTCCGGCGCCACGTGCCCCACGACCATGCCGTAGGTGCCGCCCGAAAAGCGCCCATCGGTGATCAGGCCGACGGCATCGCCCAGGCCGGCGCCGATGATGGCCGAGGTGGGGGAGAGCATCTCGCGCATCCCCGGGCCGCCCCGCGGTCCCTCGTACCGTATCACCAGCACGTCACCGGCCCGGATGCGGCCGCCGAGGATCGCGTCGAGGCAGGCCTCCTCGGACTCGAAGACGCGGGCAGGGCCGGTCATGCGCGGCCGCTTGACTCCGGTGATCTTGGCGACGCTGCCCTCGGTGGCCAGGTTGCCGCGCAGGATGGCGAGGTGCCCCTGGGGGTAGAGCGGGCGGTCCCAGGGGCGGATGACATCCTGGTCGGCGGGTGGCGCCGCCGGGACGTCGGCCAGCAGCTCGGCCACGGTCTGGCCGGTGATCGTCAGGCAGTCGCCGTGCAGCAGGCCGTGGGCCAGCAGCATCTTCATCACCTGCGGGATGCCCCCGACCCGGTGCAGGTCGGTCATGACGTAGCGGCCCGAGGGCTTCAGGTCGCAGAGCACCGGGACCCGGGCCCGGATGGTCTCGAAGTCGTCCAGGCTGAGCGGCACCTCCGCGGCGTGGGCGATCGCCAGGAGGTGCAGCACGGCGTTGGTGGAGCCGCCGGTCGCCATGGTCACGGCGATCGCGTTCTCGAAGGCCTTCCGGGT
>CAZYIV010000120.1:0-9436 GCA_964647615.1 uncultured Gemmatimonadaceae bacterium | reverse complement strand
CTACCGCCCTACCGCCTGGTATCCACCGCCACCCAGTTGTCCACCCAGGTGCGGCCGCCGTCGGCGGAATACGACTGGACGAAGCGGGCCGACGTCGGCGTGATGTCGGAGATCACGAACCGCACCAGCACCACCCGTCCGTCCACGGTGTCCTCGCCGTAGAACTTGCCCCGGCCCTCCTGGAAGCCGCCGTGCACCGGCGCCGTCAGCTGGCCGTCGCGCATGCTGGCGAAGTTGAGGCTCCACTGCCCGCCCTGCGGGCTGAAGAGCCGGAGCGACACCCCCGCGATGTGCCGATCTCCGCTGGCCACGTCGAGATCCACCAGGTTGGACCGCCCGCCGGCGAAGGCGGTCACCACCGAGGTGCCGCGGAACTCGGTCCACTCGGCGGCGGCATCGAGCGCCGGCCGCACCCGGACGACGGTGGTCCAGCTCCCGATCTCCCAGTCGAAGGCATGGGCGCCGTCGGGCGCCTGGGCGGAGATGGCCCGAGCGCAGAGGGTGAGTGACAGCAGCAGCAGGCAGGCCGCACGCGGTCGCAGGACGGAACGCGGCACGGACGTACGCCCGCACCGCGCCGGGGCTCCAGCGCATCCAGAACTTGGCATCAGGGTCACCATGTGAAACGGAAGGAGCGGCGGACGGGTGGACGGTGCCCCCGACGGTGTTCGCGTCAGGCGGGTTTCAGGTGTGGTGCGGCGCCCGGCGCACTACCGCCGCTCCTCGATCCGGTTGAGGTGATGCGCGGTATGCAGCACGGTGAACATCAGCAGTTCGCGGACCGAGAGCAGGCCCAGCAGCGGATGCGGGCCCTGGTGACGGTCGAGCTGGGACTCGTTCCAGCTGCGGCTGGCGGCCACGACGCCGAGACTCGCGTCCTCCCAGGCGCGCAGGATCTCCGCCCGCCGGCGCGATGGATCGGCCGGCAGCGGCTCGGCCGACGGTGTGAAGCGACCCGCGCGGCCGCCCGCCGCCAGCAGGGCGAGGTAGGCCTGCCGCAGGTCAGTGAAGGAACGCGAGCCTGCGGTGCGGCGGCCGAACCGGAGCCGCAGCACCAGCTTCGGCAGCCTGAGCGCCGTCCCCAGCGGCGCCGCCGACTTGCGCAGGTGGCGGACATGCTCGGCCGGCGACCAGTACTCCCCCTGCGGGCGGAAGAAGGCGGCGTCGTCGAGGCCCGCCAGCGCCTGCAGGCCCTCGCGGGTCACGCGGGTGAGGGCGTCCCGCAGCGCGGCGTGCTCGTAGGGCGTGCCGGGATTGATCATCGGTGCTCCCTGTGCGGATGGACGCGGTGCAATCATCACACCCCTGGCGGCAGGCACCCGGGGCACCCAGCCGGCTCACGGCGAAGCCGCCCCCGCCTCCTGCCGCGTCACGAACAGCTGCTGCGTCGGATAGGCGAACTCGATGCCCTGCTTCGCGAACGCGTCGAAGATCCGCAGGTTGATCGCCTGCTGGAGGTCCATGTAGGTGTTGTAGTCGGCGCTCAGGACGTAATACACCGTCTCGAAGTCGAGCGAGAAGTCGCCGAACTTCTGGAAGTGACTCCGGTCGAACCGGGTCTTCTCCTGGGCCTCGATGGCGGCGCGGATGATGCCGGGAATCGCCTCCAGCTGCGCCCTGCTGGTCTGGTAGGTCACCCCCACCGGGAACACGACGCGGCGCTCCTCCATCCGGCCGTAGTTCCGGATCCGGGCACCGAGCAGGTCGGCGTTGGAGAAGATCAGCCCCTCGCCACCCAGGCTCCGGACCCGGGTGGTCTTGAGGCCGACGTTCTGCACCGACCCCATGCAGTCGTCCACGACGATGAAGTCGCCGATGACGAACGGCTTGTCCAGCACGATCGCCAGCGAGGCGAAGAGGTCCCCCAGGATCTTCTGCAGCGCCAGCGCCACCGCCACGCCGCCGACGCCCAGGCCGGCGATCAGCGCGGTGACGTCCACGCCCAGGTTGTCCAGCGAGAGCAGCAGCACCGCCGACCAGATCACCAGCTGGCCCACGAACCCCAGCGCGCCGATGGTGGTGGTGCCGGAGCGGTCCCGCTCCAGGTTCACCTTGCGGTAGTTGCCCACCCAGAAGGTGAGCGCCGCGCTGGCCCAGATCCCGGCCTGCAGCATGAAGGCGAGCACCGTCGCGGCGACCAGCCCGGTCCGCACCCGGTCCTTGAGCTCCAGCGACAGCGACGCGACGTGGATCGAGACCATGAAGAGGAAGAACCACTTCGTCTTCCCCAGCGCGAAGACGATCAGGTCGTCCCACTCGGTCGAGGTCCGCTGGGTGAGCTTCGCCAGCCGCTTGACCACCACCGAGACCACCACCCGGAGGACCGGCGCCAGCACCAGCACGACGCCCAGGGCGATCGCCCAGGCGCGCAGGGAATTGTCGTAGAAGGTCTGGTCGAGAAATGCCATCGTCCGTTGCACTCCGCGAAGGTGACTCGCGCAAGGAAGGACGATGGACGGCGAGGGTCAACCCCTCGCGTGGCGCTCGGCGGCGGCGGTGAGCTGCTCCAGCGAGGCCTTGAAGATGTCCGGCAGGATGTCCATCGGGGTGAAGAACCAGCGCACGTGCGGCTGCCGCTCCTCGAGCCGCCCCCACACCTCGCGGGTCTCGACCACGAAGTACCCGGTGTCCCCGAAGGCCACATGGTTCAGGTACCGGATGCCGTGGGTGGTACCGAACAGCCGCTGCAGCGCCACCAGGGTCGAGTGCTGGGCCGAGACCTCGTCGCTCTCGGGCAGCGTCAGGCTCGCGTCGCCCCGGGACATCCGGTACCAGCCGATGGCCGGGTCGCGCGCCAGGCGGACCTCGTCGGCCGGGAACCCGGCCGCCTTCAGGAACGACCGGACGATCCGGGGCTCCTCCTCCCGCCAATCCACCAGCAGGAGCCGCGGATAGTCCATGAAATCGTCGAAGGGGAAGTCCTTGTGTTCCCGGCTGACGATCTTCTCGTAGGGGGTCATGCGCGGCTCCGCCACGGCGGGAGCATCAGGTCGAGTCCCCGGCACCGTGGATCATCGGGCCGTCCCCTCCCGGAGGGCCCCAGATCCCGAGCCCCACGCCGGCAACAAGCAGGCTCGGCAACCCGATCCCCGGGTGGCCCAGCAGCCACATCACGACCCCGAAGACCGCCAGGATCGTGAGCAGCCAGGTGACGATGTTCTTTGCGCGTGGGGACATGGAGTCGTCGGGAGGAGGATCAAGACGGCCTGCGGGGAGAACGAGATCGGCGTGGCCGCCGGAAAACAGCGGCCACGCCGGGGACGACAAGAAGTACACTGCGCCGGTGCGGAACGCCAGCCGGCGGGGCCCGCGCTCAGGACCCGTCTACCGGGAGCCCGCTGGGCACGCGGCGCGGCACCAGCCGCTCCAGGTGACGGGCGGCGGGGTCGGTCAGCGCCTCCATGAACGCCGTCACTTCATCAATCGTCCGGTCCGGGAACACCACCCCGTCGAGCAGCGTGTCGCGGGTGGCGAGGATGGCGGCAAAGGTGGGCTGCACCGTCCCCCGCAGCAGCGGCTCCAGCTGGCCGGCGTCGTAGCCGAGCAGCTTGAGGTCCGATTCGCTGTAGTGATCGATGAAGGCGCGCAGGTCCATGATCGCCCCGTCGTGCCCGTAGGGGGCCGTCAGCGCGACGTTGCGCAGCGCGGGCGTCCGGAAGGCGTACTGGTCCGCCGCCTGGCCGGTCTCTCGCATCCGGCCGAAGTCATCGGTGCCGCCGGCGCCATCTCCCTCGCCGGGCCCGAGCTGTGCCACCGCCACGTTGTGGAACTGGTTGTCGCTCAGCGCCGGGCCGTTGTGGCAGATGGAACAGCGGGCGGTCATGAAGTCCTGCGCCCCCTGCAGCTGGACCTCGCTCAACGCCCGGTTGTCGCCGGCGAGGAACCGGTCCCAGGGGCTGTTGCTCGAGGCCAGCTGCGACACCAGGAATCCGCCGATCGCATTCCCGGCATGGGCGAAGGTCATCTGCTCGAACCGCTGTCCCGGATAGGCTGCCTCGAACATCCGGCGGTACTCCGGGATCCGGCCCAGGCGCTCCATCAGTCCGGCCCAGATCCGGTCCACCTGCTCATCGGGGATGCGCGCCAGCTCATTGCCGCTGTCCGCGCGCATCTCCGCCCGGTTCACGACGGGGAAGAGCGGCAGCGCGGAGGCGGCCCCGAACTCGAGCACCCGCGCCATCTCCGGCGTCAGGCGGGCCCCGGCCGGCGTGTGGAAGCCTCCCCCGGGGAGCTGCGCCACGCGGCCATCGAGGAACAGCGGGTTCATCAGGTGCAGGTTGAAGAGCGCCGGCGCGTTGCGCGGGATGAAGCGGTGCTCCGGGTGCTCCCGGCTCGGGCCCAGGCCGGTCGCGCCCTGCCCGATGGAGAGGCTCCGGCCATCGCTGGTGCCGAGCACCGGCAGGTGGCAGGTCATGCAGGCGATGTCGCGATTGCCGCTCAGGATCTTGTCGAACGCCAGGGCCTGGCCCAGCCGCACCAGGGCCGGGCGGACCGCGGGCGCGGCCGGGACGGCGGTGATGCCCCGCCCCGCGGTGAGGTGGCGGACCAGCTCGGCCAGGGAGTCGCGCCCGGTGCGCGAGAGCGCGGGCGCGGCGGCGGCATCGGGGCCGGTGCTGTTCTTGTCGCAGGCGGAGAGGCCGAGGACGATCGCGGTACCGAGCATCAGGGTCGAGCGCATGGGGGTTCCTCCGGGTCTCGGGCGCCCCGGCGGATCCCGGGGCCCCTCATCAAGGCAATCGGAATCCGGCCCCCGGACCCGACACCGCTCCGGGTGTCGCCCCCGGGCCGGCGTTTCCGATTACCGGGATGGAGGTGCGCCCCATGGCGGGCGCCGTCCCCGCGGTCCAGATTCGAGGCGGAGGCCTCCCATGCACCCCACCGCACCGGAACGCTGGCGCACCCTGGAGCCGCTGCTCGACCAGGCCCTGCAGCTGCCGGGCGAGGAGCGGTCGCGCTGGCTCGAGGCGTTGTCCTCGCAGTCGCCGGTGCTGGCCGCCGAGCTCACCGCGCTGCTCGCAGCCGACCGGGAGGCCGCGGCCTCCGGCTTCCTGGAGGCGGCCATCGACCCGGGACTGGCCGGGCTCGCGGTCGGCCCCTGGCGGCTGGAGCGGCCGATCGGCCGCGGGGGGATGGGCTCGGTGTGGCTGGGGCGCCGCGCCGACGGGCACTTCGAGGGTCACGCCGCCGTCAAGCTGCTCAACCTGGCGCTGGTGAGCCCGGCCGGGCAGGAGCGATTCCGCCGCGAGGGGTCCGTGCTGGCGCGGCTGTCCCACCCGGGCATCGCGCGGCTGCTCGACGCCGGCGTGAGCCCGACGGGCCAGCCCTACCTGGTGCTGGAGTACGTCGAGGGCACCCCGATCGACCAGTGGGTCCGGGATCACCGCCCCTCCCGCGCCGGCCTGCTGCGCCTGCTGCAGCAGGTGATGGCCGCGGCGGGCCACGCGCACACCAACCTGGTCGTGCACCGCGACCTGAAGCCGTCGAACATCCTGGTGACGGCGGAAGGCACGGCGAAGCTGCTGGACTTCGGCATCGCGAAGCTGCTGGACGCGGAAGGCGCGGACAGCAGCACGATGACCGGCGACGCGGCCCGTGCCTTCACCCCCTACTACGCCGCGCCGGAGCAGGTGCGGGGCGAGGCGCTCACCACCGCGACCGACGTCTATGCCCTCGGCGTCCTGGCGTACCTGCTGCTGACCGGGCGGCACCCGACGGCGCACGGAGCCGAGTCGCCCGCCGCGGTGCTCGCGGGGCTGCTCGAGGTGGAGCCGGCGCCGATGGGCCTCGGCGACCTCGACCTGGTGGTCGCGAAGGCGCTGCGGAAGGTGCCGGCCGAGCGCTACCAGTCCACCGCCGCCTTCGCGGAGGACATCGACCGCTACCTCGGCAGCCTGCCGGTGCGCGCGCGCCCCCCGTCGCCCGGCTACCAGCTGGCCCGCTTCGTCCGCCGTCACACCGGAGCAATCGCCGCCGGCGCCGGTATCGCTCTGCTGCTGCTGCTCGCGACACTCTTCGCCTGGAGCCAGGCCCGGGAGGCCCGCCGCCAGCGGGACGCCGCGCTCCGGCAGTCCCGGCGGACCGACGCCATGCTCGAGTTCCAGCAGGCGCTGCTCGGCCAGGTGGGCACCCGGCCGGTCACGCTGCGCGAGGCGCTGGACTCGGGGCGGGTCCTGCTCGAGCGGCGGCATCGAGCCGACCCCGAGCTCCAGGTCACGCTGCTGCTCACGCTCGCGGGGCGCTATGCCGACCTGGGGGTGGCGGAGGTGGACGACACGCTCCTGTCCCGGGCCGACTCCCTGGTCCAGACCGGGTACGCCGCGGCCCAGCTGCCGGTCATCCGCTGCGCCCAGTCCGGCGCACGACGGCTCCGGGGTGAATACGACAGTGCCTGGGGTCTCATCCGCGCTGCCGACAGCCTGCTGGCGCAACGCGGCACCCCGGAGGCACGGCTGACCTGCCTCGCCTTCCGCGCCCAACTCGCCACCGAGACGGGCGACCGCGAGGCCTCGCTCGCCGCGATCGCGCACGCGCTCGCCCTCCGCGACAGTCTCGGCATCGAGGAGGACGACGCCCTGATCGAATTGCTCAACTCACGCGCCGTGGCGCTGTCGTGGCTGGGACGGTACCCCGAGGCCGAGGCCGCCTACCGGCAACTGCTCGGGACGCTGGACCGGAGCGGCCGCGGCGCGTCGGTGGAGCGCATGATCATCAGCCACAACCTGGCGATGAGTCAGTGGCACATGGGGCAGTTCGTGGTCGCGGGCCAGGGCTTCCGGGCCGTGCTGGAGACCTCGATGCACGGCGTGGACACCGCACACATCGACTGGGCGCCGCTCATCCATTACGCGGAGACCTCGCTGGAACTCGGCGCCACCGACACCGCGCTGCGCTACTTCCGGCGCACCGCCGCCCAGGGGATCGGGGACCACAACCTGTACTGGGAGGGCCGCGGACTCTACGGGGTGGGACGTGCGGCGGCAGTGCTCGGCCGGACCACGGAGGCCCGGCGTGCCGTACGCCGGCTGGCGGAGATCATCCGCACGTACCCCCACGTGCAGGCCACCGAGGATGTCTATCCCGATCCCCGCACCATCGACGGGCTGGTGGCGCTGACGGGCGGGGACACCGCCGGGGCGGACGCGATCTTCTCCGCGGAGCTGACCGAGGTCGGGTACCGGAACGACACCCTGCGGCTCCGGCTGCGGCCGCTGGCACTGCTGGCCGCGCAGACGCACCTCGCGACGGGGAAGGATGCCGCGGCCGGTGCGCTGCTGCGCCAGATCGCCGGGATCTCGCGGGTGGACCCGGGGAATGATCGCTCGAACGGCGTGCTCGGTCAGGTCGGGCTGCTCGAGACCCGGTTGGCGCTGCGCCAGGGGGACACCGCCGCGGCGCGCGCGGCGCTCGTACCCGCGCTCGAGGCCCTGCGCACCGGGCTTGGCCCGGACCACCCCGCCACCCGCCAGGCGGAGACGCTGTCGCGCTCGCTGCCCTAGGGCGTCCCTCCCGGCGCATCGCCGTGCATGGATCGGTGCAGCACCATCCGCGCCTTGCGCCAGTCCCGCTGCACCGTGCGTTCCGCCACCCCGCGCAACTCCGCGATCTCGGCCAGCGTGAACCCCGCGAAATGATGCAGGTCCACCAGTTCCGCCAGCCGGGGGTCCATCGCCCCGAGCGCCCCGAGGGCCTCGTCCAGCGCGGCGAGCTCCGCGCTCGCCTCCTGCACGGCCGGCGCGGCGGGATCCTGCTCGTCGAGCGTCACCTCCAGCCGGCGGCCGCGCTTCAGGGCGTGCCCTCGCCGGGCGTAGTCCACGATCAGCCCGCGCATCGCCCGGGCGGCATAGCCGAGAAACCGGGCCCGGTCGGCGAAGCTGGTCTCGCGGCCTGACATCGCGAGCCAGACCTCGTGGACCAGCGTGGTGCTGCCCAGGGTGAGCCCCATGCCCCCGCGATGCAGCTGGCGGTCCGCCACCCGCCGCAGTTCGTCGTACAGGACGGTGAACACCTGGTCCCGCGCAGCGGGGTCCGTCTCCGCGCGCGCGAGGAGTGCGGTGAGATCGAGTTCAGGGGGCACGGCGGGAACATACCCCTGGGTCGGGTGGACGGCGAGCCGAGTCCTGGCGCCCGCGGGGCGGGTGGGGAGCGGGCATGCCCCGGGGTGCGATTGCCGCCACCGACCGGACCGATCCTATTGATGGTGGCGCCGTCGCCCATCGGCGACCGGGTAAGTCGGCCTTGGACCCCGCCTCCCGGCCGAGGCGGCGCCGGCGGGTGCCTGTGTCCCCCGGCATTCCGACAGCCGTCACCTAACTTGACAGCACGAGCGCTGATCCGTAGTTAGGGCTCCGGTCCCCACCGCCTTCCCCTGACGGCACACAGCGCCGCCACCGGAGCCACACCTCCGCCACGCCGTTCCATCTCCGACGCAACGAAGGGTTGCCGCCACGGCGGTGCAGCGACCGGGTCTCGCGGGTTCAGCATGGAGTCGTCGCACACAGCGCCGGCACCGCCGGCCGGCCGTGAGGGGGAGGCATGGCGACCAGGGAGGGTCACGGCACCCGCGGAGCACCCGCCTCCGCCGGATCCACATTCGGCGAGACCGGGGCCGACCGGCTGTTTCACATCGCCGGAGCGGTGGCGGTGTACCTCCTCGGCTACTGGATCGTCACCCGGGTCACCGCCGCCCGCGGACCCGCCGCGCTGTTCAATACCACCCTGCCGATCGACGCGCGGATTCCGCACCTCCCCGCCACCTGGCCGCTCTACTGGATCGCGTATCCGTACGTGGTCCTCGGCGGCGGCGGCGCGCTGCTCCGGCTCCCGACCCCCACCTACCAGCGCGCCATCGTGAGCCTGGTCGCGATGACCCTCACCGGCGCCGCGATCCAGTTGATCCTCCCCGCCCGGGCACCCTGGCCGGCGGTGCCGGCCGCCTCGCAGCAGCGATTCCACGAGTCCGGATGGATCCTTCCCTACGCCACGCTGCCCTCCATGCACGTCGCCTACTGCCTGCTGGCCGCGGCGTTCGCCGGCGCGGCATGGCCCCGGCGTGCAGTGCGTCTCGGGGGAGCGGTGGTCGTGGTCCTGGTGGCGATCAGCACCCTCACGCTCAAGGAACATGTCGTGCTCGATGCCCTGAGCGGCCTGGCGCTCGGTGGCGTGACGGTCGCCCTCTGGCACCGGGACATCCGCTGATGCCCGCGCTCCTGACGCCTGAAGTGGTGCCGGTCCGCCGCCGGCGAGAATCCCGGGCGTTCGCGCTGGTGCCATCCCGCATCTATGCGCGGGATGGGAACTGGATCCCGCCACTGCCCGGCGAGGAGCAGGATGCCTTCGATCCTGCGCAGACGCCGGTCCTCGCGTCGATCAAGTGGCAGCGCTGGGTGTTGCTGGATCAGGGAACCCCCGCCGGCCGCATCGCGGCGTTCACCTCGGC
>CAZYIV010000119.1:0-9528 GCA_964647615.1 uncultured Gemmatimonadaceae bacterium | reverse complement strand
GCAGCTCCGAGCTGTACTCGAAGTGGAAGGTCGGGTCTTCCTCGTGCAGCTTGTGCAGCCCCGCCGCGAGCTTGTCCTCCTCGCCCCGGTTCTTCACCACCACCCCGCTGGTGGCCACCGCCTCGGGGTAGGGGATCGGCTCCATGTGCACCGGGTTGTCGCGCTGGCAGAAGGTGTCGTTGGTGTGGGTGTCCTTGAGCTTGGCCACCGACCCGATGTCGCCGGCGGCGAGCTCGGTCACCTCGATGCGGTCCTTGCCCTGCTGCACCGAGAGGTGGTTGAGCTTCTCGGCGACGTTGTGCTCCTGGTTCCACACCTCGTCGCCGTTGTTGATGCTCCCGCGGTAGAGGCGGAACAGGGTGACGTCGCCCACGTGGGGCTCGGAGACGGTCTTGAAGACGTGGCCCAGCAGCGGCGAGCCGTGGTCGCCCTCGGGGTCGGGAATCCCGGCCTCGAGCGGCGAGGGGAGGAGGTCCACGATCTCGGTCAGCAGCGCCCGCATGCCGTAGGTGAGCGTCGGGCTGCCCACCAGCATGGGGACGATCTCGCCCTTGAGCACGCCCTGCTTGAGCCCCGCCACGATCTCGGCGCGGGAGAGCTCCTCCCCCCCGAGGTACTTCTCGAGCAGCACATCGTCGGTGGCCGCGATCGACTCGACCAGCTGCTCGTGATACTTGGTGTAGCGCTCCCGCGCCTCCTCGGGGATGGGTGCGGCGTCGTACTCGCCGCTCCGGGTGCCCTTGCGGTAGGCGTGCATCTCGTCGGTCAGCAGGTTCACGATGCCGTGGAAGTCGGCGCCGTTCCCCACCGGGACCTCCACCGGGACCACCTTGGGCGACAGGTGCGCCTTGACGTCGTCGAACACCCGCTCGAAGTCGGCCCGCTCACGATCCATCTGGGTGACGAAGATGAGCCGGGGCAGGTGGAGATGATCGCAGATCTCCCACACCTTCTCCGTGCCCACCTCGACGCCGCCCGTGGCGTTGAGGACGACCACCGCGGCATCCGCCGCGTACAGCGCCGCCGTTGCCTCCCCCAGGAAGTCGAGGAAGCCGGGGGCGTCGAGCAGGTTGATCTTGGTGTCGTTCCACTCCGCGATGCCGACCCCGAGCGAGATGGAGTGCTTCCGCTCGACTTCGTCCGCGGAGTAGTCGGTGAGGGTGGTGCCGTCCTGGATGCTGCCGTGGCGCTTGCTGGAACCGGAGACGAAGGCGAGGGCGTCAACGAGGGTGGTCTTGCCGGATGCCCCGTGGCCGACAAAGGCCACGTTGCGAATCGCGTTTGAGCCATAGACCCGCATGGGGCCGACCTCCTTGATGGGGTTGGGCTATCATGCGGGCCGGTCCCGGTGGTGTCAAATCGCTGCGCATGAGGCTGGCGTGAAAGCGGCTTCAGGGGGGCCCGCGTCGGGCCGGCCCCGGGCCGCGTTGTCCGGCCGCCAGGCCGGCGGCGCGGGCGAGCTACCGTGCTCCATGCGCTTCGTCGCCGAACGGATCCGTCCCCTCTACCTCGCCGAACTGGGCCACGCGCTGCTGCACCTCGCGGCGGTGGGCGAGGGCCAGCGCTGGCTCACCGCCACCGAGGCGGCCGGCCTGCGGCGGCTGGCGTTCACGGTCAGCGCGCGGGCCCGGAAGACGCGCGCGGGGCGGGAGCCACCGCTCCCGCCCCGCGCCGACCCCGCCGGCTGAGCCGCGCTCAGCGGGCGTACAGGTGCACCTCGGCACGGCCATCGCCGCCGCCGCGCACGCTCTTGTAGCTGAATTCCACCCGGCGGATCGCCCGGGCGGCGCCCGGCAGGTCGATCACCCGGGTCCGCGAGTCTTCGCGGAAGTAGAGCCGGGTCTCGGGCGAGAAGACCTCGCCGTTGGCGAAGACCACGCGCACGTTGAACAGCTCCATATCGGCATCCTCCACGGCGATCATGATCCGCCGGAAGGCGCCCTCGCCCCGGGCGGAGATCACGTCCCGTTCCGCCCGGAAGCTCACGGTGCGGGCGCCCAGCTCGTCCCAGCCCTCGAACCGCCGCGCCGGCTCCGGCCGATCCTCGGCGTGCTCCGGTGCGCGGGTGCCCTGCATTCCGTAGAGCCGCACATTGGCCCGGCCGCGGCGCCCCTCGCTCCGGTAGTAGAACTCCACCTTCCGGACCACCCGGGCGGCGCCGGGCAGGTCCAGCGTCCGGCTCCAGCTGCCCTCGCGGAACTGGATCCGGGTATCCGGGGAGAAGACCGACCCGTCGCCGAAGGTCACCCGGATGTTGAACATCTCCAGGTTGCCTCCCTCGACCTCCAGCTTGAGCGCGCGGAAGGTGCCTTCGCGGGCGGTCACGGAGATGACATCGCGCTCGGCCCGGAAGCTGACCTCCCGGCGGCCGAGCAGCTCCCATTCGCCCTGGGGGGCGCGGGGGTGGGGGGCGGCGGTGAGCAGCGTGGCGAGCAGCGCGAACATTGGCAGGTCCCGGGTGGAGGTTGTCAGGGAGGACGATGACACACCGGGAATGTTAGCCGCGTGACCCGCATCACACCGGGCAGCGCTAGCGGTAGCCCGCCGCCTGCAGCTGGAACAGCTCGGCGTAGAGCCCGCCGCGATGCACCAGCTCCTCGTGGCTTCCCTCCTCGACCAGCTCGCCCTGCCGCAGCACCAGGATCCGGTCGGCCATGCGCACGGTGCTGAAGCGGTGGCTGATGAGCACCGCCATGCGGCCGCCGGTCAGGTCGGAGAAGCGCTGGAAGACCTCGAACTCGGCCCGGGCATCGAGCGCGGCGGTGGGTTCGTCGAGGATGAGGAGCTGCGCCTCGCGCAGGTAGGCCCGCGCCAGCGCTAC
Organism: uncultured Gemmatimonadaceae bacterium; assembly: GCA_964647615.1. Lineage (GTDB taxonomy): Bacteria > Gemmatimonadota > Gemmatimonadetes > Gemmatimonadales > GWC2-71-9 > JADJOM01. The sequence continues at coordinate 6,707 of CAZYIV010000119.1, read as the reverse complement.
CTTCTGCCACTCGCCCCCTGACAGGTCCACGCCACCCTCGAAGCGCCGCCCGAGCAGCTGCTCGTACCCCGCGGCGAACCGGGCCGCCACCGAATCGGCGAGGCTCCGCTCCGCGGCGCTGGTGATGCCGGCGGGATCCTCCATCCGGGCCACGTCGCCGACGGCGATGTTCTCCCCCAGCGAGAAGTCGTAGCGGAAGAAGTCCTGGAAGATCACGCCGACGTTGGCCCGGAGGCTCTCCACGCTGTACTCGCGCAGGTCCCGCCCGTCGAGCAGGATCCGCCCCTCGGTCGGGTCGTACAGCCGTGCGAGCAGCTTGGCGAGCGTGGTCTTCCCGGCGCCGTTCTCCCCCACCAGCGCCAGGCGCTGCCCGGGCCGGATATGGAAGGAGAGGTGGCGCACCGCCCAGCGTTCGGAGCTGGGGTAGCGGAAGCCGACGTCCTCGAAGGTGAACCCCTCCAGGAACGGTTCCGGCACCCCGGGCGCCCCGGCGTGTGACCGGATGCGCGGCTGGATCTCGAGAAAGCTGAAGAGGTCCTCGAGATACAGGCTCTGCTCCACCAGCTGCGAGGCGGAGAGCAGGGTGCGCTGGATCAGGTCCCGGCTCTGGCGGAAGCTCGCCGCGAGGAAGGTGAGCAGGCCGATGGTGAACGGCCCCGCCGGCGACTCGTGCCCGGTGACGGTCAGGTAGATGATGGCGGCGTAGGCGCCGTAGTATCCGAGGGTCCCCACCAGCGCGAGGGCACTCGCCACCAGCGCGCGGCGGACCGCGAGCGACTTGTTGGCCTCGGAGAACTCGGTGGACAGCTCCGCGTAGCGGCCCACCAGGAAGCGGGCCAGCCCGAAGAGCTTCACCTCCTTGGCGCTCACGTCCGAGGCGCCGACGTAGCGGAGGTAGTCCAGCTGGCGCCGTTCCTCGGTCCAGGAGAAGAGCAGCGAGTAGGAGAGCGCGGCGAAGCGGCTTTCGCCCAGGAACGACGGCACCACTGCCAGCGCCAGCAGCACCAGCAGCCAGGGGACATGCACCGCGATCGCCGCGGCAAGCGAGGCCAGGGTCACCAGGTCCTGCACGGTGGCCAGCAGCCCGGTGACCAGGCCGATGCGACCCACCGTCTGCCGCCGGGCCCGCTCCAGCTTGTCGTACACCTCGCTGTCCTCGAGCTGGTCGAGGTCGAGGCTGGCCGCGTGCTCCATCAGGTCAATGCTGGTGCGGTTGGCGACCAGGTCGCCGAGCAGCGACTCGGTGAGCGCCGAGGCCCGGGCCAGCACCTCGCCCACTACCGCGAGCCCGAACTCGATGGCAAGCAGCACCGCCATGTGATGGAGAGCCGGGTCCTCCGGGGTGCGGGGCACCGTGCCGCCGCTCGCCAGCGCCACCACCGCATCAATGATCAGCTTCCCCACCCAGAGCACGCCGAGCGGTATGAGCGCCCGGCAGCCGCGGAGGACCACCATCGCGGCGGCCAGCCGGCGGTTGGTGTCCCACACCAGGCGGAGCAGCCGGGGGAGGTGGCGGGTGGCGCGCAGGCGCTCCCGCCAGCTGGGTGGCGGCTCGATGGGCCGGTGGCGGCTTCGGCCGCCGCGGCGGACGGGCTGGGGGGCTGTCATGGAAAGGGAGAAGGTAGCGCCTCCCGGCGGAGGTGTTGACAAGCGGGTGATATGTGACTAAATAGTCACCTATGGTGAAGCCCCAGCCCGCCCCCCAGGAGAACCCCCGCGTCTGGCGCGCCCTCGCCGACCCGACCCGGCGGGCCATCCTTGACCTGCTCCGGCTGCAACCGATGACCACCGGCCAGCTGGCCGAGCGCTTCGAGTCCACCCGCTTCGGGGTGATGAAGCACCTCGGCGTGCTGGTGGAGGCGGGGCTGGTGCTGGTGCGGCGGGAGGGGAGGGTGCGGTGGAACCACCTGAACCCGGTCCCGATCCAGGAGATCTACCACCGCTGGCTGCGGGCGTTCGAGGCCGGTCCGGCCGATCGCCTGCTCCGGCTCAAGCAACACGCCGAATCACAGGAGGAATCCCCGATGGCTGCGAACCCCGCCTTCAAGAGCCTCGACATCCAGCTCGAGGTCGACATTGCCGCCCCACCGGAACAGGTCTGGCGCTCGCTCACCGCGGGCATCGGCGAGTGGTGGCCGGCGAAGTTCTACGTCGGCACGACCCCCAAGCGGTTCCTGGTGGAGCCGCAGGTCGGCGGCCGGGTGTTCGAGGACTGGGGCGACGGCGAGGGGGCGATGTTCGGCACCGTCACGGTGTTCGAGCCGAACAAGTGCCTGCAGTGGGCCGGTGACATGTCCGCGGAGTACGGCGGGCCGGCGCGCTCGGTCACGACCTTCCGGCTGGCCAAGGGCCCGCACGGCAACAGCACCACCCTCCGCTTCCGCGACACCCCCTACGGGCTGCTGAGCGACATGGCGCTGCAGGGCCTGCAGCCGGGCTGGACCTGGCTGCTCACCGGGTGCCTCAAGCCCTGGCTCGAGAGCGGCACGCGGCCCGAGCGGCCGGAAAGCGTGGTGGCCTGATGAGCGCCTTCGTGCCGCGGCTGGGAGCCGCCTGCTACGTGCTCTGGGGCGTGGTGCATGTCCTCGGGGGCACCGTGATGCTGCTGACGCTGGGGAACGACGGCGGCGCCGCCGTCTTCCGGATGCTCGCCACCGTGAACCCGGGCGCCGTGCCGGATGCGGTGCCCCCCGTGGCGACCGCGGTGCTGGGCTTCCACGCCTGGAACATGGTCTGGATCGGGGCGCTGGTGACGGTGCTCGCCATCCGGTTCAACTGGCGCAACCAGCGGCTCGGATTCTGGCTCAACCTGGTGCTGGCGGGCGCCGCCGACCTCGGGCTGGTCGCGACGCTGCTCATGCCCGGCCACATGCGGGTGGCCGACGGACTGCCGGGGCTGGTGCTGTTCGTGCCGGCGGCGGTGCTCACGGCATGGGGGCTCCGTACACCGGCGCCGGTGGCGGTGCCCGCCTGAGCCGGGCGGCTGGACCGGACCGGCGGGGGGACGTACCTCTTGGGGGTGCGTCCCCCTTCCGTTTCCCGTTCCGCGTGGTGTCCATGTCTCCCTTCTGGCATGACCTGCTGGTGCCCGGTGTCCCGGTCCTCGAGAAGATCGTCCGGCCGGTCCTGGTCTACCTCTTCCTGCTGGCCGGGCTCCGCCTTGCCGGCAAGCGCGAGCTGGCGCAGCTCAACCCGTTCGACCTGGTGGTGCTGCTCACCCTCTCCAATGCGGTGCAGAACGCCATCATCGGCGACGACAACAGCCTGACCGGTGGGATGCTGGGCGCCACCGTCCTGCTTACCGCCAATTACCTGCTGGTGACGCTGGTCTTCCGGCACCGGAAGCTGGGGGAGTTCATCGAGGGCGGGCCCGACATGCTGATTCGTGGCGGCGTGGTGGATCACCGCCGCCTGGTGGACGAAAAGATCACCCCGGAGGAGCTGGAGGCGGCGGCCCGCAAGCAGGGGTTCGCGTCGCTCGCCGACGTGGACCAGGCGATCCTCTACCCCGGCGGCACCTTCTGCTTCATCGGCCGGGTGCCGAGTGCCGACGCAATCCACCATCACCAGCTGATCCATGAGCTGCGACAGCTGCGGGAGCAGGTGGCGGCGCTCCGGTCCGGCGGGGCTGGTCCCGCCCCCGTGGCACCCTAGATTCCGGCCATGCCCGTTGCCCTGATCACCGGCGCCACCGAGGGAATCGGCCGCGCCATCGCCTTCAGCCTGGGCGAGGCCGGCTACCAGGTCGGCGTCTGCGCCCGCACCCCCTCCCGGCTGCGCGTCCTGCTCGAGGGACTCGCCGCTGCCGGCATCACCGCGTGCGGCGTCCCGGCCGATGTCGGCCTCGAGGCCGATGTCGCCACCCTGGTGGCGGAGGTGACCCGGACGCTCGGCCCGGTGGACGTGCTGGTGAACAACGCCGGCGTGGCCCGCCTGCGGCCCTTCGCCGAGCTCACCGTGGAGGACTGGGACGCCACGATGGCCACCAACCTGCGGAGCCTCTTCCTTGTCACCCGGGCGGTGCTGCCGGGGATGCGGGAGCGGAAGCACGGGGCCATCGTCAACATCGCCAGCCTGGCGGGGCGGAACGGCTTTGCCGGGGGCACGGCCTACGCCGCCAGCAAGCACGCGGTGCTGGGCTTCGGCCGCTCCCTGATGCTCGAGGTGCGGAAGGAGCAGGTGCGGGTGATCACCATCTGCCCCGGCTCGGTGGACACGCCGCTCATCCGCAACCAGGGGATGCTCCACCCCGACGTGGAGAAGATCCTGCAGCCGGAGGACGTGGCCGACGCGGTGGTGGCGGCCCTCGCCCTGCCGCCCCGGGCGCTGGTGAGCGAGCTCGACATCCGCCCGACCAACCCGTGACGCGCCGGCGTCCCGCCGGGGTGCCACCTCACCCGGGCCGCCCCCCGTGCCGATAATCAGCGTCACGATGTGTATCTGCCGCCAGTTTCCCTTCGCGCGGCTGCTGCCGCTGGCGCGGGCGCAGGGGTGGACACTGGAGGACGTGCAGCGCGAGACCGGCTGCGGCGACCAGTGCGGCCTGTGCCGCCCGTACCTCCGCCGCATGCTCGCCACCGGCGAGACCGCGTTCTCGGAACTCCTCACCGACTGACCCGCCAGGCAGGAGGCCGGCGTCCCCGCGATGACATCCTCCACCGTCCTGCTCCTCGCGGCGCTGCTGGCCGTGGCCCTCGCCGGGGCCGGCGTGGCGTACTGGCGCCTGCGGGCGCGCCTGGCGGCGGAACACGCCGCCCTCGGCGCCGCCGAGGCGCGGGCGCAGCTGCGCGACCGGGAGCTCACCCGGCTGCAGGAGGTGGCGCGGGCGATGGTCTCCGGCGACGACGTGGAGGCGGTGCTGCTGGTGATCGCCGACGCCACCGCCGAGCTGCTGGCCTGCGAGAGCGCGGCGATCGGCTTCGTGGTGGAGGAAGGGCGGTTCGTCCGGCTGGTGGCGGGGAGCGGGCCCATCACCGCCGCGCTCGACCGGCTGCTCCCGGTGGACCATTCCATCCTCGGGTGGGTGGTGACGGAGGAGGAACCGCTCAGCGTCCCCGACATGTCGGCCGACCCGCGCAACTTCTCGATTCCCGACCTGCCGCTGCAGGCGCTGGCCTGCGTGCCGCTCCGCTCCGCCGGGCTGGTGATCGGGGTGCTGGCGGCGTTCAACCGCCGGGACCACGAGCCGTTCACCGAGGCCGACCTGCACCTGCTCGAGACCATGGGCAACCAGATCGTGGTGGGGCTGGACCGCTCCCACGTGCTGGCCGAGAGCCGGCGCAAGGAAGAGGTACTCGCCGCCAAGAACCGCGAGCTGCAGCGCGCCACCGAGCTCAAGAGCCAGTTCCTGGCCAACATGTCGCACGAACTGCGCACCCCGCTCAACGCGATCAACGGCTTCAGCGACCTGCTGCTCACCGAGGAGCTGGGCCCGGTGAACGAGGCCCAGCGCGAGTTCCTCGACTCCATCCTGCGGAACGGGAACCATCTGCTGGGCCTCATCAACTCGGTGCTCGACCTGTCGAAGATCGAGGCCGGCCGGATGACGCTGGCCCTCGTGCCGACGGACCTGCGGCAGGTGATCCTCGGCGCCGTCACCGACACCGCCCCGCTCCGCTCCGCCAAGCAGCAGCAGATGCGGCTCGAGATCGGCGAGGAGCCGCTGCCGGTGCTGGCCGACGGGGTGCGCATCCGGCAGATCCTCTACAACCTCCTCTCCAACGCCTCGAAGTTCACCCCCGACTCCGGGGTGGTGACGGTCTCCGCCACCGTCACCCGGGCGCCGCTCCCGATCCCTTCGGACCGCGCCAGCGACACCGTGCGCCACGTGGCCCGCGAGGCGGTCTGGGTCTCGGTGCGCGATACCGGCATCGGCATCGCCCAGGACGACATGCCCAAGCTGTTCCACGAGTTCAGCCAGGTGGATCCCTCGGCCAGCCGGGTGCAGCAGGGCACCGGTCTCGGGCTGGCGTTGTCCAAGCGGTTCGTGGAGATGCACGGCGGCAGCATCGGCTGCGAGTCGGTGACCGGGGCGGGTGCCACCTTCTGGTTCATCCTCCCCACCGAGGGGCCGCTGCGCCGCCCCGGCGGGCCCACCGAGGCGCTGCGGCCCAACGCCCCGCTCGAGGCGCGGGGCGCGTGAGACGCCCGAGGATGCGGGGCCTGGTGCTCCTGCTGCTCTGCTTCGTCCCGGCGGGGCTCTCGGCCCAGTCGCGCTTTTCCCTCGGCGTGGACCTGGGGTACACCATCTCCGACTTCAGCGGGCCCGACGCCGCCGGGGTGCGGCACCGCACCGGGGCCACCGCCGGCGCGTACCTGCGCACGCCGCTCGGGCGGTACCTCGCGGTACAGTCGGGGCTGTTTATCGCCAGCAAGGGCGGGGCGACGCTGGTGCCTCCGACCGGCGGAGGCACCCCGGTGCGCCTCGAGCTCGACCTGGTCTATGTGGAACTGCCGCTGCTGCTCCGGGCGCGGGTGCCATTCCCCGCCGGCACCCGGCTGGTCCTCACCGGTGGCGCCGCGGCCGCGGTGCAGATCGGGTGCAATGTCGAGTTCATCCAGGGCGGGGTCTCCCAGCTGCGTGAGGCGTGCGCCCGGATCACCAGCACCGCCTTCCAGGACTGGGATGTCGCCTGGACGGCGGGCGGGGGCATCGCGGTCCCCATCGAGCGCTCCGAACTGGCGCTCGAGGTGCGCCTGACCCAGGG
>CAZYIV010000118.1:2527-9741 GCA_964647615.1 uncultured Gemmatimonadaceae bacterium | reverse complement strand
GCCGAGTTCGTCCTCGGGCGGGCGGGGTGAGCTGGCGGTCCGGCCGGAGCCGGTGGCGCGCGGCGGTGGTCGCCGCGCTGGTGGTGCTGGCCCGCCCCGTGGCGGGCCAGTTGCCGTTCGACTCCCTGCCGCCGGATTCGCTGCGCCGTGACACCGTCAACACCACCGAGCGCTACCTCGAGGCACAGAAGGCGCTCCGGATCCGGTTGCCGGTGATGCCGCTGCCGGGGGTGAATGTCCCCGGCACGCCCGCGAGCCGCATCGTGCTCTCGCGGGACTCCCTCGACTGGGCCCTCGCCGAAACCCTCTCCGACCTGCTGCAGCGGGTGCCGGGAGTGTATCTCTGGCGCGCAGGGTGGCTCGGACGCACGGAGTACCCGAATTTCCGTGGCCGCGGCCCGACCAGCGTCGAGTATTTCGTGGACGGCGTGCCGTACCTGCCGCTCGGCCCCGACTCCATCGGGGTGGACCCGTCCCAGTTCTCGCTCAGCCTTTTTGACCGGGTGGAGATCGAACGGATGCCTGCCGGGATCCGGGTGCTGCTCTTCACCGACCGGCACGAGAGCAAGGCGCCCTACTCGCGGATCGGGATCAGTTCGGGGGACAAGTCCATCGCCCGTTATGCCGGCGCCCTGGAGTACCGGTTTCCGAGCGGGCTGGGCTTCTCCGCCGCGGGCGAACGGATGGTCGCCCCGACCGCGACCGGCACCTCCAGCGACTTCGACCTGACCACGATGTGGGTGCAGGGGAGCTACGTCCCCAACGAGCGCATGGGGGTGCAGGCCCAGCTGCTGCGCGGCAGCCCCGACCGGAAGGCGTTCATCGAGAGCCCGGACACACTGGAACTCCGGCTCACCGGCACCCGGAATGATGCCCAGCTCCGGGCCTACTGGCGGGCGCAGCCCGGCGACCTCGGATGGCGGGTGGACGGCTTCGTCGCGCGCACCGGCTGGAAGGGCGGCGGGATCACCGATGCGATCCGGCAGGGCGGGGTGATCGTCGGGTGGCGGTCGCCGACGGCGGGACTCTCGGCGCGGGTCTTCAACCGCTCGCGGTTCACCCCGTGGGATCTCCGGGCGGAGGCGGGGTGGACCCCGACCGCCGGCGTCAGCACCGCGGCGGAGGTGGGCTACCAGCGGCACGACCGGTCTCGCACCAGCCGCTGGGCGCTGGTCCGTGGCGGGCTGGGGCTGCCGCTCGGGTTCGCGCTGTCCGGTGCGCTGCGCCAGGGGACCATCGTGGCGGCGCCCGCGGTACTCACCGACAAGGCCCAGTCGCTGACGGACTGGCAGGCGACGCTGGGCTGGCAGCGGCCGTGGGGCGGGCTGGAGCTGGGCTACGCCCGGAGCGATGCGTTCCGCCCGCTGCCGTACCGGCCCTTCCTCCCCTCGATCCCCGCAGTGGCCGATGCGCCCCGCACCGACTGGCTCACGGTCGGGTGGCGGCTGGCCCCGCGAAAGTGGCTGACCCTGGAGGGCTGGTACTCGGACCCGGCGACCAAGGGCAGTCCCGACGGCGTGCCGCCCACCCACTCGCTGACCAGCGCGACGATCCGGTCCAAGTTCCTGCGCCGGTTCCGGAGCGGGATCTTCGACTTCAAGGCCCAGCTGGCATTCGAGTCGTGGGGTGACGGGATCATCGGGCGGGATAGCACCGGGGCGGCGATCGCGATGAACGGCGCCTCGTTCTGGCGCACCGAGATCGAGATCCGCCTCGATCACTTCCTGCTCTACTGGGACCGCTACAACCTGCAGGCGAGCCGGAAGACCTACGTCCCCCGGTTCCCGATCCTCAACTTCGGCAGCACCTTCGGCGTGAAGTGGGAGTTCGCCAACTAGGCGGCCGCCCTCCTCACGTCCCCAGGATGAGCGGCCCCAGCACCGCCATCACCAGCCCCACCACCACGATCGCCACCAGGTCGAGCAGCAGGCCCGCCCGCGCCATGTCCCGGGCCGTCACCGCCCCCGAGCCGAAGACGATGGTGTTGGGCGGCGTCGCGATCGGCAGTGCGAAGCCGACCGAGGCCGCGAAGCCCGCGACCAGCATCAGGAGCGCGGGCGGTTGCCCTAGCGAGCGGCCGAGCGCGGCGGCGATGGGCATCATCATCGTCGCCACGGCGAGGTTTGACGCCAGCTCCGAGAGGAAGACCACCATCGCTGCCATCGCCAGGTAGATCACCCACCCCGGGAGCCCCTGCAGGCCCGCAAGGCCCTGGCCCAGCCAGGTGGTCACCCCGTGCCGTTCCAGCACCGCCGCCAGCGAGAGCCCGCCCCCGAAGAAATACAGCACGTCCCACGGGATCTGCCGCGCCTCCGCCCAGCGCAGCAGGGGGCGAAGCTCGCCCGCGCGGGTGCGGCCGGGCAGGAGGAAGAGCACCAGCGCCGCCGCGACGCCCACGGCGGCATCGGACAGGGCCGGCACCAGCTGGGTCAGGCCCGGCAGGGTGAACCCGCCGAAATGCTTCGGCTCGCGGAGCATCCACGCCAGCGCCGTGGCGCCGAAGACGAGGAACATCCGCGCCTCGCCGCCGGCGACCGGACCCAGCGCTGCCAGCCGGTCGCGGACCAGCGACTCGCCGCCCTCGCCGAGGTGGGTGCGGCGGCGGAAGCAGACCAGCACCAGGATCATCCAGCAGAGCGGGAGCAGCAGCACCACCAGCGGCAGCCCGAGTCCCATGAACTGGAGGAAGCTCACCCGGGTCCCCGTCAGCTCTTCCAGGGCGCCGGCCACCACCAGGTTGGGCGGGGAGCCGATGACGGTGCCCATCCCGCCGATGGACGCGGCGTAGGCGACGCCCAGCATGAGGGCCGCCCGCACCTCACGCCCCGCCTCGTCGGGGGGGAAGAGGGCCGCGATCGCCAGCGCGATCGGGTACATCATCGCGGCGGTGGCGGTGTTGGAGATCCACATCGAGAGCAGCCCCGTCGCCAGCATCACCGCCAGCACCGCACGCCGCCCGGTGAGCCCCACCAGCGCCAGCAGCCGGTAGGCGATCCGCACGTGACAGCCCCACTGCTCCAGCCCGGTCGCCAGGAGGAAGCCGGCCAGGAACAGGAACACCAGCTGGTTGGCGTAGGGGGCCGCCGCCTCCGCCGCGGTGGCGATGCCCAGCACCGGGAAGAGGACCACCGGGAGGAGGGAGGTCACCAGGATCGGCACGCACTCGGTGATCCACCAGATGACCATCCAGGTGGCGGCGCCCAGTGCGCGGCGGGCCTCGGGCGGCAGAGTGGCGGGGGCCAGGAGCGCCATGGCCACGCCGGCCACGGGGCCGGCCCAGCGGGCGATGGTGCGGGTGCGGGAGGCGAGGTCGTCGGCGGCGGGCATGCTGGCGGGGGAAGATCCCTCTCCAGCGACGGGGCGCAAGGCTCCGTACCCGGCGGGCTAGCCGTAACCCATGTTGCCAGTTATACTTCGCCACTTTGCCGGAACCCGTGCGGAGACGCCTGTGCCTTACAGCATGACCGGCTTCGGGGCCGGGGAGGGTGCGGTCGGCGGGGGCCGGATGCGGGTGGAGATCCGCACCGTCAACCACCGCCACTTCAATCCGTCGCTCAAGCTGGCGCATGACCTCGCGCCGCTCGAGGCGGACCTGCGGGAGCGGCTGCGGCGCGACTTCGACCGCGGGCACGTGAGCGTGAGCGTGTACTGGGCCGAGGCGCCGGAGCGCCAGGCCGCCGGCTTCACGGTGAACCTGGAGCGCGCGCGGGCGGTGGCCCTGGCCCTCGCCGACCTGCAGCAGGCGCTCGGCCTGCCGGGCCAGGTGGACCTGGGGATGATCGTCCGGCAGCCGGACGTGATCACCACCGGCCGCGAGGAGGCGCCCGCGATCGAGTGGGCCCAGCTGGAACCAATCGTGGCGGACGCGATTGCCGCCTGCAAGGCGATGCGGCTGCGCGAGGGCGGGGTGCTCGCCGATGAGCTACGGCACCGCCTGGCCCTGCTGGAAGCGGCCGCGAAGGTGGTGGCGGCGCGGGCGCCGGAGCGGCTGGTGCGGGAGCGGGACCGGTTGCGGGCCTCGGTGGCCCAGCTGCTCGACGGCCGCCCGGTGGATGACCAGCGCGTGGCGCAGGAGCTCGCGTTCCTGGCCGACAAGCTGGACATCACGGAGGAGCTGGTGCGCTTCGCCGCCCACATCGCGGCCTGCCGCGCCGCCCTCGCGGGGGACCAGCCGGCGGGCAAGCAGCTCGGCTTCCTGGCGCAGGAGCTGGGCCGGGAGGTCAACACGATGGGCAGCAAGGCGGCTGACGCGGAGATCGTGCAGCAGGTGGTCGCCATGAAGGGCGAACTCGAGAAGTTCCGCGAGCAGCTCGAGAACCTCGAGTGACGCCGTTCCTGCTGGTGCTCTCCTCGCCCTCGGGCGGGGGCAAGACCACCCTGGCGCGGCGGGTGCTGGCCGCGCGGCCGGATGTGGGGTACTCGGTCTCGGCCACGACCCGCGCCATGCGCCCGGGTGAGGTGGACGGCCGGGACTACTGGTTCCTGGCGCCGGAGGCGTTCGAGGCGCGGGTGGTGGCGGGGGAGTTCCTGGAGCACGCCAGCTACAACGGGCGGCGCTACGGCACCCTCCGCTCCGAGGTGGAGAGCCACTTCGCCGCGGGCCGGCATGTCGTGCTGGACATCGAGATCAACGGCGCCCGGCAGGTGCGGCGCCAGATGGCAGATGCGGTGCTGGTGTTCGTGGTGCCGCCCAACGGCGCGGCGCTGGTGGCGCGGCTGGCCGCGCGGCGCACCGAGGACCGGGCGGCGCTGGAGAGCCGGCTGGCGATCGCGGCGGAGGAACTGGCCGCCGCCGGCGAGTATGACTACGTGGTGGTGAACGACGACCTGGACCGGGCCGTGGACGATGTCCTCGGCATCCTGGCGGCGGAGAGCCGCCGGGTCTCCCGGCAGGACGACCTGGACGCGCGGACCGAGCGGCTCCGGCGCGAGATCGCGGATGCCGCTCGACGGCTGTAACCCACGAGGAGCAGGACGATGAAGATCTACACCCCGACCGAAGCGGCGCGGCAGGCCGGCAACAAGTACCTCGGCGTGCTGGTGGCGGCGAAGTTCGCCCGCCACATCAACGAGCTGCCGAAGGAACGGCTGATCGAGCGGCAGACCAAGATGACCACCCAGGCGCTCGAGAAGCTCTGCACCGGGGAACTCGAGTACAAGATCTCCCGTCGGCGCCGCTCCGAGGCGTGACCGTGTGGGAGGGCCGCCACGTCGTCGTGGGGGTGTCGGGCGGGATTGCCAGCTACAAGAGCTGCTTCCTGGTCCGGCGCCTCGCGGAGGCGGGGGCGCGGGTGGACGTCGTCCTCACCGGGGGGGCCGCCGAGTTCGTGCGGCCCCTCACCTTTGAGGCGCTGTCGGGACGGCCGGTCCTCACCTCGCTGTGGAGCGCCGGCACGGCGCTCGATCACGTCCGCCTGGCGCAGGCCGCGGACCTGATCATCGTCGCCCCCGCCACCGCGCACCTGATCGCACGGGTGGCGCAGGGCCTCGGCGACGACCTGCTCACCACACTGCTCCTCGCCCGCACCGTGCCGATTCTGCTGGCCCCCGCCATGAACGACGAGATGTACGCCCACCCCGCCACCCGGGCGAACCTGGAGCTGCTCCGCGCCCGCGGGGTGGCCTTCGTGGGCCCCGAGGTCGGGCCGCTGGCGGAGGGGCCCTCCGACCGTCCCGGCCGCATGAGCGAGCCGGACAAGATTCTCGCGCATGCCGCGCGGCTGCTCCGTCCCAGCTCGCCGCTCGCCGGCAAGCGCGTCGTGGTCACCGCCGGTCCCACCCGGGAGCCGATCGACCCGGTGCGACTGATCACCAACCGCTCCAGCGGCAAGATGGGATACCGGCTGGCGGAGGCGGCCTGGGAGCGGGGTGCCGAGGTGACGCTGGTGACCGGCCCGGTCAGCCTGCCGGCGCCGGAGGGGGTGACCGTCGTCCGGGTGGAGACCACCGCGGAGATGCGGCAGGCGGTGGAACAGCGGCTGCCGGAGACGGACCTGCTGGTCATGGCGGCGGCGCCCGCCGACTACCGTCCGGCGGAAGCGGCGCAGGCCAAGCGTCCCCGCCAGGAGGGGAACCTCTCGCTCCCCCTCGCACCCACCGACGACATCCTGCAGGCCACCCGCGGCGCGCGGAAGCGGGGCAGCGTGGTCGTGGGCTTCGCACTGGAGACCGGCGACGCGGTGGCGAAGGGCAAGGCGAAGCTGGAGCGAAAGCACCTGGACTTCATCGTGGTGAACGACGCGCTGGAGGCGGGGGCGGCGTTCGAGGTCGAGACCAATCGTGTGGTGATCCTCGACCGCGCAGGCGGTGCGCTGGAGGTGCCGCTCGCGTCGAAGCGGGTGGTGGCGGATGCGATCCTCGACCGGGTGGAGCCCGCCCTTGGACGATAGCCGCGCCCGGTACCTGCGCCAGCAGGCGGAGCTGGGCGGGTCCGAGGTGATCCTGTCCGCGCCGCTCGGCGCACTGCCGCCCCCCGCGGCCGTCGAGCCGCCGCCCGACGTCACGCCCGTCCGCGCGCGGGAGGCCCAGCCCGAGCCGGCAGGCGGCCCCGCGCTCGACGCGATGCCGGCACCGCCCCGCACGCCACCCGCAGCCGCGCCGGCACCGACTCCCGCGGCAGCCGAGGGGCCGATGAACAAGTGGAAGAAGGACGCGCCGCCGATCCCGGGTCCCGGGCTGGTGGTGGAGCCGCCGGCCATCACGCTACTGGGCGACGAGGTCACTCGCGCCGACTCGCTGGAGCAGGTCGCGGCGCTGATCGCGGCCTGCCAGAAGTGCCGCCTGCATCAGGGCCGGATCAACGTGGTCCCGGGGGAGGGCAATCCCGCCGCGCGGCTCATGTGCGTGGGTGAGGGGCCGGGCGCCACCGAGGACCAGACCGGTCGCCCCTTCGTGGGCAAGGCGGGCGAGCTGCTGGACCAGATCCTCGCCGCGATCGACTGCCCGCGGGAGACGGTGTACATCGCCAACATCGTGAAGTGCCGGCCGCCGCAGAACCGCAAGCCGCTCCCTGACGAAGCCACCTCGTGCCTGGGCTACCTCCACCGGCAGATCGCGCTGGTGCGGCCCAAGGTCCTGGTGGCGCTCGGCGGCACGGCGGCGGAGTGGCTGCTCGGCGTGAAGCAGAGCCTGGGCCACCTGCGCAACCAGGTGCACCGCTACGGCGGGATCCCGCTGGTCGTCACCTATCACCCCGCCGCGCTGCTCCGGAATCC
>CAZYIV010000118.1:0-2427 GCA_964647615.1 uncultured Gemmatimonadaceae bacterium | reverse complement strand
ATGACGACTCCCTCCTTCAGTCCTCACCCGATGCCCTCTGGTGGCGCGGACACCGCGTCGCCGGTGCGCGGCGCGCCGTGGAGCAACGAGGCCGAGCAGTCGGTGCTCGGCGCGATGCTGCTCGACCAGGACGCCGCGCTCCGCAGCGTCGAGCTGCTCGACGACTCGCTGTTCTACAAGGAGGGGCACCGGCGGCTGTTCCGCGCCATGCGCCGGCTGATCGAGCGCCGGGTGCTGATCGACCACGTCACCCTGCGCGACGAGCTGGAGCGGAAGGGCGAGCTGGAGGCGGCGGGCGGCGAGGTCTACCTCGCCGAGCTGATCGATGCGGCGGTCACGGCGGCCAACCTCGAGGCCCACGCGGCGATCGTGCGGGAGAAGGCGATCCTCCGCCGCCTGATCGAGACCTCGACCGCGATCGTCTCCCAGGCCTACGAGGGGGCGCTCCCCGCCACCGACCTGCTGGACGAGGCGGAGTCGCGGATCTTCCAGATCTCGCAGTACCAGAAGGCGGAGGGGTTCAGCCGGCTGAAGGAGATGCTCTGGCCCACGATGGAGCGCATTGAAAGGCTCCACGCGCAGGGCAAGGAGATTACCGGCGTTCCCAGCGGCTTCAAAGACTTGGATGAGATGACCACCGGGTTCCAGCCTTCCGACCTTGTGATCGTCGCGGCCCGGCCCTCCATGGGCAAGACCGCCTTCTGCCTCAACATCGCCGCCCACGCGGCGGAGAGCGGCAAGGGCGTGGCGGTGTTCTCGCTGGAAATGTCCAAGGAGTCGCTGGTGCAGCGGCTGCTCTGCGCCGAGGCGCGGGTGGACAGCCAGCGGGTGCGGCGGGGCACACTGTCGGATGCCGATTTCACCATGCTGGCGCGGGCAGCGGGGGTGCTGGCCAGCTGCCCCATCTGGATTGACGACACCCCGGCGCTGACCCTGCTGGAGATGCGCTCCAAGGCGCGGCGGCTCCGGATGGAGAACGACGTGGGGCTGGTGGTGGTGGACTACCTGCAGCTGATGCGGAGCCCCGCCTACGCCGAGAACCGGGTGCAGGAGATCTCGGACATCTCGCGTTCACTCAAGGCGCTGGCCCGTGAGCTGGAGGTGCCGGTGATCGCGCTGTCGCAGCTGTCCCGCGCCTCCGAGCAGCGGGGCGGCGAGCGCAAGCCGATCCTCTCCGACCTGCGCGATTCCGGCGCGATCGAGCAGGACGCCGACATCGTGCTGTTCATCCACCGGCCCGAGATGTACGACCAGATGGACAAGGACGGCAACAGCAACGAGGGCAAGGCGGAGCTGATCGTGGCCAAGCACCGCAACGGGCCGACCGGCACCGTGGACCTCCACTTCCACAAGCAGTTCACCCGCTTCGCCAGCCTGAGCGACCGGGAGGAGCCGGAGTATGTCTGAGCGGGGCGCGCGTGGCTAAGGCGCGGTCGGTCTATCGCTGCACCGAGTGCGGCCACGACCACCCCAAGTGGGTGGGCCGCTGCGAGGCCTGCGGCGCCTGGAACAGCGTGGCGGAGGAGCCGGTGGTCCTCGCGGCGCCGCACCGCGCCGCCCGATCGGCGGCCCCGCGCGCGGGGGCCGGGGCGGTGGCGCCCGCCCGGCTGCGCGACATCGAGGAGTCGCGGCTGGTCCGCTGGAGCACCGGCCTGCCGGAGCTGGACTTCGTCCTCGGGTCGGGGCTGGTGCCGGGCTCGATGACGCTGGTGGGCGGCGAGCCGGGGATCGGCAAGTCCACCCTCCTGCTGCAGGCCGCGGCGCGGCTGGAGGCGGCAGGCCGCACGGTGCTCTACGCCAGCGGCGAGGAGTCGCCGGAGCAGGTGCGGCTCCGCGCCGGGCGGCTCGAGGAAGACGCCGGGCCGGTGCGGGTGCTGGGCGAAACCCGGCTGGAGGCCATCCTCGAGGCGGCGCTCGCGGTGGAGGCGGAGCTGCTGATCCTCGATTCCATCCAGACGGTGTACACCGAGGTCCTGGAGGGCGCGCCCGGCAACGTCGGGCAGGTGCGCGAGTGCGCCGCCCGGCTGATGCGCTTCGCCAAGGACACCGGGGCGGCCGTCGTGGTGGTGGGGCACGTCACCAAGGGTGGCGGCATCGCGGGGCCCAAGACGCTGGAGCATATCGTGGACACGGTGCTCTACTTCGAGGGCGAGGCCACGCTGGACCACCGGCTGCTCCGCGCCACCAAGAACCGCTTCGGCTCGGTGGACGAGATCGGCGTGTTCACCATGACCGGTCACGGCCTGGTGCCGGTGCCCAATCCGTCCGCGCTGTTCCTGGCCGCGCGCGACACCGGCAGCACCGGCAGCGCCGTCACCGCGCTGATGGAAGGCACCCGCCCGGTGCTGGTGGAGGTGCAGGCGCTCGCCGCCCGGAGCGGCTTCGGCACCCCGCAGCGGGTGGCGACGGGGCTGGACCAGAAGCGGC
>CAZYIV010000117.1:0-9822 GCA_964647615.1 uncultured Gemmatimonadaceae bacterium | reverse complement strand
TGCGCTCGCTGTCGCTGGCGATGCACAGCCAGAGCCGGATGCTGCTGCCGCTGCTGCAGCTCAAGAGCTACGACCAGTACACCACCACCCATGCCACCAACGTGTCGGTGCTGTCCATGGCGCTGGCGGAGTACATCGGCCTCTCGGCCAAGGACGTGCGGGAGTTCGGCATCGCCGGCCTGCTGCACGACCTGGGCAAGGTCCGGGTGCCGAAGGACATCCTGACCAAGAAGGGCGCGCTCACCGACCAGGAGCTCGCCGCCCTGCGGCGGCACCCGGTGGACGGCGCCCGCCTGATCATCGCCCGCGAGAAGAACCTCGACCTCGCGGCGACCGTGGCCTACGAGCACCACATCATGATCAACGGCCACGGCTACCCGCGGTTCCGCTACCCCCGTGACACCCACTTCGCCAGCCGCCTGGTGCACGTCTGCGACGTCTTCGACGCCCTGTGCACCGCGCGCCCCTACCGCGAAGCGTGGCCCATCGAGGTCGCCCTGGCGTACATGGAAGAACGCACGGGCCTGGACTTCGATTCCGAGCTCAGCGAGGCCTTCACGGCGATGATGCGCCTGTGGAGCTACCAGCGCGTCGTCATGCCTGATGCCCCCGGCCCCGGCTAACCACACCGCCATGCGCCCCGCGCCCCTGGTGACCCCCGCGCGGACCCCGCTCACCTACCTGCTGCACCTGCTCCTGGTCGGCCTGGCCGTCTTCGCCGCGAGCCAGGTGAGTCAGGTGATGCCCATGCTGCACGGGGGCCGGCCGCCCCTGTGGCCACTCACCGGGGTCGCGTTCGCCGCCCTGCTGCTGTGCGGGGCGCGGGTCTGGCCCGCGGTCCTGGCCGTGGCGCTCTGGGTCAACCTCCACGAGGAGAACCAGGGGCCAGCCCTCATCATCGCCTGCAGCCTGGCCAACATCGTCGGCGTCGCGCTGCCTGCCTACCTGATCCGGCGGCGCGAGGGGGGACCGCCGACCTTCGAGACGCTCCGGTCGGTCGTCGGATTCGCCGCGTACGGGGTGGTGCTCGGTCCGTTGGTCGCGGCGGTGATCACGGTCATCGGCGTCCTGGTCCAGCCCACCCCGAACCACGGGTATCCGCTGCAGGTCGGGATCTCCATCTTCATCGCCCACGCCAACTCGGCGCTGCTGATCGGCGCGCTCGCCGCGGCCTGGCTGGGGCGCCGGCCCGGCGCCCCGACACGCGGACGCTGGTGGGAGGCGGGGGGCCTGGTGGGGGCGATGGGGGTCGCGGCCTCGCTCACCCACGCGATCACGCCCCTGTACCTGTTCATCGCCTTCCCGGTCGTGACCTGGACCGCGCTCCGCTTCGGCGCCCGGGGCGCCACCCTGGTGGCGCTCGCCACCTGGGGCCTGAGTGCCGAGGCCATCAGCCACCTGCTCTTCCTGCCCCGCGACGGGGTCATCTCGTTCAGCCTGTTCTACGGCCTGTTGCAGGCGAGCGTGAGCGGCACCGGCCTCATCCTGGCCGCGAGCGCGGCGGAGCGGGAGTCCGCCCGCCGCCGGGAGCATGTCGCCGACGATCACTACCGTGCCCTGGTCTCCTCCGCCCCCCTCGCGATGATCGGGCTCGACCGCGAGGCCCGGGTGAACCTGTGGAGCCCGGAGGCGGAGCGGCTCTTCGGCTGGACCGCCGCCGAGGTGCTGGGGCAGCCGCTGCCGATCGTGCCCCCGGAACGGGCCGACGAGTTCCAGGGGATCCTCGACGGCCGGCACCAGCCGCTGCCCGGGCGGGAGACGGTGCGCCGCCGCCGCGACGGCAGCCTGGTGGAAGTGCTGATCCACACCTGGCCGCTGCGCAACGCGGACGGCGGCTTCGACGGGTCGCTCGCCGCGCTGCAGGACATCACCGCCCGGGCCAGCGCCGAGCGGCTGCAGTCGGCCCTGTTCCGCGTCGCCCAGGCGGCACTGGTGGCCGCGGACCTCGATGCGCTGTACCCGGCGCTGCACGGGATCGTCAACGGCCTGATGCCGGCCGCGAACTTCTTCATCGCGCTGTACGACGCCTCGAGCGACAGCCTCAGCTTCCCCTACTGGGTGGACCAGTACGACCCGCCGCCGTCCCCGCGCCGGGCCCGCAACGGGCTCACCGAATACGTCATCCGGACCGGGCGCCCGCTCCGGGACCGGCCCGCCAGCATCGATGCCCTGCGGCACCGGGGCGAGGTCGAGGCCTTCGGCACCGAGTCGGTGGACTGGATCGGGGTGCCGCTCATCGTGGGCGGGGCCACCATCGGGGTGCTCGCGGTGCAGACCTACGACCCCGGCGTGAGCTACACCGAGCGGGACCAGGAGATCCTGGAGTTCGTGTCGCACCAGGTGGCGATGGTGATCGAGCGCAAGCGGGGCGAGGCCGCCCTCCGCGCCACCGCCAGCGAACTGGAGGCGGTGCTCGCCGCCATGCCCGACGTGATCCTGGTGCTCGACCGCCAGGGCACCTTCCTCCGGGTGGCCCCCACCCGGCCGGACTACCTCTTCCGCCCCGCGGCGGAGGTGGTGGGGCGCACCCTCGAGCAGGTGCTCCCGCCCGACGTGGCGCCCCTCGCCCGGGCCACCATCGGCGCCGCCTTTGCCGAGCAACGACCGGTGACCGTCGAGTACCAGCAGGCGCTGCAGGGCGTCCCGCACTGGTTCGCCGGGACCGCCTCACCGATGGGCGCGGACCGGTTGCTCTGGGTGGCGCGCGACATCACGCCGGTCAAGGAATCGCAGCTGCTGGAGCAGGCGGTGGGCGCCGTGGCCCGCGCCGCGGTCGAGGGGACGACCCTGCGCGAGGTCTTTGCCCAGCTGCACCAGGCCGTCGCCGCGCTGATGCCGGCCCGGAACTGCCACGTGGCGCTGGTCGAGGACGGCCAGGTGACGTTCCCCTACTGGGAGGACGAGCGCGAGGCGCCCCAGGTGTCCCGCGAGCGGGGGCGCAGCTACACCGACTGGGTGCTGCGCCACGGCCGGGCCCTCCGCTACCGCGCCGGCCGCGCCGCCGGCGTGCCGTCCGCCGCGGAGGCGGCGTTCGTCGGCGCCGAGCCCGCCGACTGGATGGGCGTCCCGCTCGCAGTCGGCGACGTGGTGACCGGGGTGCTCTCGGTGCAGACCTGGGATGCCGGCTACGAATACTCCGAGCGGGAGCAGGCGCTGCTCGAGCTGGTGGCGGGGCAGGTGGCCACCGCCATCGAGCGCAAGCGGGCCGAGGCCGCGGTGCGGCGGAGCGAGGAGCGCTTCCGCGCCCTGGCCGCGACCAGCAGCGACGTGGTGTACGACTGCGATTACCTCTCGGGCCGGGACTGGTGGAGCGACAACGTGCGCGACATCCTCGGCTACCCCCCGGAGGAGATGCAACCCGGCGACGCCTTCTGGGCCCAGCTGATCCACCCCGACGAGCGCGAGGCAATCGCCGGCAGCTACGCCCGGGCGCTCGCGGAGGGCGCGGATTTCTGGCGGGGCGAGTACCAGGTGCGCCGGTCCGACGGCAGCTACGCCTGGGTGCTCGACCGCACCCGCATCGAGCGCGACGCGGAGGGCCGCGTGGTCCGGGTGTTCGGGGCGATGCTCGACGTCACCAGCCTGCGCGAAGCCCGCGAGGCGCTCCGCCGCAGCGAGGAGCAGCTGCGCCAGGCGGCGAAGATGGAGGCGGTGGGCCGCCTCGCCGGCGGGGTCGCGCACGACTTCAACAACCTGCTCACCTCCGTGCTGGGCCACGCCGACCTGGCCCTCGGGCTGCTGCCCCCCGACGACCCGCTGCAGGACGACCTGCAGGAGATCAAGGCCGCCGGCAGCCGCGCCGCCGCCCTCACCCAGCAGCTGCTCGCCTTCAGCCGCAAGCAGCTGCTCGAGCCCCGGGTGCTCGACCTCAACGCCGTGGTCTCCGGGATCGGCCGGATGCTGCGCCGCACCATCGGCGAGGACGTCACCCTGGTCACCCGGCTGGCGCCGGACCTGGGCCGGGTCCGGGCCGACCCGGTGCAGATGGAGCAGGTGGTGCTCAACCTCGCCGTCAACGCCCGGGATGCGATGCCCGACGGCGGGCGGCTCACCATCGAGACGCTCAACGTGCGGCTCCCCTCGGGCGCGGGGGTGCGCGTCGTGGTGGAGGACACCGGCGTGGGGATGTCGGAGGAGGTGCGGCACCACGTCTTCGAGCCGTTCTTCACCACCAAGGACGTGGGCAAGGGCACCGGGCTCGGGCTGGCCACCGCCTATGGCATCGTGGAGCAGAGCGGCGGCAGCATCACGGTGCAGAGCGAGGTGGGGCAGGGGTCGCGGTTCCTGATCGACCTGCCGCAGGTCGGGGCGGAGGAGCTGCCCCCGGCGGCCCAGCTCACCGCGCTGAGCCATCACGGGCAGGAGACGATCCTGCTGGTCGAGGACGAGGAGGCGGTGCGCAACCTCACCCGCCGGGTCCTCGAGCAGCACGGCTACACCGTGCTCTCCGCTCCCGAGGGCGAGACGGCGATGGCCCTGGCGCGGTCGCACCCGGGGCCGATCCACCTGCTGTTCACCGATGTCGTGATGCCGGGGATGTCCGGCCCGCGGCTGGCGCAGCTGCTGGTCGCCGAGCGGCCCGAAGTGCGCTGCCTGTTCATGTCCGGCTATGCCGCGAGCGCGCTGGGGCCGGCCGCGCTGGCCCAGGGCGAGTCCCGCTTCCTGCAGAAGCCCTTCACCACCACCCAGATGCTTCAGCGGCTGCGCGAGGCGCTGGCCACCTCCACCCACTCGCCCTGAGCCGGCAGGCAGGAGAGGATCCCGGCGGCCCGCGCGCTGCCGGAGGGATGCTCCTCGTCGAAGCGGGCGCCGCCCAGCCGGGCGAAGAACGCCGCCGCCGCCACCGCCGCCTGGTGCGCCCCCGGGCCCGGCCGCCGGGCCGCCACGCAATCCGCCTCCAGCTCCTTCGCCTGCAGCGCCCGGGCCCGCCCGGCGCCGCTCAATCCCTCCAGCCCGCGCCGCGTGTGCCGCAGCGCGATGTGCGCCTGCTCGTGCGCGACGAAGAAGTCCTGCAGCTCCGGGCTGAACCGCGCCATCAGGTCCGGGTTGTAGTAGATCACCGGATCGGCCGGGTCGTAGACGGCCACCGCCACGTCGCGGATGGTGCGGTCCGCCACCATCCGCGCCTCGTGCGGCGTGCCGGGCACGCCGCCCGGGCCCACCGGGCGGCCCGCGCCCAGCAGCAGCGACATCCCCGCCATGAGAATCGTCCACCGACCTGGCATCCCTGCCTCCCCGCCTCCCCGAAAATGAGAGGCCCCCGCGTCCGGGCTGGACGCGGGGGCCTCGAACCGGCATCAGTGCCGGCGTCAGCCGCTCCGCGCCCACCCGGGGTTGTGCGCGACCCCCCGGCAGTTCCGCCGATGGAGAAGATTCGCGCTGGCCTGCACAGCCGACTGCGACATCCGCATCCGTCTCCTGGGTGTTCCTGGAGAGCGACGTCCGCTCCCCTCCTGACTTCTCATATCGGCGCCGGACCGGCGACCTTGAGGGCGGCCCTTCGCCCGCCTGTTCCTGCAACGCCCGCCGTCCTGCCACGGTTCCGGCGCCGTCCCGGTCAGTTGCTTTGCATTCGCCGTGCCATTGACCCCGGCGGGGTCAGGGTTACGATTCGGCGTCCGCCAGGGGTATCCGGCGGGTGGAGGGGATCACGACGGATCCCGCCCGCCGCCGGGTTGAGAAAGACCCTTGGAACCTGCTCCGGTTCACACCGGCGAAGGGAGCGCGGCACACCCGCTCCCTCCCCGTGTTTCCCTCGGAAGGAGCCCGTCATGGCCACCCCCCTCCGCACCCCGCCTGACATGGCGCCCGCCGCCGCCGGCTACGGCGACGCCTTTCCCCACGCGCACAAGGCCTGGCGCAGCGGCTCCCGCGGCATCCGGGTGCCGGTGCGCGAAATCCGCCTCTCGGGCGGCGAGCCGCCGCTGCAGGTGTACGACAGCAGCGGGCCCCAGGGACACGATGTGCAGCAGGGGTTGCCGGCCCTGCGACAGGAATGGATCTCCGCGCGAAATGTGTCACCCGCCCCGGTCCGCTCCATCCCCGGCGACGGGATGATTCCCGCCACCCTCCACCGCGCGCCGCTCCGCGGGCAGGGGGCGGTGACCCAGCTGCACTACGCCCGGCGGGGCGAGATCACGCCGGAGATGGAGTTTGTCGCCATCCGGGAGGGGCTGGCGCCGGAGCTGGTGCGGAGCGAGGTGGCCCGGGGGCGGGCCATCATCCCGGCCAACATCAACCATCCCGAGCTCGAGCCGATGATCATCGGCCGCGCCTTCCACGTGAAGATCAACGCCAACATCGGCAACTCCGCGGTGGCCAGCTCCATCGACGAGGAGGTCGCCAAGCTGCGCTGGGCGACGCTCTGGGGCGCCGACACGGTGATGGACCTCTCCACCGGGAAGCACATCCACGCCACCCGCGAGTGGATCCTCCGCAACAGCGCGGTGCCCATCGGCACGGTGCCGATCTACCAGGCGCTGGAGAAGGTGGGCGGCGTGGCGGAGGACCTGAGCTGGGAGGTGTACCGCGACACGCTGATCGAGCAGGCGGAGCAGGGGGTGGACTACTTCACCGTGCACGCCGGGGTGCTGCTGCCCTACATCCCGCTCACGGCGAGCCGGATGACCGGGATCGTCTCCCGCGGCGGCTCGATCATCGCCAAGTGGTGCCTGGCCCACCACCAGGAGAACTTCCTCTACACCCGCTTCCGCGAGATCTGCGAGATCATGCAGGCGTACGACGTCTCGTTCTCGCTGGGCGACGGGCTGCGGCCCGGCTCGATTGCCGATGCCAACGACGAGGCCCAGTTCGCGGAGCTCAAGACCCAGGGCGAGCTCAACCGCATCGCCTGGGAGCACGACGTGCAGGTGATGAACGAGGGCCCCGGCCACGTGCCGATGCACCTCATCAAGGAGAACATGGACAGGCAGCTGGAGTGGTGCGGCGAGGCGCCGTTCTACACCCTGGGCCCGCTCACCACCGACATCGCCCCGGGCTACGACCACATCACCAGCGCCATCGGCGCGGCGATGATCGGCTGGTACGGCACCGCGATGCTGTGCTACGTGACGCCCAAGGAACACCTGGGCCTGCCGGACCGGGAAGACGTGAAGGCCGGGGTGATCGCGTACAAGATCGCCGCCCACGCCGCCGACCTCGCCAAGGGCCATCCGGGGGCCCGCGCCTGGGACGACGCGCTGAGCAAGGCCCGGTTCGAGTTCCGCTGGGAGGACCAGTTCAACCTCTCCCTCGATCCGGTCACCGCCCGCGCCTATCACGACGCGACCCTGCCCGCGGAGGGCGCCAAGGTGGCCCACTTCTGCTCGATGTGCGGGCCGAAGTTCTGCTCGATGAAGATCACCCAGGACATCCGCGAGGCGGCCGCCGGGATGGCGGAGAAGGCGGCGGAGTTCCGGGCGGGAGGCGGGGAGATGTATGTGCGACGGGAGGACGGTATGACGGTAAGACGGTAGGGCGGTAGGACGGTAAGACGGTACAGACGGTAGGGACGGTACAGACGGTAGAAGAGGCATCGTCGCTTCAGCGACAGATGCCGAGTCGCGGCTTCAGCCGCGGAGAGGCCCCCCAGGAAAGGATGTCCACGGTGAAGGCTGTGCAGCTGCTTCCGATCGCAGTGCTCCTCGCCGCCGCGTGCGGCGGGAAGGAGACCCCGGCCCCGGCGAAGGCCGTGCCCCTCACCGCCACGAAAGTGGGCGCGACGGAGGGATTCGTCACCCCCGAGTCGGTGCTGTGGGACGCCGAGCAGCAGGTCTGGTTCGTCTCCAACATCAACGGCTCGCCGGTGGCCAAGGACAGCAACGGCTTCATCAGCCGGCTCAACGCCGATGGCAGCATCGACAGCCTGCATTTCGTGCTGAGCGGGCGGGACGGCGTGGTGCTCAACGGTCCCAAGGGCATGGCCCTGGTGGGTGACACCCTCTGGGTCGCGGACCAGGACGCGCTGCGCGGCTTCAACCGGAAGACCGGCCTGCCGGTGGCGAGCGTGGTGGCGGAGAAGGACCCGAAGTTCCTCAACGATGTCGCCACCGGCCCCGACGGCACGGTGTACGTCACCGACATGGGCACCGTCGTGACCGCCAACGGCTTCGAGCACCCGGGCCCCGACCGGATCTATGCCCTCCACGGCCGCGACCTCACCGTCGCCGCCGAGGGCGCCTGGCTGCGGCAGCCGAACGGGATCACCTGGAGTCAGGCCCTCGGCCGGTTCGTGGTGGTGAGCTACGGAACGCCGGTCTTGCTCGGCTGGAGTCCCGGCGCCGCGACCGGCGACTCGATCGCCTACGGGCCCGGGGGCCAGGACGGCGTCGAGGTGCTCAACGGGCAGGTGCTGGTCACCAGCTGGGCCGATTCCTCGGTGTTCGTCATGGACTCGGCGGGCCCCAGGCGGCTGATCGCCGGGGTCAACAGCCCGGCCGACATCGGCGTGGACCAGGTGCGGAGCTGGGTGGCGATCCCGCTCTTCCTGGAGAACCGGGTGGAGTTCTGGAAGGTGGGGGAGTAGCGGGAGACGGGAGAAGGGAGACGGAAGAAGGGACGGCACTTTCCGACGTCATGGCGAGGGCACCCCGGGCCGGCGGCCCGGGGGCCCGCGGCAATCCCATGACGGTCCGTGGGATCGCTTCGTCGGCCCTCCGCCCGTCCTCGCGATGACGGCGTCCGGACCTCGATGCGGGTCACCTCACGGCAGGTCCTCCCCTGACACCAGCACCTGGGCATAGTCGGTCGCGCCACCCCGGGTCGCGGCGATGGCGATCACCCATCCGCGCTGCCGGTCCACCCAGAAGAAGAACCCGTTGTCCTCGCGGCCCAGCCCCACTTTCCAGCAGTCGAACCGCCCGGCCGGGGTCTCGATCGCCTCCCCCCGGACGACCGCCAGGTTGAAGTAGGCGGTGCCGGAATCGGCCGCGGTACCGGCGGCCAGGGAGAGGCTCCCCTTCCAGCCGGGCCCCAGCGGTTCGGTCAGCAGCCGGGGGATCAGCTGGTACCAGTGGAGCAGTTCGCCCTGCCCCATCATGGGGTTAGGGGCGCGGAGCGAGGTGGTGGTCCAGGTCGTGAACCCCCCGCGGGTTTCCCCGGTCAGGACGTCGTCGGCGCGCCAGGTCTCCTCGATCCGGTAGTGCGGCGCCAGCTGCCGGATGCGTGCCACCGGGCGCAGGGCATCATGGCTGAGCCAGGTGGAATCATTGAACACGATGGCACCCTGCGGCGGCCTCCGCCCGGTGAGGAAGAGCCAGGCATCGGCACCGTCCCGGACCGCCCGTTCGATGGCGAAGGCCAGCAGCGTGTCGGTGGTCACCCGCGCGGCGTCAGTGCCGTGCATGCTGTACAGCCAGCGCCCGGGGTGCAGGCGCGGGCCGGCCGGCTCTCCGAGCCGCCGATAGCTCGGCTCCGCCGTCGCCTGCGCCGCCAGCGGTGCCGGCAGCAGAAAGCCGCCGTACGCGTCGGTCCGGAGGGCGGTGTCCTCGCGCCCGGCCGCCGGTGCGGAGCGCTCGCCCGTCGGCTGCGTGTCCCGCCCGGCGGGCCACAGGAGCGCGAGGCCGGCCGCCGCGGCCCCCACCACCCACCACGTCATCCCGCGCCGCGACGGCACGGCCGCCGGCACCGCGATCCGCTCCCCCCGCACCCGCCGCGCCACGATCGCCTCGACGGCGCCCGCCGGTGGCACCGGCGGCGCCTCCGCGGTCGCCAGGGCCCGCAGCCGGGCCTCGAGTTCCTGATTGGTCATGTTCCACCCTCCTGCAGCAGCGCCCGCAGCCGGGCCAGCGCCCGGTGCAGCCGCACGTCCACCGTGTTCCGCCG
>CAZYIV010000116.1:0-9900 GCA_964647615.1 uncultured Gemmatimonadaceae bacterium | reverse complement strand
ACGACCGTCGAGGGCCGCGCGGCCAAC
This sequence comes from uncultured Gemmatimonadaceae bacterium, assembly GCA_964647615.1. Lineage (GTDB taxonomy): Bacteria > Gemmatimonadota > Gemmatimonadetes > Gemmatimonadales > GWC2-71-9 > JADJOM01. The sequence goes on along the minus strand of CAZYIV010000116.1, from coordinate 9,873 downwards.
CGCCGCGTGGAGCTGACCCGCACCAACTGAACCATCACCGGGACCGGCCGGGACGCGGGTGCGTCCCGGTCGGTTCGCGTTTCTACCCCAGCGGAGGTCCCATGCAGGGCGAGTTCCTGAAGTTCCTGAAGGAGTATGGCGTGATCGGCCTGGCCATCGGCGTGATCATCGGTGCCAAGGCGGGCGAGCTGGTGAAGGCGATCGTGGACGGGTTGCTGATGCCCGTCGTCAGCCTGGTGCTGCCCAGCGGCGACTGGCAATCGTGGGCCGTGGGGCCCTTCGCGATCGGTCCGGTCCTCGCGGCCCTGATTAACTTCCTGATCGTGGCCTGGCTGGTGTTCCTGTTCGCCAAGAAGGTCCTGAAGGAAGAGACCGTCTCCAAGAAGTGACCTCGATCCCCCTGCTGGAGGAGCGTTTCACGATGCGTGGTTCCCTGATCCGAAGCCTGACCCTCGCGGCCCTGCCGCTGCTGCTCGCCATCCCGCTCGCCGCCCAGGACGAGGCGCCCAAGCGTCCGTGGACGCTGCAGACCGACTTCGGGTTCGTCAACACGGCGGGCAACACCTCGACCACCACCCTGAACGCCGGCCAGAAGTCCAGCTACACCACCGGCCGCTGGACCTTCGGCCAGGGCTTCGCGGCGGTGTACGGTCGCACCGACGGGAAGAAGTCGGCGGAGAACTACGTGGCCACGCTGCGCGGGGACTATGCCATCACCGAGCGGCTCGGATTCTACGGGCTGGGCGGCTGGGACCGCAACGAGTTCGCCGGCATCTCGCGCCGCTTCGAGGAGGGCGCGGGACTCAGCTTCAAGCTGCTGGCGGTGGAGGCGACGACGGTGACGCTGGAGGGCGGTCTCTCGGCCAACCAGCAGCGCGACATCGCGGGCAAGAGCAACAACTTCGGCTCGGGCCGCGGGGCGCTGCTGTTCAAGCAGATGCTCAACAAGGCGGCGTTCTTCCAGCAGACCGGCGAGCTGTTGCAGAACCTGAAGGACGGGGCGGACACCCGGATCAACACCGAGACCGCGCTGGTAGCCCCGATCTCGAGTCGCATTGCGCTCAAGGCGGGGTACGTGATCCACTTCGACAACCAGCCGGAGCCGGGCTTCAAGAAGACCGACCGGTTCTTCACCACCGGGCTGCAGGTCGTCTTCTAGGCGATCCGTGGTCCGTCCGGGGCCCTCCTGCCGTCCGCGGCGGGAGGGCCTCGTCGTTCAGAGCAGGCTCACCGGGTCCCGGTCGAGGACCACCCGGGTGCGCGCCGGCGTCGGCAACCGCCCGGCGGCATAGCGCACCATCCGCCCCAGCGCCTCCGATTCACCCCGCAGCACCGCGTGCCAGCGCCATCGCCCCTTGATCCGTCCCAGGGCGCAGGGCGCCGGCCCCAGCACCATCACCGGCAGTGCCTGCGCGTCTACCAGCGCACGGCACCAGACGGCGACCTCCCCGGCGCCATCCGCCACGGCCAGCTCGTCCTCGCCGGAGACCACCAGGTTCACGAGCGAACTGAGCGGCGGGTAGGGCGGCTCGCGTCGTTCCTCCAGCAGCCGGGCCAGGAACCCGTCGGCATCGTGCCGGGCCGCCATGGTGAGCGCGTAGTGCTCCGGGTTCCTGGTCTGGACCACCACCCGCCCACCCTTGGGGCCGCGGCCCGCGCGCCCCGCCACCTGGGCCAGCAGCTGGAAGGTGCGCTCCGCCGCCCGGAAGTCGGGGAGGTGCAGCCCGGTGTCGGCGTCCACCACGCCCACCAGCGTCACGTTGGGGAAGTCGAGCCCCTTGGCGATCATCTGGGTGCCGAGCAGGATGTCCACCTCGCCCCGGCCCACCCGGTCGAGGATCGCCTGGTGACTCCACCGGGCACTCGTCGTATCAAGGTCCATCCGGGCCAGCCGCGCCTCGGGATGGCGCCCCGCGAGGAAGCGCTCCAGCTGCTGGGTCCCCACGCCGCGCATCCGCTGCACCCCGCCCCCGCACTCGGGACAGGCGGCGGGGATCGGTTCATCGTGCCCGCAATAGTGGCAGCGGAGCGCCGGAGGCGCCTGGTGGACCGTGAGCGAGATGCTGCACCGGCCACACTGCCGCGCGGCGCCGCAGGCCTGGCACTGGAGCGTCGCGGCGAAGCCCCGGCGGTTGAGCAGCAGCAGCACCTGCTCCCGCCGGGCCAGCGCCGCCTGCACCGCCGCGTCCAGCTCCTCGCTCCACGGCACTGCGCCCGCCTCGCGCACCCGCGGCGCTTGCCGCAGGTCCACCAGCTGTACCGGCGGCAGCGGCTGCTGCCCCGCGCGCTCCGGCAGCCGCAGCAGGGTCAGGCGCGGACCCACCCGATGGAAGCTCTCCGGCGAGGGGGTGGCGCTGCCCAGCACCAGCCGTGCCCCCTCCAGCCGGGCCCGCACCAGCGCCACCTCCCGCGCGTGGTACCGCGGCGCCTCGCCGTTCTTGTAGCTGGCCTCGTGCTCCTCATCCACCACGATCACGCCCAGATCGCGCACCGGCGCGAACACCGCCGACCGCGCCCCCACCGCCACCCGCCGCTCCCCGCGCCGCAGCGCCCGCCAGGCGTCGGCCCGCTCGCCGTCGGAGAGGCCGCTGTGCAACACCGCCACCTGGTCCCCAAAGGCCCCGCGCACCCGCCCCACCGTCTGCGGGGTGAGCGCGATCTCCGGCACCAGCAGCACCGCGCCGCGGCCGGCCTCGAGCGCCCGCCGGATCGCCTCGAGGTACACCAGCGTCTTGCCGCTGCCGGTGACGCCGAAGAGCAACGCGCCGTCCCCCGGCGCGAGCGCCGCGATCCGCTCCAGCGCGTCCGCCTGGGCCGCGGTCGGTGCGGGCGGAGGCGGGGTTGCGGGCAGGTCCCGGAACGGGTCCCGCGCCGCCTCCACCTCTTCCAGCTGCACCAGGCCGCGCTCCACCAGCGCGTCCAGCCCGCTGCGCGAAAGCGCCAGCTGCTCCAGGAGGTGCCGCACCGGCGCCCGCCCGCCGAGCTCCTCCAGCGCCTCCACCAGCGCCCGCTGGGCCGGGCTGCGGCGGAACTGCTGCTCCCGCTCCGCCAGCGAGGGGACCGCCGCGGTGAGCTGCGCCACCCGCTCGGTGCGGACCGCCGCGTCGGTGTCGGGCCCCTCCACGGTCAGCGTCACCGCGCCGACCCGGGCCAGCCGATTGAGCGCGTCCCACACCGGGCGCTTGAGTGCCCGGGCGATGGACGCCACCGGTGCCACGCCACCCTTCCGTTCCAGCCACTCCCCGACCTGCCCCGCGACGCCGCCCGGGACCGCCCGCCCGGTCAGCTCCGCCAGCACCCGCGACTCGCCCCACAGCGCCCCGGGGAGCATGGCCCTGAGGGTCAGCCCGATCGGCGCGCCGTAGTATCCCGCGATCCAGGTGGCCGTCTCGAGCAGGGGGACGGGCAGCGCCGGCTCGTCGTCGGGGGCGGAGAGGACCTCCCGGGCGCGCTGGGCCGGCGCCTCGTCGGTGAGGCCGGTGACCACGCCGACCAGCTCGCGCTGGCGCACCGGCACCACCACGCGCGCGCCGGGCACCACCCGGTCGGCGAGGCTCTCGGGAATCTGGTAGGTGTAGGGCTGGGCCAGTGGCAGCGGCAACGCCACCAGCCCGTACGCCGGGGTCATCGGCGGGAGAGGCCGAGCCCCGGACCGGAGGGAAGCTGCACCTGCCCGCCGGCGATGCTCGCCCCGGCGAACGGGTCGTTGGCGAGGAGGGCGGCGCCGTCGAGGTCCACGATATCCACCAGCGGCGTGAAGTGCGCCGCGGCGGTGATGGCGATCGAGCTCTCGATCATGCAGCCGACCATCACCATCAGGTGGTGCGCCCGCGCGATGGCGATCATCCGCAGCGCCTCCCGCAGGCTGCCGCACTTGGCCAGCTTGATGTTGATCCCGTCCACCACGCCCGCGAGGCGCGGGATGTCGCCCGCCACCAGGCAGCTCTCGTCGGCGATCACCGGGATCCGCGCCGCCCGCGTCACCGCCGCGAGCCCGGCGTGATCGTCGGCGGGCAGCGGCTGCTCCAGCACCGTCACCCCGTACTCCTCGAGGATCGGAAGCATCCGGATCGCCTGCTTGGTGGTCCAGCCGGTGTTGGCGTCCACCCGGAGCTCCTTGTCGGTCAGCTCGCGGATGGTGCGCAGGATCTCCTCGTCATGGTCGCTGCCCAGCTTGATCTTGAGCACCGGGTACTCGGCGGCCTCCTTCACCTTGACCCGGAGCTTTTCGACCGTGTCGATCCCGATGGTGAACGTGGAGCGCGGCGCCTTCGCCGGGTCGAGCCCCCACAGCCTGTAGACCGGGACGCCGAGCTTCTTGCCGACCAGGTCGTGCAGCGCGCTGGAGAGTGCGCACCGGGCCGAAGGATGCAGCGCCAGCAGCCTCTCCCAGTGCCGCTCGGTGTCCTCGACGAGGAACGGGTCGGTGGGGAGGTACTCGGCATAGTTCTGCAGCGCGGCGAGGACGGTCTCGGTGGTCTCGCCGTAGATCCGGGCCGGCGCGGCCTCACCCCACCCTTCGACCCCGTCCTCGTCCATGAGCCGTACCATCACGGTGCGGTACTCGGTGCGCCCGCCCCGCGCGATGATGAACGGGTGCCGGGTGCGGAACTCGAGGATCTCGGTCGTGAGGGTCAGCGGCTTCGGCATGGATCGCTCCGGTGAGCAGTCGGGTGCGGGTGGCGGCGCAATCTACCGGTCGCCCGCCGCGGGGAGTAGCCCGGATTCCTTCATACCAGCGCCCCGATCGTCGCCGCGACGCCCTCGGCGGTGCGCTCGGGGATATAGCCGCCCTCGAGCAGCGCCACCACGGGCACCCCGGGCAGCCGCTCGCGGAGCCGCATGGTCAGGGTGACGTAGTCGGCGGCCTCCAGCGTGAAGCCGCCAAGCGGGTCGCCGGCCATCGCGTCGTACCCGGCCGAGAGCAGCACCAGGTCCGGGGTCCAATCGGCGAGCGAGGCGGTGATCCCCGCCCACAGGTCCTCCACGTAGCGCCGGGCCGGGGCCCCGGGCCCGCGGGGGACGTTGAATACGTTGCCGACACCCCGCTCCTCGGCCATTCCCGTGCCGGGGTACCAGGGGTGCTGGTGCAGGGAGACGTAGCGCACCGTCGGGTCCTGCTCCATGAGCGCCTGGGTGCCGTTCCCGTGGTGTACGTCCCAGTCGACGATGAGGACCTGCTCCCGCCCGAAGCGTTGCGCCCGCCGGGCGCCCACCATCGCGTTGTTGACCAGGCAGAAGCCCATGGCCCGCTGGGCGAGGGCATGGTGCCCCGGGGGCCGTACCGCCGCGAAGGCGTGCCCGTGGCCCCCATGGGCGTGGTCCACCGCCGCGGTCACCGCGCCGATCGCCCCCAGCACCGCCGCCCAGCTGGCCTCGTTGGCGATGGTGTCCACCGAGACCATCCCACCCCCCTGCGCGCTCCACTGCTCCAGGTGCCGCAGGTGGGTCTCGGGGTGCACCGCCAGCAGGTCGAACCGCCCCCCCGGCTGGGCCACGCGGACGTCGGCCCGGGGATCCCCCTCGAGCTCGGCCAGCACGGTGATAAGCCGCGCCGGCGACTCGGGGTGCCCCGGGCCGGGATCGTGGCGGATGCAGTCGGGATGGGTGAAGACGGCGACGGGATTCATTCCTGGTGCTCCCCGCGGACCAGCGCCCGCAGGGCGAGCACCTCCTCCTTCACGGCGATGCGGGCGGCCTCCACCTCGGCCAGCTGCCGCTGGTAGCGGCGCCACAGCAGCCCGACGCCGGCCGCGGCCAGCAGGCACACTCCGCCGCCCAGCACCAGGCCGTATCGCCGCCCCCACAGGCCCGCCAGGCCGAGCAGCACGCCATCGAGCACCAGCACGCCCATGGCCACGATCGTGGTCGCGCGTCCCCGCCCGCGGACCGTGGACGGCACCAGCGCTACCGGACCGGGCGGCGGCGGCGCGGGAGGACGATCAGGGCCGCATTGGGCACCACGCCCAGGTCGGCCAGCGAGCGCGCCTCGTCGGTCAGCAGCGCGCCGCGGTACTTCACCTGGTACTCTGCGGCCTCTCGTACCACGTGGGTCAGCGCCAGCGCCCGCTGCTTGAGCTCGGTGACCGGCGTGGTGCCGGGCACGTCGAGGGAGACCTCGTCCCAGGCGTCCTGCACCATGACCCGCACGGGGATCGTGCTCATGCGACCTCCGCCGGCACCGGCAGGGTGGAGAGGAACCGTCCCACCGCCTGGTCGAACAGCAGGGTGGAGGCGCGCACCCGGGTGCCGCCCTCCGTTCCGGATACGCTCAGGGCGATCTCCTCCCCGCCCTGCCCTCGCAACGCGAGCCAGGTGGGGCCTTCCTTCTCGGGAAAGGCGGCGCTGGACGGCATCCGGTTCTGGAAGAAGCGCTTGGCGCGGAGCAGCACCTCGGCGCCGCTCAGGGTAGTCAGGGCTTCATGCGTCATCGGACAGGCTCATCGGTCGGGACGGTGTGAATCGGAGCGGTGGCCGCGGCGGCCGCCGGGGGCACCCTCCGGTGCTCCAGCGGTGTAAGCTAGCGGCTCAGGCGGTGGGACGACACGTGCCGAGACCCGGGCCTGGAATGGCTCTCGGCGGCGGCGGAACAGGTCCAGGAATCCCGGCGGCCGCCGGACCAGCAGCACCAGCTCCCCGGGTGGGGCCGGGTCCACACCCCCGTTCACCACCAGCAGCGCGGGCAGGTGGCTCCCGTCGGGCATCGCCACGGCGTACCGTGCCCCGTGCCAGGAGAATTCGACCTGCGCCGGCAGAGCCCGGACCGGGCAATCCACGAAGAAATCCTCGTCCAGCCGGTAGACCCCGGTGCCGGCCCGCTCCGCCGACAGCGGAAAGTCGGGATCGAACGGCGCGCCATCCACCCGGGCGAAGTTCTGCTCCGCCGCCCAGTCGAAGTCCTCGAGGTCCGGCACCCGGGCCCGCCACTCCAGGTGATGGCGGAGCTCGTGCGTCAGGGTCTCCCAGGCCTCGGCGCGCCAGTCGAAGTCGTCCTGCAGCCGCGCCAGGGCCTGGAATGACCCGTGGTACAGGACCACCCGGCTCCGCACGTCGCCCTCGAGGCCACCCTCGGACGGCACGGGGATGCACTCGCCGAGGGTGTAGATCCCTTCCCGTTCGGGATGGGGCAGTGTGGTGGGCGCCACCTCGACACCAGCCACCCCGTCGAGGAATTCCGCCGGCACCTCGGCGAGCAACCGGTCCACCAGCGCCTGGAAGTCGCGGATGCGCATGCCGGCGCCGGCCTCAGACCGCCTCGAGTGCGTTGGTCACGTCGGCGACGATGTCCTCGAAGTGCTCGACCCCGACCGAGAGCCGTACCAGGCCCGGCGTCACCCCGAGACGCAGCTTGTCCTCGGCGGGCACGTCGGCATGGGTCATCGAGAACGGGTGTTCGGCCAGGGACTCGGTGCCCCCCAGGCTTACCGCCAGGCGCACCAGCTGCAGCGCATTGAGGAAGCGGAACGCCCCCGGCTCCCCGCCGTCCACCTCGAAGGCGATCAGCGAACCCGGCGCGGTGCACTGCCTGCGGTACACCGGGTACATCGGGTCGGTCTCCTCCATGTGGCCGAGGTAGTGGACCCGGCGGACCCGCGGGTGGTCGCGCAGCGCGTCGGCGACGTAGCGGGCGTTCTTCATCGAGGCGGTCATCCGCATCTTGAGCGTCTCGAGGCTGCGGAGCAGCAGCCACCCGGTCCACGGACCGGCCATGGTGCCGAGGAAGGTTCGCAGCCCGCGCACCGGCGCCAGCGCCGCGTGCGACCCGAGGCAGGCCCCGGCGATGAGGTCGCTGTGCCCGCCGAGGAACTTGGTGGCGCTGTAGACCACGAGGTCGGCACCGTGCCGCAGCGGCTGCTGCCACAGCGGGCCGAGGAAGGTGTTGTCCACCACGACCATCGGCCGCCGGTCGCCCACAGCGAGCCGCCGGGCCAGGTCGGCGATGGCGCGGATGTCCACCACCGCGTTGGTGGGATTGGCCGGCGTTTCTACCAGGATTGCCGCCACCGGTCGGCCCGCCACCTGGCGCATCGCCACCGGCTCCAGCTCGGCGATCGGGGTGCCCGCCATGAACCCGATCGCCTCCACCCCGTACTGCGCGAAGAAGTGGTGCAGCAGGTGGTCCGACCCGCCGTAGAGCGGCCGGCTGTAGAGCAGCGCGTCACCGGGCCGGGCGTAGGCAAGGAGCGTGGTCGCGATCGCCGCCATGCCGCTTTCGAACACCGCGCAGGCCTCCGCCCCGTCCCAGAGCGTCAGCCGGTCCTCGAGCACCTCGAGGTCGGGATTGTTGAGCCGGCTGTAGATCAGCCCCTGGGGCTCCTCGGCCCCCCGCTCGCGGAGCCCGTAGGCCACCTCGAAGTAGGCCTTCCCCGCTTCCGCCGACTCGAAGACGAACGTGGAGGTCTGGAAGATCGGGCACTTGAGGGCGCCCTCCGAGAGCTTCGGATCGTAGCCGTAGCTCATCATGAGGCTCTCGGGACGCAGCGACTTGCCCTTCAGGGAGGTGGCGTGGGTGTTCCGGGGACTGCGGGGCACGGCGGGGCTCCTGGCCGGGGTGGGGATGCGCTGGAAGGCTCGTTCCCCCCCCGGTGTGGGTCAAGAGCGACAACTTCCGTCGCGCGCTACCCCCAGCCGGCGGCCCCGGAAGGGGGCCCGGGGCGTCCAGACCTGCGGCATCGGGATTGCACTGGTCTCGCGGCACCTCGCGCCCACCGGGCCCCCCCTCATGTCCAACATGGATCTCTCGGTCCTGTTCTTCCTGCAGCTGGCCGTCATCCTGGCGGTTTGCCGGGGGATGGGGGCCCTGTTCACCCGGATCGGGCAGTCACAGGTGGTGAGCGAGATGATCGCCGGCGTGGTGCTCGGCCCGTCCCTCTTCGGGCTGCTGCTGCCGGCGGCCAAGGCGTACCTCTTCCCGCCGGAGTCCAACACCATCCTGTTCGCCGTCGCCCAGGTGGGGCTGGCGGTGTACATGTTTACGATCGGGCTCGAGTTCGATCTGAGCCTGATCCGGAGCCGGTTCCCGAGCGCCCTCACCATCTCCGCCGCCGGCATCATCGCCCCCTTCGCGCTCGGTGGCGCGATCGCGCTCTACCTGCACGGGAACGACGCCTTCTTTGCCCTGACCGCCAGCCGCACCGAGGTGGTGCTGTTCATGGGCGCCTCGATGTCCATCACCGCCTTCCCCATGCTGGCGCGGATCATCTACGAGCGCGGCCTGGCCGGGACCTCCCTGGGTACCCTGGCGCTGGCGGCCGGCTCGCTGGATGACGCCGCGGCCTGGTGCGTGCTCGCGGTGGTGCTGGCCAGCTTCACCGACGACCCGGCCTTTGCCGCCACGGCCATCGGTGGCGGGCTCGGCTACGTGGCGGTGGTGCTGCTGTTCGGCCGGCCGCTGCTGGCGCGCCTGGGGGACCGGGTCGAGCGCGAGGGGAGAATGACGCCCGGAATGCTCTCGCTGGTCTTCAGCCTGGTGATGCTGGGGGCGTGGTTCACCGACTTCATCCACATCTACGCCGTCTTCGGCGCGTTCATCATGGGCGTGGCGATGCCCCGGGGCCGGTTCGCGAAGGAGCTGGAACGCCTGGTCGGGCCGATGACGACTACCTTCCTCCTGCCGCTGTTCTTCGTGTACTCGGGGCTCAACACCCGGCTGGGCCTGGTGAACACCCCCGGGCTGTGGCTGCTGGTGCTGGTGGTGATCGTCGCCGCTACGCTGGGCAAGGGCGTGGCCTGCTGGGCCGCGGCCCGGCTCCACCGCGAGCCCAACCGGGACGCCCTGGCCATCGGCACCCTGATGAACGCCCGCGGCCTGATGGAGCTGATCATCCTGAACATCGGGCTGCAGCGCGGCATCATCACGCCCACCCTGTTCAC
>CAZYIV010000115.1:0-10097 GCA_964647615.1 uncultured Gemmatimonadaceae bacterium | reverse complement strand
CCGTCCTACCGTCCTACCGTCCTACCGTCCTACCGTCCTACCGTCCTACCGTCCTACCGTCCTACCGTCCTACCGTCCGCCGTCTCCCTACTCCTCCCGCAGCGCCACCACCGGCTCCACCCGCATCGCCCGCCACGCCGGCACCGCCGCCGCCGCGCCTGCCGTCAGCAGCAGCACCGCGCCCGCCACGGCCAGCGTCAGGTGGTCCGTCGGCTGCACGCCGTAGAGCAGCGACCCGAGCAACCGGCTGCCGAACAGCGCGCCGGCCAGCCCGATCCCGACGCCCGCCGCCGTCATCCCCAGCGCAAACCGCCCCACCAGCAGCAGCAGTGAGCGGCGCGGCGCGCCGAGCGCGCTGCGGATCCCGATCTCCCGGGTCCGCTCCGCCACGCTCGCGGCGAGCACCCCGTACAACCCGAGCGCGGCCAGCAGCAGCGCCCCGATCGCGAACCACTGGAAGACCGCCAGCGCGAACCGCCGCGTCGCGGCGTGCCGCTGCAGGTAGTCCGTCATCGTCGCCACCGTGGCGATCGGCACCGTCGGGTCCACCTGGTGGATGGCCTGGCGCACCGCGGGGACCAGCGTCGTCGCCGCCGCGCGGCCCCGCACCACCAGGACCATGCGTGAGTCGGCGAACGGATTCTGGGTCTCGGGCAGGTAGATCTGCGACTCCGCGCCCACGTCCAGTCCCTGGTGGTGCACCGCGGCCACCACGCCCACGATCTCCCGGAACGGCGAGTCGGTTCCGCCGAGCTGTATCCGCTGCCCGATCGGGTCCCGGCCCGGGAACAGCTGCCGGGCGATGGCGTCGTTGATCAGCACCACCGGTGGCGCGCCGGCGTTGTCGGCGGGCGTGAACCCGCGGCCCTTGAGCAGCGGGATCTGCATCGTCTCGAGGTACCCCGGCGACACGGCAAAGCGGAAGGTGTTCGGGTCGGGCTGGCCGGCCTGCGCCGTCGGCTGCTCCAGCCGGATGCCCCAGGTGTCGTAGTCACTGGAGAGCGGCAGCTGGCTCACCACCGCCGCGCCGGTCACGCCGGGCAGCGCCCGCACCTCGTCCACCACCTGCTGGTAGAAGTGGTGCACCGGGGCGTCGTCGGCGTAGCGCGGGCCGTAGGTCTGCAGCTCGAAGGTGACCACGCCCTCCGGATCGAAGCCCGGCGTCACCTCCAGCAGCTTGCCCAGGCTCCGGGTGAGCAGTCCCGCCCCGGTCAGCAGCAGCAGCGCCACCGACACCTCCAGCACCACCAGCCCCGCGCGGACCCGCCGTCCCAGCCGGCCGATGATCGAGCGGCCGCCGTCCCGGAGCAGCCCGGCGATGTTGGCCCGCCGCGCGGCCAGCGCCGGCGTCGCCCCGGCGACGATGCCGGTCAGGGTGGCCAGCAGCAGGGTGAACAGCATCACGCCGCCGTTCACCCGCACCTGGCCCAGCCGGGGCACATCGCCCGGGGCGAGCCCCACCAGCAGCTTCGTCCCCGCGAACGCCAGCAGCACGCCGAGCGCGCCGCCGGCCAGCGCCAGCACCACCGCCTCCGCGACCACCTGCCGCACCAGCGGCATGGCGCCGGCGCCCAGCGCCGACCGCACCGCGAACTCTCCCCGCCGCTTGATCGCCCGGCCGAGGAAGAGGTTGGTGACGTTGAGGCAGGCGATGAGCAGCAGCAGCGCCACCGCGCCGGTGATCGCCAGCAGCACCGGGCGCGACCCCCGGGTGAGCCACTGGTTGAGCGGGGTGGCGCCGAGGTAGCCCGGCGCGTAGGTGTCGGGATACTCGCGGCTGAAGACCGCACCGATGCGCGCCAGCTCGCCATCGAGGGCCGCCTCGGTCGTGCCCGCCTTTCGCCGGGCGATCACCCGCAGGTGCCGGCAGTTGCGGCAGGCCTGCGGCTCGCCCTCGGCGTAGCCCAGCGGGGCGAAGAGCTGGGCCGTGGGCAGCAGCATGTTCTCGAACGTCGCCGGCAGCACCCCGATCACCGTCGCGGCCTGGTCGTTCACCAGGATCGGCCGGCCGATGATCGCGCTGTCCCCGGCATAGCGCCGCTGCCACAGCTCGTGGGTGAGGATCACCACCGAGTTCCGGGTGCCGGGCAGGTCCTCCTCGGCGCTGAAGTCGTGTCCCAGCGCCGGCGTCACCGCCAGGGTGCGGAAGAAGTCGTGCGTCACCCGCATCGCCAGCGGCCGCTCCGGCTCCTGGCCCGCGCCGCCCAGCGTCGGCGCCCAGTAGGCCAGGGCGGCCATGCGCTCCACCCCGGTGAGCTGCTGTCGCAGGTCGGCGTAGGTCTGGTAGCCGATGTGCGGGTGCCGGTCGGGGTCGGCGTCTCGCAGGAGCACCAGCCGGTCGCTGTCGGGGTAGGGAGCGCCGGAGAGCAGCACCGGCTGCAGCACGCTGAAGATCGCGCCGGCGGCACCCAGGCCGAGCGCGAACGTCAGCACCACCAGCCCGGCGAACAGCGGCGCCCGCCGCGCCACCCGGACGCCATGCGCCAGGTCGCGCCCCAGCCCCGCCCAGCCGCCGGCGCGCCGTGAGCCCTCCTCGGTGGGCCAGCGCCGGGCCGCGGCCGCCAGCGCCTGCCACCAGTACCAGGAGTCGGCGCGGAGGGCCCCGCCGGCTGCATGCCGGGCCTGGTAGCCCTCGTGCATGTCGCCCAGCAGGAACTCGCGCACCGGGGAGGGCAGCCGCCGTTCCAGCAGCCGGGTCGCGAGGCGAGGGGGCAGCGGGCTCATGGAGCCTCCAGGGGCCGGGGCAGGCCGAGGGTCATCTGGCGCAGGGCGCGGAGGGAATGCTCGAGGTGGCGGACGCCGGCCTGCAGCACCGTGTAGTACTTGCGGCGCCGGCCGCCCCGTTCGGGCAGCGGATCGCCCACCCGGGACGACACCAGCCCTTTCTCTTCCAACCGCTGCAGCGTGGTGTACACCGCGCCGAGGCTGGTGGGGCGGTGGACCCGGCTCTCGATCTCGCGCTGGATCGTGGCGCCGTAGGCGTCGTCGCCGGCCTGCAGGATGGCGAGGAGCACCAACTGCTCGAACTCGCCCAGGGAGGGGGGTGATTTGCTCGACATTGTGGGGAATATACGGCGGAGGGCGGGCGGGGGTTTCGAAGGCAGACGGTAGGACGGTCAGACGGTAGGACGGTAGCGGTACGCTGAGTGTACCGTCTTACCGTCCGTCCGTCTTACCGTCCATCCCCTAAAAAAGGAAAAGCCCGAGTCCTCACCGGACCCGGGCCTTCTCATGGAGCTGAGGGGGATCGAACCCCTGACCTCTGCAGTGCGATTGCAGCGCTCTCCCAGCTGAGCTACAGCCCCGTTTGGGGAGGGGTAAACTACCTAGCCGCAGGGGCTTGGTCAACAACGGCGGGAGGCGGAAGACGGCACTTCGCCCGTTCGGCACCGCGGCGGGCCCGTCTCTCCTCTCCCCGTCGCTTCAGCGACAGTGGCCGACGACCGAGCGCCCCTCGGGAACGGCGTTGCCCAGACTCGGGCGCGAGGGAGAGCAGGCTTCAGCCGCGGGCGGCCGAATGCCTGCGGCTCGACGTCCACTTACTGGAAGCTCGGCCGCCCCGGGTTCATCCCGCACTGCCCGCCCTCGTCCCCCACGGCACCCTCCGCGTCCCACACGAACGTCACCGTGGACGGCGACACCAGCGGGTTGCCGAGCGGAATCACCTGGCCATGGCTGAAGCCGGCGCCCAGCGCCGCCGCGGTGTCGGTGGCGAAGTAGATCCAGGGCCGGTCGTTGCTCGGCACCGAATCGGTGCCCGAGGGCGTGATCGGCTGCTGCGCCGGGTCGAGCCAGGTCTCGTTCTGGTCCGGCCGGTAGATGTCCATCCAGTACTGGGTCCCCACCTGGCACCCGAGCGCGGTGGTGTCGGGGCTGAAGCCGATCACGTCGGAGAGATTGATCGCGACGCAGGGATACGTGCCCGGATCCACCTGGGCCTGGAACAGCGTGGGCGACTGGGTGAAGTCCTTCACCTGCCCGCCGGCCCCGTAGTCCTGCACCTCCACTGCCCCGGTGCAGTCGGTGCTGGTGGAGAGCGCCAGCCGGTACATCGTGATGGACATGGAGGCCGGCGCGCCCACCGGTGTCCACAGCGCCTTGAGCGGGCCGGTCAGGCCGGCCGAGCCGAGGATGGTGACCAGGGCGGCGTTGCCGGTGCCACCGTCGGAAGTCGAGGAACAGCCGAGCACCAGGCCGAGGGCCAGGCCGAGCGAGAGCGGGCTGCGGACGCGCGTGGAGGACTCCGGTACGGAGGGTTGGGGTCCTCCTTCGTATCGGCGGCCCGGCGCCGGAGTTGAGCGGAATGGCGACGTCTGGGCTTGGGGACGCGGCGGCCGGGGAGGGGGACTCCCGACCTCGGTCCCCCCCCTACCTCCGCTTACCACAGCTCCCCGCCCCCCGGCCTAGTTCACCGTGATCACCTGAACCCGGGTGTTGTTGCCCAGGTTCGGGTCCGGCTGGTTGGCGCTGATGGTGTAGCTGGTGCTGTAGCTGCCCGGGGCCAGGGCCGTGAGCGTCACCGTGAAGTCGGTGCGGGCGCCGCTCGCCAGGCTCGGCAGCTGGCAGCTGGTGCCGGTGACGGCGTCGTAGCTGCACCCCAGGGTGCCGCTGCTGCCGGTGGCGGCGAACCCGGCGCTTGCCGGGATGGTGAACGTGGAGCCCACCGCGATGTTGGGCCCCAGGTTCTCGTTCTGGAGCGTGAGGGTGAAGCCGGCGCCGACGGCGACGACCGGCGGCGCGCTGAAGACGTGGAGCTCGAGGTTGGTGCTGGCGTCGTTGTCGGTGATCGAGACCGTGACGGACCCGGGCCTGGCCGCGGCGTAGGCCGGATCGGCCGAGCTCACGGTGTGCGCCATCACCGCGGTGTGTGGCGAGGCCTCGACGAGGGCATCGTCCACGGCGGTCACGGTCACGCTGCGGGGAAGGACCCACGTGAGCAGCCCGAAGACCTGCGCTCCCGGCGCGACGACCTGGCCGCCACCGGTGGAGGGGGTCACGGTCACGCTGGTGCCGGGCAGCGGGGCAGTCCGGAGACAGAGTGCGTAGCTCGAGGCGGCGCCCCCCTCCACCACGCTCACCTGGGACGGCGCCACCGAGATGGCCTGGGTCGGGTCGTGGCCCACAAGCTGGTAGCTGCCGGTGGGGTTGTGCACACGCCACCCGCGGGTGGGCGCGGGGGTGAGCCCGGTGACGCTGCCGAAGGCGCCGCGGGCGGCGCCGCCGGAGCCGTCACTGATGAGCGATACCACCTGCCCGCAGCCGCCGCCGAGGAACGGGAGCCGCTCGCGAAGCGCCAGGGTGCCACCGTAGGTGACCGCACCGAGGACGGCGAGGCTGTCGTGGGCGCCCGGGGCGAGGCCCTGCAGGTCCAGGCCGACCGAACTCGCCGCATCGAGCGTGAGCGACAGGGCGGTGAGGGTCCCGATCCCCGGATTGGCCGGAGAGAGATAGTCGCCGCCCGGCTCGATGGTGCCTCCGACCACCGTGACGTCGCCCACCTGCCCCGCGCCCCGGAGGGTGCCCCGGTCGACGCGCAGCGCCCCGAGCTGCTGGCTGCCGGCCTCCGCCACGTACTGTGCGGACGTGATGGCCAGGCGGCCCCAGGAGGCGACGGTGATCACGCTCCGATTGCGGAGCAGGACCGGGGACATCACGGGCACGTCGGCCCAGACGTTCACGGTCCCGCTGTTCACCAGGCTGTCCATGGCCAGGGTGCCGACGTACAGGGTGATGTCCCCGGCGTTCAGCAGGCCCGGCCCGGAGATCTCCACCGAGTCGGGGCCAAGGATCGAGTGGCCGCCGAGGACCAGCCGGCCCTGGTTGGTCATGGGTCCGGACTGCAGGTTGCGGAGCACGGTCACCGGCCTGGTCGTGGTGGAGCCGGAATCCCCGCCGACGTCCAGCGTGACCCCCGGCCCGACATCGCCGGTGATGTACGGCGCGGCGGCGATCGTGACCAGCCCCTGCAGCGCGGTGTTCACCAGGCGGAGGTTGATGCCCTGTACCGTGAGCGGGGCGATGCTGGTCCCGAGGGTGCCCCCGCTCCAGACGACGGTCATCGGCTTGGCGGGCGGGATGGTGGTCCTGCCGGTCACAGTGATGTCGGCGTCGTCGGCGGCGCTGCCGCCCTCCATCCAGGCCTCGCCGCCGTTCCGGAGTTCGAGGGCAAAACGAGAGGAGCGGAGGGCGCCGGTGTTGCGGAAGCCGATCGGCCCCAGCACGGTGATGGTGGGGTAGGGGGTGGCCGGCAGGGGGCCGCTGTTGAGGGCGAGGGTGCCGCGGTTGACGAGCGAGTCCGCCGTGATCCGGGGCGTGGCGGCCGCGCCGGAGCTCAGCGTACCGCCCACCTCGATGTAGCCGGCGCTGAGGGCGAGGCTGGAGTCGAGGGCCAGGGTGGCGCCGCTCCGGATGTCGATGCCGGTGGTGGCGGTCCAGGTCTGGCCGGGGGTGCCGGCATACCGGAGGGTCGGGAAGGCCCCCGCGCCCCCGATGATCACGGCCTTGGAGGCGGGGGCACCGAAGGTGGAGACCGTGTAGGTCCCGGGGGCATCGAGGCAGGCCACGTCCGTCGCCCCGGGGACGCCCGCGGGGTTCCAGTTGACGCCGAAGCTCCAGACGCCGCTCACCGGGTTCTTCCAGTGCTTGGTGCAGGCAGGGAAGCTGGCCGCGGCGGCGGGGGCGCCGGGTGCCCGGGCGGGAAGTGCCGCCGGCTCGGCGAGTGGCTCCTGGCAGGCCAGCACCAGGGCGAGGAGCGGGAGAATGTAGCCACGCACCGACATGCGGACCTCCGACGAGGGGTGGATCGGGTCTCGTTGGAATGGCGCCGCTGCGCCGGGAAAGCGGACAGCCCCTTCCCGCCTCCGGCATGGTTCTCCGGCCCGCCTCTTGCCACTCCCCGCGGCATGTCCCCGCTTTTCAACGACTTGGCCCCCGTCGTCCGGCCCGACCCCGGCATTCCGCCCGATCGGGAACCGACCGGCGTGCGTTTGTCCGAGGTGGTGTCGGCCCTCTCCTTCGCCCTGGACATCACCGAGGGCCAGCCGGTGGGCCATGCGGTGCGCACCACCGTGCTGGGCATGCGGCTGGCCGATCGCCTCCAGCTCGGCGCCGCCGCGCGCTCCGACCTGTTCTACGGCCTGCTGCTCAAGGACCTGGGCTGCTCCAGCAACGCCGCCCGCCTCGCGACCATCTTCCGCGCCGATGACCTGGCGCTCAAGCGCGCCCACAAGGTCACCGACTGGACCCGCGGCGCCGACAGCGCCCGCTATGCCTTCGAGCATGCACTGCAGGGCGCGGGGCCGGTGCGCCGCGCGCTCAAGACGCTGCAGATCGGGGTGACCGAGAAGGGCAGCGGGCGGGAGATGACCGAGACCCGCTGCGAGCGTGGGGCCGATATCGCCGGCATGCTCGGCCTCTCGCGCGAGACCCAGGATGCCATCCGCGCGCTGGACGAGCACTGGGATGGCGCCGGGCTCCCCTACAGCCGCCGGGGCGACCAGATCCCGCTGCTCGGACGCATCGCGGGGCTGGCGCAGACGGTGGAGGTGTTCGCCAGCGAGTTCGGGGCGGAGGTCGCCTGCCGGGTGGCACGCGAGCGGCGGGGGAGCTGGTTCGATCCGGCGCTGGTGGATGCGCTGCTCTCGTTCGCCGATGATCACGCCTTCTGGAGCACCCTGCTCGCCACCGACCAGCTGGAGCATGTCGCCGATCTCGAGCCGGCCGACCGGGTGCTGCGGGCCGACGAGGCGCGGCTCGACACCATCGCCGAGGCGTTCGCCCGCGTCATTGACGCCAAGAGCCCCTACACCGCGCGCCACTCCGCCGGGGTCGCGGCGATCGCCGTCGCCATCGGCGAGGCGATGGGCCATCGCGGCGCCGACCTCGTCACCCTGCGGCGGGCCGGCCTGCTGCACGACATCGGCAAGCTGGGCGTCAGCAACCTGATCCTCGACAAGCCCGCCCGGCTCACCGACGAGGAGATGGCCGAGATGCGGAAGCACCCGCGCTATTCGCTGGAGATCCTGCTCCGGGTGCGGCGCTTCGCGGAGTTCGCCGAGCTGGCGGCGGCGCACCATGAGCGGCTGGACGGGAAGGGGTATCACCTCGGGCTCGCCGCGCCGCAGCTCTCCCCGCTGGCGCGGGTGCTGGCGGTGGCTGACGTCTGTGAGGCGCTTTCGGCCGAGCGGCCCTATCGCCAGGCGCTGCCGCGGGAGGAAGTCCTGGCCATCATGGGGAAGACCGTCGGGAGCGGGCTCTGCCCCGCGGCGTTCGAGGCGCTGGCGGGACTCAGGCGCTGGCCGGCAGCGGCGACCGGGGCCTGAGCCCCTCGAGAAACCGCGCCAGCATCAGCAGGTTCTCCCGCAGGATCGTGCCGTCCCTCATGCCCTTCGCCAGCCCGAACGACCCCTCGACCGACGCCACCACGAAGCCCGCGACCGCCATCGGGTCCACGTCGGTGCGGACCGAGCCGTCGGCC
Organism: uncultured Gemmatimonadaceae bacterium; assembly: GCA_964647615.1. Lineage (GTDB taxonomy): Bacteria > Gemmatimonadota > Gemmatimonadetes > Gemmatimonadales > GWC2-71-9 > JADJOM01. The sequence continues at coordinate 1,621 of CAZYIV010000115.1, read as the reverse complement.
TGGCCCCGCGCGATCGCGGCGGCGGTCGCGCCGCGCCAGTCGGCGTAGATCGCGTCGATCGCCGTCCGGAACCGCTCGTCCACCGGCGACATCTCCTGGGCCAGGTTGTTGAGCGGGCAGCCCAGTTCCACGACGTGCGGCTGGATGTTGCCGGCGTGTTCCCGCAGCACCGCGGTGAGTTGCGCGACCGGGTCCCCCGGCGCGGCGAGCTGTTCCAGCCAGCGATCCAGGGTGAGGCCCCGGATCACCTCCGTGGCCACCGCCAGGCCCAGCGCCGCCTTGTCCGGGAAATGATGATAGAGCGCCCCCTTGGTCACCCCGGCGCCGGCGAGGATCGCGTCCAGGGAGGCCGCCTGGAAGCCGTGCCGGTACATCTCGCGGAACGCGGCCGCGAGCAGCCGCTCCCGGGTCTGGTCCGGGGCGCGGACCCTGGGCTTCGGGGCGGGGCGGGAGCGGCGGCGCGCGGGCATCGGGGCGGGGGCCTCGGCGGGTCAGGGGTTGCGTACTGAACGGTATGTAAGCCGCCGCCGCCGGCGGCCGTCAATCCCCGCTTGACGGCATGCGTACGAGGCGCTACATACCGTGCGGTATGTAAGCGGCCTCGGCCGGGGCCATCCCCCTCACTTCACCAGGAGCAGAGCCGTGTTCACCAGGGACGACATGCTGGCGGAGCTGGAATGGGAGGCGCCGGTCACGCGGAGGATGCTGGAGCGGGTCCCGGAGGACCGGTATGGCTGGCAGCCGCACCCCAGGGGCAAGAGCGCGGGCGCGCTGGCCCACCACGTCGCGATCATCCCGATGGCGCTCGCGGGGGTGGCGGCGATGGACCGGTTCGACATGAAGTCCCCGCCGCCCCAGGTCGAGCCGGCGAGCCGCGCCGAGCTGCTCGCGCTGCACGACGACGGCCTGGTCAAGGCCCGGGAGATCCTCGGCGGCTTCACCGAGGCCCAGCTCGCGGGGCCGTGGCGGATGGTGGCGGGCGACACGGTGCTGATCGAGCTCCCCCGGCGCCAGATCGTCCGCAACATCCTCTTCAATCACTGGTACCACCACCGCGGCCAGCTGAGCACCTACCTGCGCGCGATGGGCGTCGCGGTGCCGCCGGTCTACGGGCCGAGCGCGGACGAGATGCCGTTCTGACGGCAGGAGCCGGGGGGAGAGGGCCGGCCTCCCCGAACCCCTTCCCCATGCGGCGGCAATCGGCTAGTTTCTACCGCTCCTGATGCCCCTTGGTGTAACTGGCAACACGCCTGACTCTGGATCAGGAGAGTCCTGGTTCGAGCCCAGGAGGGGCAACTCAAAGCTCTGCAACGATTTTCGTTGCGGAGCTTTTTCGTTTTTTCGCCTCCTTGGTGTGTGCTCCGTTGTGAGTGACCGGAGGTCATCCCGAGGTCGCGTAGCGACCGAGGGATCCCTTCAATTTCGAGACGGACCCGAGGATCCCTCGGTCCCCTGCCGGGTCACTTCGCTGCGGCCAGCCGCATCGTCGGATTCAACACCACCTGCGCAATCGTCTCCGGATCGGTCCGAAGGTACGACGCCAGCAGAGTCGGGGTATCCCTCCATCCACCAGCCGCCGCCAGGTCGTTGATCGGGTACCCCTTCCGCTCGGTGGCCCACT
>CAZYIV010000114.1:1925-10151 GCA_964647615.1 uncultured Gemmatimonadaceae bacterium | reverse complement strand
CGTGGAGCGCGGGCCGGTTGCCCCGGGCCACCGCGAACCGGATCGGCCGGTCCACCGGCGGCAGGTCGTCCGGTTGCAGCCGCCGGGCCTGGCCCTCGCGCAGCTCCAGCCGCACCGCGGGGCCGGCGCTGGTGACCTCGTAGCGGAGCGGCACCTGGTCGCCGAACAGCTTCACCTTCCCCGGCAGCGCCTCGAGCCGCGCCCGCTCCCCCGCCGGCACGATCGCGCCCGGAGCGATCTCCACCGGCGTCTCCTGGAACGACGACCAGCCGGTCACGGACGCGAGCCGTCCCGCGAGGCGGGCCCGGAGCGCCTCCGGCGCCGCCTCGGCGAGGGCCCCGCCCGAGCGGCGCCACAGCTCGCCCAGCTCCTGCGCGGCGCGCCGCAGCCGCCCCTGGGAGGGGTGGCTGGTCTCGCCCGCCAGCAGCATGCGGGCGAGGGCGTCCGCCAGCGCGGGGCGCACGTCCTCCGGCACCGGGTCGGGCAGCGGCTCGACCACCGCGTCGAGCTCGAAGCCGAAGTAGGTGAGTCGTTGCCGCAGCACCAGGCCCTGGTGCTTCCGCGGGCCCGCCAGCTCGATCTCGCCCCGGCCCCGCCGCGCGAAGCGCCGGATGAGGTCGTAGCTCAGGGTCGTGCCCTCGATCGCCGCGCGGGGCACGCCGAAGCGATCGGCGAAGTAGCGCAGGTTCCCGGCGACCGCCCCCCAGCTCCCCGCCACCGAGTTGCGCGAGACCCGCGCCTCCTGCCCGTCGGCGGTATGCTCGTCGATCACGAGGTCGAACGGCATGATCCGCGCGACCAGCTCCAGCCACTGCTCGCGCAGCTCCCGCCCGGCGTAGGGCAGCTGCACGGGGAGCGGCAGCTCCAGCGCGCGGTACACCGACGCCGTGCCGAGGGCGATGTCCTCGATCGCCTTCACCAGCACCCCGCGCCGCTCGGCCCACTCCGCCAGCCCCTCCTCCTCGAACTGGTGCCGCGGCAGGCCATAGACCTCGCCCAGGCGGCCATGCCGGTTCACCGCCTCGGCGAACAGGTTGTAGGCGGTGAGGTGGTCGCTCCCGTTGACCCGCGCCCCCTCGAGGTCCCGCTCCTCCCGGGTCATGCGGTGCAGCGAGTCGATGTTGGCGCACACCGCGACCACCGGGGCCAGCTCGCCACCGGCGTGGACCAGGAGCTCGCCCCAGTTCCGCTCCACCGGCATCGCCTCCACCTCGCGGCCGTAGCGGGTCAGCCGGCCCGCCTCGATCAGCCCACGGTCGGTGAGCAGCGCCACCGCCTTGCGGTAGGCGGCGCGGTCGATCGGCACCGGCAGGTCCAGCTCCGCGGCATCCACCCCCAGCGCGGCGCAGGTGACCGCCACCCGCTCCGCGTCGCCGGCCAGCTGGAACTCGGGCGGGGTGGGCCGGAGCTTCTCGAAGACGAGATCGCGATCGGAGAGGATGAAGACCTCGCCGTCCGGCACCCGGCCATGCACCCGCCCCGCCATCTGCAGGATCTCGTTGGCGCCGAGATACAGCCGGTGGAGCACGTTGCGGCCGCGATCCACCACGTTGGCGTAGCGCGCGTCGTAGATGACCACGGTGTCGAGGCCGCGGATGTTCAGCGCCGACTGGCCCGCCGCGGTCATCGCCAGCAGGAACGGCCGCGGCGCCTCTCCCTCGAGGAAGGGCCGGATCACCCGGATCGGCTCGCCCCCGTGGTAGAAGGCGGCGTTGAGTCGGGGCCACCGCGCCCCCAGCCCCTGCGCCAGCTGCTCCACCTCGGCGCGGGTCGGGACGAACACCGCCACGCCGCGCTTCTCCCGCATCAGGTGGCGGATGAACTTGTCGTCGAGGAACTCTTCCGCCCGCTTGGGCAGCACCTTCACCCGCGCCTTGAGCGCCGGGTCGAAGGCGGTGGTCTCCAGCACCTGTGCGGAGGTGAGGTAGCGGGCGTAGAAGGCGGGATCGACGGTGGCGCTGAGCCAGATGTAGCGGCAGCCGGCGCGCTTCCCGAGCGCCAGGCAGAGCTCCAGTTCGGCCGAGGTCTGGTGGATCTCGTCCACGATGAGCGTGTCCTGCCCGGTGATGAGCGCGTCCTCGAACCAGCGCCGCGCGATCCCGGTGGTCACGATGACCACATTCCACAACGGTGTCTCCGGCGTGGCCTCGCGCTCCCGGTTCACCACTCCCACCCGGAGCGGGGCCCGCACGATGGCCTCGGCGATCGGCCGGATCCCCAGCGTCTTGCCGGTCCCGGTGCCCGCCACGATGCCGAAGCCCTTCCCGGAGCCTGCGAGGCCCCGGATCTCGTCCCCGTGTTCCCGCTCCAGCAGGGTCTCCACCCCGGTCAGCCGCAGCGCCAGCTCGATGGTCTCGCAGGCCGCGCGCGTGGGCGCGATGACAATCACCCGCCCGTGCGGGTGCCGGGCGTGCTTCCAGGCCTCGAGATCGGGGGGGAGGAGGTGGTCGCGGGTGGGGGGCACGCCGGAAAGGTAGGCGTGCCTGCGGGGCGGCGCACCGCCGGGCGGGGCTAGTTGCGGAGGAAGCTGATCGTCACCCGCCGGGCTGCGTGCGCCGTGGAGTCGACGGGCGGGAGCGGCTCGACCCGGATGGTGGCCAGGCCCGCCTCGCGGTGGCCGGGCAGGGAGTCCGCCGCCTGCCGCGCCGCGGCAAGGGCCGCGCGACTCGGGCGAATGTCCACGACCTGCGCCGCGACCTGCAGGGTCGCGCGGCTTTGCGCGCTGAGTATGACCGGAAATGCGGCCAGCAGGAGAGTAACCAGCCCCGCCCGGAGGGCGGGCACCGGCACCCGGAAACGACCGCGCGCAGCGGGTCCGGCCAGGGCGTGACGCGGGTCACCCCAGGCGGCGCCGCCACGGGGGCTAAGCGGTTGGCGGGCAGGCATTTGGCCCCTCGCTTCCGGCCCGTGGGAGGTGGCAAATTGCCGCCTCAAGATGTACAACAGATAGACACCTTGAAGTCGGCAATTTCAAACGACTTACCGCGTGTTGCCATCCAGACTTGTACACGCGGCACAGGGGTTGCCCTTCCCTCGGCACCGGGAGCAGCCACTCCCAGGAACCTGCAGTCAGACTCGACCACACCGTTACCACACAGAGGGGGAAGGGCAATGCGCAAGTTCACCCGAGTATCGGCCGCTGTCGTCGCGCTCTTGAGCCTGAGCGCCGCCGGGGCCAGCGCGCAGAGCGCGAACATCAACGTCACGGCCACGGTCTACCAGGCCCTGACCGTGACCGGGGCCCAGGCCCTCGACTTCGGGAACGTGTTCCCGGGCGTGGCCAAGACCATCGCCGTGACCGACGCGACCGCCGGCCGCTTCGACCTGAGCGGCCAGAACAGCGCCAACGTCGACCTCACCTTCACCCTGCCGGCGACCCTGGGTGACGGCTTCGGCAACAACCTGGCGATCGGCACCTGGACCGGCTGCACCAACACCAGCAACTCGACGGCGGGCTGCACCACGTTCACCCCGTCGGGCTCGGCGACCGCCAGCGCCCTGGGCGGGACCGGCACGCTGTTCGTCTGGGTGGGCGGCACCGTGTCGCCGACGGCCGTCCAGGCGGCGGGCGCCTACAGCGGCACCGTCACCCTGACGGCGGCCTACTTCTAGGCTCCGTTCGCGGGCGCTCCGGGCGACCCACGGGTGCCTTGGACACGGCTATCTTGCGCGTGTCCTTCACCCGTGGGGCCTGCCCCCGGATTTCCTGCATGCGACGATGCACTCTCATCCTGTCGCTGGCCTTGCTGGCCGCGTCTTCCCTCGCCGGGCAATCCCAGGTGGTCGGGATCCGGGACCTGGACTTCGGCCCCGTGATCCGCGGGGTGCCGAGTTCGGTCTCGCCGAACGACCCGGTGCGGAGCGGGCGGTTCTACGTCCGGCACCAGCTGAACCGGCAGGTGCGGATCCAGTTCACCCTCCCCGCGCGACTGTCGCGGCGGGGCGCCGGCGGCAACCTGCCAATCTCGTTCGGGGCCACCGATGCGGTGGCGCAGGGCACCGCGGCCAACAGCCAGCCGGTGGTCTTCAACCCGAACACCCCACAGACCTTCACCCTCGTGACCAGCGCCGATTTCAACGTGAGCCTCGGCGGGACCGTGCAGCCGCGGGCCAACCAGGGGACCGGCACCTACACCGGCACGGCCACACTCACCGTCATCTTTTTCTAATGCGCACCTGCAGCCTCGCGCTGGGCCTCGCGGCCCTGCTGCTGGGGATTGCCGCGCCGGCCCGGGCCCAGGGGGTCCTGGTGGCGCCGCACGCGGTCTACCTCGACCACCGCACCCGCAGCGCCGCGATCACCCTGTACAATCCCGGCACCGAGCCCACCGAGGTCGCGATCTCGGCGATCTACGGCTACCCGGTGACCGACTCGATCGGCCACTTCACCCTCTACCTCCCCGACTCGGTGGAGGCCGGCATGCCGTCGGCCACCGGGTGGGTCGAGGCGTTTCCCCGCCGCATGACCATCCCGCCGCTCACCAAGCAGACGGTGCGGCTGCTGGCCCGGCCGCCGCAGGGGCTGGCCGACGGGGAGTACTGGTCGCGGGTCGTGATCACCGCCCAGGGGGGCAGCATCCCGGTCACCGGGGCGGACTCCGCCGGCATCTCGGTCGGGCTGAGCCTCGAGATCCGGACCATCATCCCGCTGCTCTATCGCAAGGGCTCCCTGCGCACCGGGCTGGCGGTCTCCGAGCTCGCCGCCGCGCCCGCCGGCGATTCGCTCGCGATCCGGGCCCACCTGGCGCGGCAGGGCAGCGCCGCGTGGATCGGCACCGTGCACGGGGTGCTGGCCGACAGCACCGGCGCGGCAGCCGCCAGCTTCACGCAGCCCCTCGCCATCTACTACGAGGCCGACCCGGTCTTCGCGCTGCCGGTCACCGGCCTCGCCCCGGGCCGCTACCACCTGCGACTCGACTTCGCCACCGAGCGGGATGACATCCTGCCCAACCTGGTGCTCCGCGCCCCCGCGGTGCGCGACTCGGTGGACCTCCGCCTGCCATGACCGCGACCGCCCGGCGCTCCGTCCCCCCGATGCTGCTGCTGCTCGCGCTGCTTGCGACCAGCCTCGGCCGCGGGTGGACCGGCACCGCCGCCGCGGCCGACGAACCCCGCCCGGCGGGGGCGTCGCTGCTGACCGGCCGAGGGGCCAGCCGGGCGCCCGTCGCCCGCCAGGCGAGTCCGGCCGCCCCTCAGGCGGCAGGTGCACGCTTCGCTACCCGGGACACCACGGACACGACGGCCGCGCCGGTACCCTCCGGCCGCGACACCGTCGCCCCGATGCCCCCGCCGGTCCCCGCGCAGCGCGCGCGCGCCCCCCGGGACACCGGCGAGCGGGTCCGCTCCCAGCCCGCGCCCCGGATCGCCCTGCCGGTGACGCTGGCCTCGCTGGTCCGCCCGGTGGCGCTTCCGGCCGCCCGCGACACGGGAGAGCCGGTGCGCGAGCCGCTCCGGCGCAGCGCCGGGCGCCCGTTGACCGCCGCGATCGACGCCCAGCTGGCGCGGCAGGCGGCGCGCTCCGGCCCCGGCAATCCCGACGACCCCATCCTGCTCGAGCTCACCCTGGGCCGCATCGCCAGCCGCACCGTCGAGGGCTACCGGGTCGGGGAACACGCGCTGGTGCCCCTCACCGCCTTCCTCGAACTGGCCGAGCTGCGGGTGCTGCGCCGCCCGGACGGCCGGATCGAGACCACGATCCAGCCGGGGAATGTGCCCGTCGTCCTCGATCCCGCCAGCCGGGAGCTCAAGGTGGGCGACCATCGCCAGACGCTCGGCCCCGCGGACCTGATCCTCGGGGACCGGGACCTCTACCTCAACACCGACGTGCTGGGCCGGATGCTGGGCATCGAGTGGGACGTGAGCTGGCCCGACCTGCAGGTGGCGGTGGTGGACCCGACCCCGCTCCCGATCGCGCGCCGCATCCGCCGGGAGGCGGTGCTCCGCGCCCGCACCTCGCACGCCAGCCAGGCCGCCTTCACCGGCCTGCAGCTCGGCGTGGACCGTACCGGCGTGACCGGCATGGTGCTCGACTACTCCGTCCTCACCCCGACCGACGGCATCGGCGCGGGAGCCTATGCCTCCACCCTCGGGCTCGACCTGCTGGGCGGGTCGTTCGCCCTCGGGGTGCAGAGCCAGGGCAACGACGGGCGCGATCCGCGGGTGGATGCCTCGTGGACCGGGATCTGGCGCGAAAGCCCCTACCTCTCGCAGCTGCGTGTCGGCGATGGGTTCGCCACCGGCCCCCGCGGCCGGAACCTGCGCGGCGTCTCGCTGAGCAACAGCCCGTACGTGCGCCCCGCCACCCTCGGCACCCTGCCCTTCACCGGGCAGCTGGGCCAGGGATGGACGGTCGAGGCCTACCGCGGCGGCCGGCTCATCGGATTCGACTCGGTGAACGCGCTGGGCCAGTTCTCCTTCGACGTGCCGATCCAGTACGGCGAGAACCCGGTGGATTTCGTCGCCTACGGCCCCTTCGGCGAGGTGCAGGAGTTCAACCGGACCTACCGGGCCCAGACCGACGGCTTGCCGGCGCGCCAGTTCGAGTACGGCCTCTCGCTTGGTGAGTGCCGTACCGAACGCTGCAGCGCCACCGGCAACGTGGACCTGCGCTACGGCCTCTCCACCCGCTGGACCCTGCGCGCGGGGGTCGACCAGTTCTGGCGCGACAGCCTGCAGACCCTGTCGCACCCGTACGTCGGCGCGGTGGGCGCCCTGACCAACTCGGTCCTGGTGGAGGCGGAGGCGGTCCAGCACGCCACCCTGCGCGGGGCGATGCGCTTCGAACCCTCGGTCAACCTGCAGCTCGGGGTCGAGGCCAACCGCTTTGCCCGCGGGGTGCAGGCGCCGATCCTCACGCCCGATGGCCGCCGGAGCCAGCTGACCCTCAGCGCCTTCCTCCGGCCGTGGAGCGCCCTCGGCGGCACCTACTTCGACGGCAGCCTGGACCATATCCAGAACCGGATCGGGACGCTCACCAGCGCCCGCATCGGTGCATCCACCCAGGCCGGCGGCATCCGGCTGCTGCCCGCGGTGCGGCTCCAGGAGCAGCGCGGTGCCGGACCGGTGCAGCACCAGACGTTTCTGGGCCTCAACGCCTTCATCCTGCCCCAGCCGAGCCTCGGCAGCTTCCTTGGCCGGGTGACGGGGCGCGGGGGCATCGAGGTGCAGCCCGGTCAGGGCACCACCAGCGCCTCGGCCTACCTCAGCCGCAGCGTGACGCGCGGCCTCCGCGCGGAAATCGGCACCAGCTGGTTCCGTGGAATGGCGGGTCCGCAGTTCTCGCTGCTCGTGGCGGCCGAGCTGCCCACGGTGCGTTCCTACACGACGGTCACTACCGGCGGCGGGCAGGCGGCGCGGGGCACGCAGTACGTCACCGGCGCCGCGATCTACAATCCGGCGCGCGGCGGCGTGGACTTCTCCGGCACGCCCGGCCTGGCCCGGGGCGGGGTGACGGGGCGGGTGTTCCTGGACCTGAACGGCAACGGCCGGTTTGACCGCGGCGAGGAACCGCTGCCCAACGTCCGCGTGATCGTGGGCTCGGTGTACGCGATGAGTGATGCCGACGGGACCTACCGCGTGTGGGACCTGCTCCCCTACGAGCCCACCGAGGTGACGGTGGATTCCCTGAGCCTGGGCTCGCCGCTGTGGACGCCCGCGTACGCCACCGCGATGGTCGAGCCCTCTCCCAACCGGTACCGCTCGCTGGACGTTCCGGTGCTGGCGGGCGGCGTGGTGGAGGGGCAGCTGCTCACCCGGACGGGGCAGCCCGTGGCCGGGGGCACCCTGGTGTTCCGCCATCCCGCGAGCGGCGAACAGCGCCTGGTCCGGACCTTCAACGACGGCACCTTCTACATCCTGGGCGTGCGTCCCGGCGCGTGGGAGGTCACGGTGGACCGGCAATGTCTCGAGGCCCTGAAGGCCTCGGCCCCGAAACAGGACTTCAGGCTCGAGTCGCGCCGCGACGGCGCGACACTCTCCGGCCTGACCATCCGCCTGCAGTAGGCCCCAAGAACAACACCCCCGCCCGAGGGCGGGGGTGTCGGCCCGGGCGGGGAGCCCGGGCCTGCTGGGTGAGCCGTGTACTGCGTACTGAGGCCGTGAGGAAGGGTCGGCTCACCCCATCTGTCGGGACCGGTCGCGGCTAGCGATGGCCCCCTCGGGAATCGTCGCGGTGCTCGCGATGGTCGCGGGCGTTGCGGTCGTCGCGGTGATCGCGGTGATCGCGGT
>CAZYIV010000114.1:0-1825 GCA_964647615.1 uncultured Gemmatimonadaceae bacterium | reverse complement strand
TCGCGGTGATCGCGGTGATCGCGGTAGTCCTGGCGCTCCCGCACCGGCTCCGCCACCCGGCGCCGATAGTCGTTCCGCTCGGCCGTCCGGTAGAACCGCCCGTCCCGCTCATACACCGTCATCTCCCGCAGGCCCGGATACCGGGCATCATATCGGTCGTAGTACCGGTCGTAGCGCGCGTCGTACCAGACCCGGACCACCCGGTAGCCGCGGCGATGGTACCAGCCGTCGTCGTAGCCACGGCGGTAGACCACAATCACGCGGGTCTCCGGCCGGTGGTACCGCGCGCGGACCACCGCATGCCGGTACTCGGGCGGCTGGCCGATGATCACGTGGCCGGTGACGGGTCCATCCTGAATAGCGATGTCAGCAACAACTCGTTGGGCGTTGGCCGCGGCCGGCAGGAGCGCCAGGGCGGCGGCAGCGAAAGTCAGCGAACGGATGCGCAGCATGGACAGCTCCAGTCAGGGACTGGGCAGCCTCAATGCGAGCCGTGTGCCATCGTCGGAGGTGATTGCCGGGAAAGGAGTTACCGAATTCCGACTGGCGAAGCGTGTCCACCAGGGGAGACAGAAGTCTCGTGGCGGAGACAGTGGAACCGAGGCGGGTGGCGGGCGAACGATGGGCGCGCATAAAGATGCGCGACACCCCCTGTGCCACCTTGACAGCCCCAGAGACGGCGGGCATTTTGGGGCCTCCTCGCGCGCCGAGGTCGGAACGCGCGGGCCCCCCCTGCGCCCCGGGTGGGTGTCTGGAGTCCCCTCTGGCCAGTGGATCCCCCTATGTCGATTTGGCGCGAGATCCTCTCTTTCTTTTCATCCCCGCAAGCGGAGGCAGGTATGGCAGCGGATTTCTTCCTTGGCGAGTCGCTGGTCGGCGAGGGCAATGAGATTGCCCACATCGACCTGGTGATCGGCAGCAAGTCGGGCCACGCCGGCGCGGCGTTCGTCAACGCCCTCGCCAACAACAAGGACGGCTTCACCACGCTGCTCGCGGTGGTGACCCCGAACCTGCCGTGCAAGCCCGACACCATCATGTTCAACAAGGTCACCATCAAGGGCGCGAAGCAGGCGGTGCAGATGTTCGGCCCGGCGCAGGCCGCCGTGGCCCGCGCGGTGGTGGACAGCGTGGCCTCGGGCGTGATCCCGAAGGACAAGGCCAACGACTGGTGCGTGCTGGTCGGCGTGTTCATTCACTGGCAGGCCGAGGACGACAAGAAGATCTTCCAGTTCAACTACGAGGCCACCAAGCAGGCGATCGAGCGGGCGCTCAAGGGCCTGCCGACCGTGGACTCGGTCCTCAGCGGCGCCAAGTCCGCCCGGCACCCGTTCTCCGGCGTGGACAACGCCTGAGACTCGTCGCCCGGCAGGTCTCGAGAGGGGCGGGGCGACCCCCCGCCCCTCTTGCTGTCCGGGGGTCCGGTGTGCGGACCCGGGCGGCACTTACCTTCTACTTCTTGCCTGAGAGCTCCCCAGCCCGGCTCGGGATGACCGCCTGATGCGCAACCTCCTGCTGCAGCTCGACAGCTCCCGCCATCCCAGCGTCTTCGACCAGGTCGTGGCCTACGACGGCGGCGCGGATGAGATCATGAGCTACGGGGGCGTGGCCCCCGAAGATGTTCGCGACCTGGTGCACGGGTGCATGTTCACCCGGGGCGCCAAGGACCTGAAGCACACCGCCGTCTGGATCGGCGGAAACAACATGTCCCAGGGCGAGCAGCTGCTCGCGATGGCGGTGGATGCCATGTTCGAGCCGCTGACCGTCTCGGTCATGCTCGACTCCAACGGCTCCAACACCACCGCGGTGGCGGCGGTGGTGAAGATCG
>CAZYIV010000113.1:0-10571 GCA_964647615.1 uncultured Gemmatimonadaceae bacterium | reverse complement strand
GCTCCGGAACGGACTCCGCAATCGGTACCTGCTCGCGCTCGATCTGGTTCTGCTGCCCCTCGCGACCCTCGCCGCGCACGTGGTGCGCTTCGAGGGCTTCGCTTGGCCGGAACCATACCGGGCGATGGCGCTCACGTTCCTGCTGATCGTCATCCCCATCAAGATCCTGCTGCTGCTCGGCTTCGGGCTGTATCGCCGGCTGTGGCAGTTCGCCAGCGTCTCGGAACTCGAGACTATCCTGCTCGCCACCGGAACCTCGGGGGTGATCTGCTTCGTGCTCGGGGCCGTCCTGCTTCCCATGGCGGGGGTTCTGCCCCAACGCTTGCCCTACGGCGTGCTGGTCATGGACGCGCTGATGAGCGCCGGCGCGGTGGCGCTGCCGAGGCTGGTGCTGCGCACCGTGATGTGGCACCTCGCCGGCAAGCCGGCCGGCAGCTCCTCCCGGGTACTGATTGCCGGCGCGGGGCAGGCGGGCGGGTTCCTGGTGTCGCAGCTGCGCTCCCACCGGGAGATCGGGCTGACGCCGGTGGGCTTCGTGGATGACGACCAGGGCAAGCAGAACCACAAGCTGCATGGGCTGCCGGTCCTGGGCCGCCTGGCGGACACGGCGCGGGTCTGTCGCGAGCACGCGGTGGGCGAGATCCTGATCGCCATGCCCACCGCGCCGGGCACGGTGGTGCGGGAGCTGGTGCGGGCCGCCTCCGAGGCGGGGGTGCGCACCCGGACGCTGCCCGGGCTGACCGACATCCTCTCCGGCCGGTTCGATCCCTTCGCGCTGCGGCAGGTGGAGATCAGCGACCTCCTCCGCCGGGCCCCGATCAAGACCGATCTCAAGCAGGTGCAGGGCCTCGTCACCGAGCGGGTGGTGCTGGTGACCGGCGCCGGCGGCTCCATCGGCTCGGAGCTCTGCCGCCAGGTGTGCGGCCTCGAGCCGGCCCGGCTGGTCCTGCTGGGCCACGGCGAGAATTCGATCTTCCTGATCCAGCAGGAGCTGCGGGAGCGGTTCCCGCATATCCCGCTGGAGTCCATCATCGCCGACGTGAAGGACGGGGAGCAGGTCACCCGGGTGATGGAACGGTTCCAGCCCTTCACCGTGTTCCACGCGGCGGCGCACAAGCACGTGCCGCTGATGGAAGAGAACGTCGCCGAGGCGATCCTCAACAACGTGCTCGGCACCCGCAACGTGGTGGCCGCGGCGGCCGCCGCCGGCACCGGGCACCTGGTGCTGATCTCCACCGACAAGGCGGTGCGCCCCACCAGCGTGATGGGCGCCACCAAACGGGTGGCGGAGCAGCTGGTGCAGTCGGTCGCGGAGGACCAGCGGCGGCACTTCTCGGCGGTGCGCTTCGGCAACGTGCTGGGCAGCCGGGGCAGCGTGGTGCCGACCTTCCTGAAGCAGATCGCGGCCGGCGGCCCGGTGACGGTGACCCATCCCGAGATGCGGCGCTACTTCATGACCATCCCCGAGGCGGTGCAGCTGGTGCTCCAGGCCGGGGCGATGGGCGGCGGCGGCGAGGTCTTCGTGCTCGACATGGGCGAGCCGGTGAAGATCGCCGACCTGGCGGCGGACCTGATCCGGCTGTCGGGGAAGGAAGTGGGCCGCGACGTGGAGATCCGCTTCAGCGGCACCCGGCCCGGCGAGAAGCTGTACGAGGAGTTGTTCTTTGACGCGGAACACGCATCGCCCACCGAGCACCCGAAGGTGCTCCGGGCCCGCAACGCGGCGCTGCCGGTCGGGGTGAGCACCGTGGTCGCCGACCTGATTCTCGCCGCCGAGGAGGGCTGGTCGGCGGAGGACCTGCGGGCGCTGCTCAAGCGGCTGGTGCCCGACTACGAGCCGTCGCTTGCGGGGATGCCGGTCCGGCCCGACCCGCTCACACGCGATAGCGGCGGGAAGCGCCGGGTCGAGGAGTAGCGCCCGCTACTTGGTCCGCAGGATCACCACTACCACGGTGGTGAGGCTGGCGAGGATCTGCGCGATCGAGCCGGCGAACCCCACCCAGTCCTTCTTGTCGTTGGGATCCCGCTCCGGCACGAAGATGGCCCCGCCCGCGAGCGGCGTGGGCTTGCTGTCCGGCAGCCACGACCAGCGCTTGTGCACGCTCTCCACCTTGCCGTTGGGCTGGGTCACGTAGGCCCGGTTCCGGTCGGCTTCGCGGTGGTACCCGCCTGCCGCTCCCACGTAGTAATCCAGGCTCCGGCCCGCCACGTAGGTCACCGCCGTCGGCGCGTTGACCGCCCCCCGCACGTACACCACCGGCACGTACTCCGGGATGTTGATGGAATCGCCCTCGGAGAGGATCAGGTTGTCGCGGAATTTCGGGTCGGACATCACCCGGGGGAGGTCCACGCCGATCCGGCCGCCGCGGTCGGAGGTGCGGATGAAGCGGATGCCCGCCGGGTAGGCCTCCTTGGTGAGGCCGCCGGCCCGGGTGATGAGGTCCAGCAGCCGGTCGGTGCGGGTCACCAGGGCGTAGCGCCCCGGGTACCGCACCTGACCGGTGATGGTGACGCTGCGCTGCAGCTCCCAGTCCGGCTGACGGAAGATCAGCACGTTGTCGTACGGCTGGAGCGCCACCTCGGGGCTGCCCGAGGCCGGAGAGCCGACCCCCGGCGGGCCGAGGTACCGGCCGTCGGGCCCGCGATCGAAGAGATAGGTCGAGTCGAGCGGCACCCGGAAGGTCGCCGCGACCAGGCCCTCTGCCCGGCCGGCGTTCTCCGGCAGCCGGGCGATCTCCGCCTCGGTGAGCAGCGCGTCCTCGGTGAGCCCCTCGACCTCGAGCAGCGCGTCCCGCAGGGTCAGGCCCTCGCGGTAGGGCACCCGCCCCGGGCGGCGCACCGCGCCGGTGATCGCCACGTAGCGCAGCGGCCGGAAGGCGGAGCGGGAGAAGACCGTGATCTCGTCGTCTTCCTGCAGCGGCAGGTCGTCGGTGACGGCGCCGGTCGAGTCGCGGAACCGACTGCGGAGCTGCAGCCGGGTGGAGTCGGGCTGCAGCCGGCTGACCGCGATCTGGTCGTAGTAGGTGTCCGGCTTGGGGCCGCCCGCCTGGCGGAGCGCATCGGAGAGCTTCATGCCCGGCGTGAAGCCCAGCGCGCCGGGGGTCCAGACGTTCCCCAGCACGGTGATGAGGTCGCGGCGCCGCTCGGCGACCTGGAAGACGGTGACCGAGTCGCCCGGCGCCATCGCGAAGGGCGGACCCTGCCCGTCCCGGAACTGGTCGGCGCTGATGTCGAGCACCACGCGGTCGCGCCCGCCCGGCCCGCGCTGCGCCGGCGGGAGGATCCGGTCCACCTGCACCCGGCGCTGGAGCGCCTGCGCCTCGAAGCCGCCGGCGGTGCGCAGCAGCTCGCGCAGGGTCTCGCCGGTCTTGAGCTCGTAGATGGCGGGGCGGATCACCGCCCCGGCCACCTTCACCTGCGTGCCGCGCACCGGCACGAAGACCACGTCGCCGTTCTCCAGCCGGGCGTCATGGCTGTTGTCGCCCCGGAGCAGGTAGTCGTACACGTCCAGCGAGTCGAGCAGCTTGCCGCCCCGCCGGATCTCCACCCGGCGGAAGGAGCCGTTCTCGGTCGGCCCGCCGGCGGCATAGAGCGCGCTGAGCGCCGTGCCCGCGGCGGAGACCTGGTACGAGCCGGGGCGGGCCACGTCGCCGGTGACGAACACCTGCACGGTGCGGAGCCGGGAGACGGTGATGCTGAAGTGGGTCGTGGCCCCGGAGCCGCGGCGCACGCCGGAATACACCCGGCCCAGCCGGCTGTAGAGCAGGTCCTCGAGCTGGGTGAGGGTCAGGTTGGCGACGTACAGCTGGCCCACCTGCGGGATGGCGATGAAGCCCTCGCGGGTGACGACCAGCTCGTGCGCCAGCTCGACGTCGCCGGTCAGGATCAGCACCAGCGCGTCACCGGGGCCGAGCCGGTAGTTCGGGTCCACCGGTCCGGCGAGCTCGGGGGTGAAGACGGTCACCGCGCGGCGGAAGAGCTTGAGCCCGAAGACCTGCAGGACTGACGAGGTGTCGGCCAGCGAGTCGGCCCGGAGCGAGTCGGCGATGCGAAGCGCGGAGTCGGTGAGCGAGAGGAGGCTGTCGGCGTCCTCGGTGCTCACCAGTCCCAGCACCCGCGTCGCCTCGAGAATGTCGGTGCCGGGCGAGAGTTTCCGGGTGGTGTCCGCGCCGGCGAGGTACGGGTCGAGCAGGTCCTCGGGATAGCCCGCGGCCCGGAGCCGGGCGCGGATCTGGTCGGGGGAGAGGCCCGAGGTGCTGATCCGGTCCCGCAGCTGCCGCACCAGGTCCGGCCGGGTCTGCAGCAGCGCCTGCGCCTGCGCCGGCGACGGTAGACCCGTGGTGGGCACCTGTGCGGCGACGGGGAGGGCAGGGAGGAGCGCGAACGGAAGCAGCAGCAGGACGCGGCGGAACTGCCGGCGGAGTGGGGACATAGGCGGAAGATGCGGGCCCTCGCGAGGCCGGTCAACCAGCCGGCGCGGGGGCGGTGGGGCGGGTCAGGCGGGGGCCAGGACCCGCTGCCAGAATTCCACGGTGCGGCGGGCGACGGCATCGTCCACGAACTCGCCCATGACCCGGAGGCGGGCCTCGCGCCCCAGCCGGGCCCGCTCGCGCGGGGCATCGGCGAGGTGCTGCAGCGCGGCGGTGAGGGCGCCGACATCGTCCTCCAGGACCACCAGGCCCGCGGTGTCGATCAGCTCGGGCAGGGCGCCGGAGTCGGAGCCGATGACCGTGACCCCGTGGCCCATCGCCTCCACCAGCGCCGGGTGGAAGGTCTCCACCCAGTGGGGCGTGGTGCGGGAGGGCACCACCAGGCAGTCCAGCTCGGGCCAGAGCGTCCGGAAGGCCTCCGGCGCCATCGCCCCCCGCCAGGTGACCCGCGAGGCGATGCCCAGCCGCTCGGCCAGCTGCTCCAGGGACTCCTGCGCCGGCCCGCTGCCCACCACCGTGAGGCGCCAGCGGCCCAGCAGCTTCACGCAGGCGCGGAAGAGGGAGTCGAGCCCCTTCTCCGGGATCAGGCGGCCCACGAAGCCGATGGTCAGCTCCGGGGACTCGGGGCGCACCGTCTCGAGCGGCGGGGTGAGCCCCAGCTGGGGGATCACCGCCACCGGCACGCCGGGGCGGGAGCGGGCCAGCAGGTCGGCGGCCAGGCGATTACCGCCCACCAGTCCGCGCACCCGGCCCAGGGTCCGGGTCCGGCGCACCCGCTCCATGAAGGGGAACTTCCGCGCGACGCTCTCCCACCCGAACAGAATGGACGGGATGCCGAGCTTCGCGGCGATGCTGGTGGCGGTGGCGGCGAGCGGGGTCCACGCCTCCGCCTCCACCTGGATCAGCTCCGGGCGGAAGTCGGCGCAGAGCCGCTTGAGGTCGGCGGCCTTCCAGGTGACGCCCTCGCCGCGCTCGCCCGAGACCGGGATCGGGACGATGCGGATGCCGCCGTCGTTGCCCCAGCTGGCGGTGTGCATCGGGGCACGGCCGCCGGGCGACCAGCGCGCCGGCACCGCCACCGAGAGGGTCACGCCGAGGCCGGTAAGCGCCCGCAGCTTCCCCCGGGTGGCGGGGTCGATGTAGGTGTGCGAGGCGATCAGGGCGCGGGTCATGGCTGCCCCGCCAGCAGCGAGGCGATCGCGTCGGTGATCGCGGCGGCGGCGGTGCCGGTCCCGTAGGCGTCGGGCGTCCACCGGGCCGCGGTCCCCCAGCGCTCCAGCTGGCCGGCCACCGCCCCGGCGAGTGCCGCCGGCGCGTCGGCGGGGGCGACCAGCCGGTTGGCGCCGGCCTCCAGGGTCTCGGTCCACTCGGTCTCGGTGCGCACCGTGACGCAGGGCACCCGGAGCCAGTAGGCCTCGCGCTGCAGCCCGCCGGAGTCGGTCACCACCGCCGCGGCGCCCCGCACCAGCGCCAGGCTCTCCAGGTACCCCACCGCGGGGACCAGCCGCAGGCGGCCGACCCGGTCCTCGGTGACGCCGTTGGCGGCGAGCGCCGCCCGGGTGCGGGGGTGCACCGCGAGGACGGTGTCGTGCGGCAGCGCGCCCAGTGCCCGCAGCACCCCGCCCAGCACCTCGGGGCGGTCGGTCAGCTCGGCCCGGTGCAGGGTGGCAAAGAGGTAGGGGGTGGTGAGCCCCTCGATCACCACGCCGGGCGCCGCCAGGCGGCCTTCCACGCCACGCAGCACGTCGCAGGCGACGTCGCCGGTCTCGACGACCACCGCGTCGGGGTGTTCGGCCCGCATCCGGGCGGTGGCGGAGGCGCACGGGGTGCAGAGCAGCGAGGCGATCGCGTCCACGGCCCGGCGGTTGAGCTCCTCCGCCATCAGCCGGTCGGCGGCGCGGAGCCCCGCTTCCACGTGCACCACCGGGATGCGCCGCTTGGCGGCCGCGAAGGCCACGCCAAGGGTGGAGTTGGTGTCGCCGATGACCACCACCGCCCGGGGACCGAGCGCGGTGAGCGCCGCCTCGGTGCGGGTGAGGACCAGCGCGGTCTGCTCCGCGTGGCTGCCGGAGCCGACCTCCAGGAACTGGTCCGGCGGGGCGACGCCGAGCTGCTCGTAGAGCAGGGCGTTCAGGGCGTGGTCGTAGTGCTGGCCGGTGTCCACCGCGTGGACCGGCCCCAGCCGGGCCAGGGCGCGGCGCAGGGCGCTGGCCTTGATGACCTGGGGGCGGGTGCCATAGCAGAGGGCGATGGGGCGCGCCGGGGTGGCGCGGGGGGTTGGCGGCTCGCTCGGCGTACGCATCGGGATGGGGGGCAGAATAAGGCGGCGAGCCCCAAAGGGAAGGGGGTCACACGCGCGGCGTGATCGCGCTGGTTGACTCTCCTTCCCGGGGTCCCCACCTTTGCGGCCAACCCTATGCGCATCCTGCACCTGGCGAAGTACTACTGGCCCCGTTCGGGCGGCATGGAACGCGTGGTCCAGGACCTGGCGGAGGGCGCCGCGGCCCTGGGCCACGAGGTGGCCGTCGTGGCGGTCGAGAGCCGGGTCGGCGGGCGGGTCGGGGGGCGGCAGCGCTCCACCGTGACCCGGGTGTTCTCCTTCGGCGCGCTGGGGTCGGAGGAGATCGCCCCGGGGTACCTCACCGCCGCACGCCGCCGGGCCGACATCATCCACCTGCACCATCCCCACCCGCTGGCCGACGTGGCGAGCCTGCTCCGCAGCCGCCGCACTCCGCTGGTCGTCACCCAGCACCAGGACGGCAAGAAGCCCGGTTCCCACCTGCTCGCGCGCGCGGTACTGCGCCGCGCGGCCGCGATCGTGGTGCCCAGCCGGGCGCACATGGCGCTGTCGCAGGAGCTGGACGACTTCGAGAACAAGACCGAGGTCATCCCCTTCGGCATCGACGAGGAGCGCTGGGCCGAGGTGCCGCGCCGGCCGATCGACACCCCGCCGCGGGCGCTGTTCATCGGGCGGCTGGTCAAGTTCAAGGGCGTGGACGTGCTGCTCCGGGCGCTGGAGCGGGTGCCGGACCTGCGGCTGGACATCGTGGGCACCGGGCCGGATGGCCCGCGGCTCAAGACCCTCACCCAGGCGCTGGCGCTGGCCGACCGGGTGCGGTTCTACGGCGAGTATCCCGACGAGGACCTGCCCCGCCGGATGGCGGAGGCCGACTTCCTGGTGCTGCCCTCGGTCACGGTGGACGAGATGTTCGGCCTGGTGGTGCTGGAGGCGATGGCGGCGGGGCGGCCGGTGATCACCACCGCGGTGCCCACCGGCGTCCGCGAGGTGAACCAGCCGGGCGAGACCGGGCTCGAGGTGCCGGTGCACGACGTGCGCTCGCTGGCGGAGGCGCTCGACACCCTGGCGCGCGACCCGTTCCTGCGGGAGAAGATGGGCGACGCGGGCCGGGCGCGGGTGGAGAAGCTGTTCACCCGGCGGCTGATGGCCGAGCGGCACCTGGCGCTGTACGAGCGGGTGCTGGCGTACAACGAGGACACGCCGGGCCCTTAGCTCAGCCGGTTAGAGCACCGGACTCATAATCCGAGGGACGGTGGTTCAAATCCACCAGGGCCCATGACGGGAGACGGGAGACGGGGCGCTGGTCCCGGCCCTCGTCTCCCGGTGTCGTTCAGCGTGCCCGCCGCTTGGCCCGGAGCAGCCGCACCTTCTCCTCCCGCTCCCGCTCGTCCAGCCGCCGCCGCACCTCCGCCAGCCGGGCCTCCAGCGCCGGCGTCAGCCGCTGCTCCAGCATGTTCACCTGCCGGGTGGTCCTGGAGAGCGCGAGCCCCAGCCGCTGCAGCAGCATCTCCCGCGGCGCCGAGCCCACCAGCCGGTCCACCAGCCGCTCGAAGTGTTCCGCGGCTTCGATCGTGGCCGGTCCGGCACCGGGCGGTGGCGCCTCGCGCCCCTCCAGACTCCGTTCGACCTGCGGCTGGCCCTTGATGCTGGAGGCCGGCACCCCCCACACGGAGAGCGGCTCGATGTCCACCCGCAGGTCGTGCCCCGGCCACCCCCACGGGATGAGCCCGCTCCGCCCCTCGGCGGCGTAGGCCTCGAGCAGCGCCTCGTAGGCGGCGCGCGCCTCGGTGGAGATGACGGCCCGCGCGCTGGCGGCGGGGCGGGCCAGGTGAAAGAGCTCGCCCACCAGGGCCTCGCGCTTCCGGCGGAGGAGGCTGGTGCCCTTCTCCATCCGCTCCAGCTGGCGCCGGGCGCGGAGCATCTCCAGCCGGGTGGCGGGCCCGCGGGCGCTCATGCCGCCGCCGTCGCCGCCATCACGGCCTGGGCCGCCGCCCAGGTAGCATCGCTGAGCCGGGTGCAGTCCTCCCGCGGCATGGCGAGGAGCAGCCGCCACCCCGCCGCGAGGGTGTCCGTCAGCCGCCGGCCGCCCTCGGGCTGGCCGATGAACTCCCGCTCGAACTTCTCGGCGAACTCCAGCGCCCGCCGGTCACCGGCCCCCAGTCCTGCCTCGCCGACGATCGCCGCCATGAGCCGCGCCTCGCGGCCGGTGGCGTAGAGGGCGTAGAGCTGGTCGGCCCACTGGCGGTGTTCGGGGACGGTGCGACCCTTCCCGATGCCGGCGTTCATCAGCCGCGACAGCGACGGCAGCACATCCACCGGCGGCGCGATGCCGCGGCGGTGCAGGTCGCGGCTCAGCACGATCTGCCCCTCGGTGATGTACCCGGTCAGGTCGGGGATCGGGTGGGTGATGTCGTCGTCCGGCATGGTGAGGATCGGCAGCTGGGTGAGGCTGCCGGGCCGGTCGCGGATGATCCCGGCCCGCTCGAAGATCGTGGCCAGGTCGGTGTACATGTAGCCGGGGTAGCCGCGGCGGCCGGGGATCTCCTGCCGCGCGGTGGCGATCTCCCGCAGCGCCTCGCAGTAGTGGGTCAGGTCGGCCATGACCACCAGCACGTGCAGCCCGTGGGTGAAGGCCAGGTGCTCCGCGGCGGTGAGGGCCATGCGGGGCGCCAGCAGCCGCTCGATGGTCGGGTCGCTCGCCTGGTTGAGGTACAGCACGCTCCGCTCCAGCGCGCCGCTGTGGGCAAAGCGCTCGAGGAAGCCGCGGGTCTCCCGCGCCGTGATCCCGATCCCGGCGAACACCACCGCGAACGGCTCGCCCCGCGGCGCACGCGCCTGCTCCACGATGGACGCGGCCAGGTCGAGCGCCGGGAGCCCCGGCCCGGAGAAGACGGGGAGCTTCTGGCCCCGCACCAGGGTGTTCATGCCGTCAATGGCGCTGATGCCGGTCTCGATGAACTCGCTGGGCCGGACGCGGCGCGCCGGATTCATCGGCGCGCCGTTGAGGTTGAGCAGCGCCTCGCCCACCGGTGCCGGGAGCCCGTCGAGCGGCCGACCCACGCCGGAGAGCGCCCGGCCGATCAGCTCCTTGCCGACCACCGCGCGCGCCACCTCGCCGCTGAGCGAAACACTCGCGCGTCCCGGCGCGAGGCCGAGGGTGTCGTCCAGCACCTGGACGACGGTGGTCTCCTCCCCGGCGTCAATCACCTGGCCGCGGCGGTCGGGCGCGCCCTTCAATTGGACGGTGACCCACTCGCCCAGGGCGACCTGCGCCGTCTGCCGCAGGAAGAGCAGGGGGCCGGCGGCGCCCTCGGCGCCACGATAGGTGCGTGCCAGGCCGCTCATGCCGCCACCTCCGTTCCGGCCACGGCGCGGAGCGCCGCCTCCGCCGGGGCCACCAGCGCGGGCCAGTCGGCAGCGCCGGCATCGCGCACCGCGGCGAGCGCCCGGCGCGCCCCCGAGAGATCGAGCTGCTCCAGGGGGCGGCCCGCCTTGACGGCGGTGCCCGCGGCGTCGTGCAGGCCCAGCCCGAGCCGCGCCAGGGCCAGCGTCTTCCCCACCGGCGAGGAGGCATCGGTGGCGCTGTAGGCGCTCTGCGCCAGCACCAGCTCGCGCAGCAGCCGCGCCGACTCGAGCACCAGCCGGTCCTCGTCCTGCAGCGCGTCGGGACCCACCAGCGCGGCGATCTCGCGCAGCTCGCGGCCGCGCTGGAGCAGCTCCATCAGGCGCCGCCGCGCCGCGCCCCAGCCCGCGCCGCCCTCGTGCTCGAACCACTCCTGCGTCCGGCCGAGGTACTCGGAGTAGCTGGTCTCCCAGTCCACCGCGGGGAAATGCCGCTGGTG
>CAZYIV010000112.1:0-10780 GCA_964647615.1 uncultured Gemmatimonadaceae bacterium | reverse complement strand
GGACCATCTCCCGCAGCCGCCGGCCCCGCTCCGCCCGGTTCACCACCAGGTGGGTGAGCAGCTCGCGGTCCACCGGCTCGATCAGGAAGTGGTCCGCCCCGGCCGAGAGCGCCTCGATCTGTTCCGCCACGGTGTCGTTGGAGGTGAGGAACACGATCGGCGTCAGCCCGAAGCGCGAGTCCTGCCGCACCAGCCGCGCCAGCGAGAGCCCGTCAATGCCGGGGAGCCGGGTGTCCATCAGGATGAGGTCTGGGGCCTCCTTGACCATCGCCTCGCGGGCGGCGTTGCCGTCGGCGCAGTGGGTGACCTTGGCGTTGGCCTGCTCCAGCCACCCGGTGATCATCTCGGTCTGGGCGGGGTCGTTCTCCACGAACAGCACCCGGGGCGGCGGGCTGCCGATGCGGGCCAGGGTCTTGGCGTACTTGGGGAGGTCGTTGGCGATGCGGCTGGCGGGGATCACCGAGTCGATCCCGGAGGCCAGCGCGCGCACCCGGTCCGAGGTCTCGCGCTCGGCGATGAGCACGATCGCCCGGGGCCGCACCGGCCCCGCGCCGGCCCACGCGGTGGCGGTGGCAAAGGGGTCGATCCCCTCGGGGTGCTCCAGCACCACCAGCAGGTCGGGCCGCTCCGTCAGCTTCACCTCGCGCGGCTCACCGGCCCCGCTCTCGGTGCGCACCAGGAAGCCGGTGTTCACCAGCGCGGCGACCACCTCGCTGCGGCGGGGATGGTCCGGACCCATCACCAGCGCCCGCCAGCCGAATTCGGTGACCGCGGGCCCCCGGGGCGGGAGGCCCAGCTCGCGCGCCGCGGCATCGAACGCCTCGGCGAGGCGGTCCACCAGCTCCTCCAGCCGCTGGCCCGAGACCTCGCCCGGCGGCGGCTGGTCGGTCTTGAGCCAGCGTTCCGCCCCCCGCGCGATCTCGCTGATCTCGGGGAAGCCGTACGACCCGCCCGACCCCGCCAGCCGGTGGAAGCGCCCGGTGAGCGAGGCCATCGCGTCCGGCTCGCCGGCGCGGAAGGCGGCGACATCCTTCCGGAGCTCCGCCAGCCGCCCCGGGGCGTCGAAGAGGTATTCCCGCCGGAGCTCGGCGAGGGCGTCGTTCAGCGCATCGCTCATGGGCCCGTCCGCAGGCGATCAAACGTGTGATGGGCTGCCGCCACGAACGGCGGCGCGCTGCTCCAGTGGCCTTCGACCTCGGGTCCGCGCCGCGATGCGATGACCGCGCTGCGCCCGTCAATCACCGCCACCACCGGCGCCCCGGGCCATTCCTGGCCGTCCGTCGTCACCGCGACCGGGGCAAAGGGCAGGCTCACCGGCCCCGGCGCATAGAGCGCCAGTTCCAGCCCCGCCGTCGCCGCGCGCCGCAGCACCGGCGCCAGCAGCGGGTAGGCGTCCGCCGGGGCGAGCAGCCGCACCTCACGCTCCGCCCGGCCGATCTCGTGGCTGAGCAGCTGCAGCAGCCCCTTGGGGCTGGTGAGTTCCACCACGCTCGGCGTGCTCGGTGCCCCGAACCCGTCCAGCGCCCGCGACAGCCGCTCCAGCGCCTCGCCCTGGCTGTTGGCGATCCGGGCCAGCACTCCCGCCGGGGGCTCCGCCCGGAACACCTTGGGCTGCCCGTCGTCGGCCCGGGCCGCGCCCTTCGCCACCAGTCCCTCCAGCGCGCTGTACGCATTGGCCCGCGCGAGCCCGGCGTTCCGCGCCACGGCGTACCCGGTGCCGGGGCCCCCCGTCAGGAGCACCTGGTAGACTTTGCTTTCGGTGGGAGTGAAGCCGAACGGAGTCAGGTCGAGTTCAGCCATGGTAGTAGTATGGGATACCGACTACCGGAGGGCAACACCGCGCGCGGGGTGCGGCCCCGGAATGCGGACGGGGGACAGGTGAATTGCCTGTCCCCCGCCGCGGTGCCTGCCGGACCCGCCCGTCGGCTACACGTACTCCAGGCTCCACCCCATCAGCCTGGCGATCAGCGCCAGCCGGAAGGTGACATCCACCTGCCGGTACTCCGAGGCCTTGGATTCCGCGTCGAGCGGGAAGGTGTGATAGCTGGCCTTGTTCGCCGCCTTGGGCAGGCTGCGGAGGCCCTTGGGGCTCCACACGCCGTTCTCGTCGCAGTCCTTGAGCAGCCGGATGAGGACCTTGGTCGCCTGCGGCGAGCCGGCGATCCCGCCCATCCGGGCCATGAGCTCGAGGAAGTACAGCGCCAGCGGAATGTCCTTCGGCAGGCCCTTGCTGTCGCTCTCGACCGGGTCGCCGAGCAGCAGGTGCCCCGGCTTGAGCTTCTTCTTCCCGACCGGGATGGTGTAGGCCTTCTTGGGCTGCGGCTGGGAGAGGTAGTGCGTCAGCCGCTCGGTGAAGCCGGCGCGCTCCCGCTGCAGGTTGGGCATCGCCGCGATGATCGCGACGGTGTACCAGGTCGGCGGGTTGGCCTCGGGGTGCAGCACCGTGCTCGAGCCGCTGCGGGCGAAGGGCTTCTCCGCCAGCGGGCTGCGCAGGAACTCGGACACCTCCGAGGCGATCTTGTGGGCCGCGCCGCGCACCCGCGGGTCCTCGATCTGCCCCGCCTCCGCCAGTGCGGCGGTGGCGGCTTCACGCGCCTGGTTGCGGCCCCAGAGGCCGTAGACCGCGTCGGTCTTGGCCGTCTTCTGGAACTCGTGCAGCAGCGCCGGGTCCTCGTCGCGCGACAGCAGCCGGTAGAACAGCCGGTCGGTCAGCTTGAAGGCCCGGGCCGAGTGCGTCAGGCCGAGCTGCAGCAGCCGGCGGTATTGCGGGATAGTGCCGACGTCCTTGATGCCCTGGGCCGCGGAGGGGGCGAGGCCCATCAGGTTGCCGCCCCACACGCCGGTGTCCTTCTGCTTCTTGAGGACACTGGTGACGGCCTTGGAGTCCGCCACGGCGGCCTGGGCGGCCGCGAGCGTTTCCTCCGCCACGGTGCCGGCCGGTGAGAGGTCGGAGAACACCCGGTAGCGGGTGCATTCGCCGCCGTGGGCGAGCAGCCACCCGAGCGGGATTCGGTGATTGTTCGGGAGTTCCAGAAGCGCCCCCGTCAGCAGGGAGAGACGAGTGGGAAAAATCGGGCGCAATTATACCTGCCGGTGGCGGGTTCCGCCACGGCAACTGCAAAACTGCCTCTCAAGTCATTACATGGCAATGCCTTGAGTCTGCGCCCCAGGCCGGGTCAGGCCCCCGGCGACCCCTCCTCGTGCTCCTCCACCACCTCGCAGGCCTCGAGGCGGTTGCCGTCGGGGTCGTAGAACGAGAAGTAGCGCACCCCGCCGCCTTCCTGGACCGGATCCACCCGGGCGCCGCGCTCCAGCAGGATCGCGTAGGCCTGGGTGGCGCTCTGGGTCGCGAAGATCGGGAAGGGGCCGGCGCTCCCCGGCGGTGGGGGGACTTCCTCCGGATCAAGGGTGTAGAGCGTGATGCTGGTGCCGCGCCCGAGGCTGAGCACCGCCAGCTCGTCTTCGCGGTCCTCGAAGACCACCGGCAGGCCGAGCACCCGCTGGTACCACTCGAGGGCCACGTCGAGGCGGCGGACCCGGAGGATGATCGTGTCCAGCCGGTCGAAGAGCGGGCTCACGGCCGCCGGGCCTCGCCGGCGGCCTTGAACTCGGAGCCGTCATTCCAGGTCGGCTGCGCCGGGGCGTTGGCGACGGCCACGGCGGTGCGGAGGATGACCCGCAGCTGCTGCATGGCGCCGTCCATCGAGAACCAGGGCAGCAGCTCGTCCTGCGGCTGGTGGTAGCGCTTGTCGGTGTATTCCTCGCGCTGCTGCTCGCCCCACCCCGCGGGGCGGCCCACGTAGTCGCTGCCGCCCTCGAGCGAGAGGGCCGGCACCCCCGCCTTGGCGAAGGGGAAGTGATCCGAGCGGAAGAAGGCGCCGCGGATCAGCGATCCCGAGTCGGTGACCACGGTGAGTCCCTCGGCCAGCGCCGCGTTCCTGAAGATGGTGCCCAGGCTCGATTGGTCGGTTCCCAGCGCGGCGATGTCACGGGTGCGGCCGTAGAGATTCATCACGTCGAGGTTGAGCACCGCCGCGAGGTCGGCGAGCGGCAGGGTGGGCCGCTCGGCGAATGCCTGCGAGCCGAGCAATCCGCTCTCCTCCGCCCCGAAGGCCATGAACAGGATGGACCGCTGCGGCTCCACCCGGCTGCCCACAAAGGCATCGGCGGCGGCGAGCACCGCCGCGGTGCCGGAGGCATTGTCCTCGGCGCCGTTGTAGATCGAATCGCCGTCCACCGGCGTGCGGATGCCGAAGTGGTCGTAGTGCCCGCCGATCAGCACCGCCTCGCGCGCCAGTCGGCCGCGGCCGGGCAGCCGCCCGACCACGTTGGCGGTCGCGGAGCGGCGGATGGTGCTCTGCACCGACGCCTCGAAGCCGACCGGCAGCGGCATGCCGTGGAAGCCGGGCCGGCCCGCC
Source organism: uncultured Gemmatimonadaceae bacterium (assembly GCA_964647615.1). Classification (GTDB taxonomy): domain Bacteria; phylum Gemmatimonadota; class Gemmatimonadetes; order Gemmatimonadales; family GWC2-71-9; genus JADJOM01. The sequence continues at coordinate 6,362 of CAZYIV010000112.1, read as the reverse complement.
TGGGCCATCAGCGCCGCGAGGTCCACGCCGCTGCCCCGCAGCCGCTCGGCCAGGCTCGAGTCGCGGATCCAGCCGGCCACGACCAGCGAGCCCGGCGCCCGCGCGATGCGCACCTGCTCGCCGGTCCACGACCCGGTCACCGTGGTCCACGGGTAGGTGGCGCTCTCGGTGGTGTGGACCAGGATGATGCCGGCGGCACCGCGGCGCTCCGCCTCCTCGATCTTGTAGGTCCAGCGGCCGTAATAGGTCAGGATCCGGCCGCGGAAGATCGTCGGGTCGTGCAGGCCGGGGTCGTTGACCAGGCACACCACCACCTTGCCCTTCACGTCCAGCCCGGCGTAGTCGTCCCACTTCCACTCCGGGGCCGAGATCCCGTATCCCACGAAGACCGCGGGCGCCGCGAGGCTCACCTGCGGCTCGTCCCGCATGGCCCAGAGCACGTAGTCGTCGCGGTAGCGGAGCGTCGCCGGCGAGGGCCCGGTCACCCGCAGGGTGGGGTCGGGGGTGTGGGCCACGATCGGCACCTGGTGGTACCAGGTGCCGCTGTCGCCCGCCGGCTCCAGCCCCAGCCGCTCGAACTGGGTGGCGATGTACGCCGCGGCGAGCAGGCCGCCGCGGGTGGCGGTGCCGCGGCCCTCGAGCAGGTCGCTGGCGAGGAACGCGAGGTGGGCGTGATAGGCCTTCTCGCTCGCCGCGCGGGCCACCCGGGTGGCCATCGTGGAGCCCTGGGCAGCGAGGGTGACGGGGAGCAGGATCAGCAGGGCGGCGGGCAGGAGGCGCGGCCAGCGGCGGGCCGCGGGGTACGACGAGGTCATTGCAGCTCCGGACGCGAAGGCGGGAGGCTCAACTTAGCACCCCCGCGCCCGGCCCGTCAGCCGCAGCCCGGTGCGGCGAGGAAGCGGAGCATCTCGGCGGCCACCGTGTCCGGCAGCGACTGGTGGGGACGGTGCAGGGCGTTCACGCTGACGAGGCGGTGGCAGGGCAGCATGGCGGCTACCTGCTCGCCGATCCGGTAGGGCACCGTCGGGTCCTGCCGGCCCCAGATGAGCAGCACCGGCTGGTGCAGGTCGCGGAACCGCTCCCCGATCGCGCTGAAGTCCACCTGCCGCAGGATGTCGCGCGCGGCGCGCTGCACCGCGCTGTCGGGCACGTCCGGCGCCCCGGGGGGTTCGCGCAGCCAGGCGCTGTCGTGCATGGGGAGCACCGCGCTCAGGGCGGAGGCCACCCACGCGGCGGTGGGAATGGTGACGCCGCTGCTGTCGGTGAGCATCGGGTTGATGCCATCGCCGGCCGGGGCGAGCAGGACCGCGGCGCGCACCCGCTGGGGCAGGGCCAGCGCCACGCCGGCCGCCAGCTCGCCGCCGAAGGAATGGCCCACCAGCACCACCGGCCCGGTGGTGTGCTGCTCGACCAGGTGGCTGAGCAGGGCCACCTGGGCCGGGACGTCGTACGGACCCTCGGGCTTGTCGCTCAGGCCATGACCCGGGAGGTCGATCGCGAGCACCCGGTACCGCGGGGTGAACCGGTCGAGGATGAGCCGCCACGCCAGCAGCGATTCGCCGAAGCCATGCAGGAAGATCAGCGTGGTGTCGCCCCGGCCGGCCTCGAGGGCGCGCAGCCGCACGCCATCCACCGTGAGCCAGGTGGCGCGGTGCAGCGCGTGCACCGGGCGCGGGGCGCCGAGCCCCATCCACAGCAGCACCGCGGCGCCGAAGGCCACCAGCAGCCGCCGCAGCAGCCAGCTGACCCGCCCCGCGATCCCCTCAGCCATCGCAGGTCACCACGTGGAGGGCGCCGGAGCCCGGGCCCCGGCCGCTCCGCTCGCTGGTGAGGAGCATGCGGCGGTCGTCCAGCCAGGTGATGCCCTCGCCCTGGGTCTCGAGCCCCGCCACGTTGCAGACCACCGGGGTGCCCAGCCGGCCCGCGGGCAGCTGGGGAAAGAGATAGATCTCGGTGTAGGTGCGGATCGCCACCCGGCGCCCGTCCGGCGCCCGCGCGGCGTCGGTCACCCAGCGGCCCAGGGTCCGTTCCGGGGTGATCGGGAGCAGCTGCAGCAGCGTGGCGGTCACGCCGGCCGGGGCGCCGAAGGCGGAGGCCGGCACCCGGAAGAGCCGGACGCCGTCGCGCCGGCCCTTGGTCACCAGCAGCACGCTCCCGTCATCGTCCAGCCACAGCGCCTCGACGTCGTGCGGATGGTCCGGGTAGCGCACCACCGCGGAGTCGAGCCCCGGCGGGGCCGGGTCGGCGGCCCCGCGGAACCGCATGAAGCTGACGGGCTCCGGGAACCGGTACAGCACCACCCAGGGCCGCCGCTCGGCGTTGTCCCCGGTGTCGCCGATCACCAGGCAGCGGCCGGCGGGGCAGGGGCCCAGGGTCAGCGCCTCCCAGTCGCGGTTGGCCACGCCCGGCACCCGCCACGCGCCGAGCGGCCGGCCGCTCGAGTCGGTGGCGAACAGCACCGGGTCATTGCCCGAATCGTTGATGGTGTAGAGGACGTGCGGAAAGCGGGCGCTGGCTGCCACGCCGGAGCTCTCGGAGAGGCGCGGGTCCTGGAAGGCGCCGGTCCGCTCCGCCTGCACCGGGCGCGGCGCGAGCGCCTGCGCCGGCAGGGCGGCGGGAAGGGTCAGCAGCAGGACGGCAAGCGCGGGGCGCATGCCGGAGAATGGTAGCCGCGGCCCGCGGGGCCGCGCCAACCGCCGGCGTCAGCGCCGGGTGGCCGCCAGGTCGCCCCGCTCCACCCGCGGCGCGGAGGCCACCGCCACCTGCACCGGGATGGTCCGGGCCGGGGCGAAGATGCGCGGGTCGTACGCCGAGCGCGGGTTCCACAGCACCCAGCTCTCGATGCCGAGATCCCGGGCTGCGCGGATCTGCGCCCGGACCTCGTCCGGGGTGTAGCGCGGGTGGCCCAGGCTGAACGCCTGCAGGTACGGCCGGATCTCGGCGGTGCTCCCGCCCAGCTCCCGGGCCCGGCGCTGGCCGTCGGCCAGGGCGCCCTTCACCACCCGGTAGGGCTCGCTGTTGGGACGCGCCGCGCCGTAGATCGAGTGGTAGTAGTGGCTGGGGTAGACCATCGGCAGCACCACGTCCGCCGTCGAGACCAGGTCCTCCCAGACCTGACCGATGCCCAAGTCGGCGGTGGCGTTGGTGGTCATGCCGAAGACGTCGATGGTGAACGGCACGCCGAGCGGGCGCACCCGGTCGCGCAGCAGCCCCAGCTGGCGCCGCACCGCCTGACGGGAGTTCTCCTCACCCCGGCGGCTGGGGAAGATGGCATACGCCATTCGCTCCCGCGGCTCGTCCGGGAAGCGCACGTAATCGAACTGCACCTCGTTGAAGCCCATCTTCACCGCCTCGGCCGCGAGGTCCGCGGCGTACACCCACACCGAGTCGTTGAAGGCGTCCACCCAGGCGAAGTTGAGCCGGTCCCGCCACAGCCCGCCGCGCTTGTCCTGGATGGACCAGGCCGACTTCCGGGCGGCGAGCAGCGGGTCCTTGGCCACCACGATCCGGGCGATCGCGTGGATGCCGCGCGCGTGCAGCGCGCGCAGCCGCGCCTGGGTGTCCCGGGAGCGGAGCTGGCCGTTGGCGCCGATCTGGACCGCGGTCGGCACCTCGGAGCGGTAGGTGAGGTAGCCGGTGTCGTCCTTCACGTCGATGACGAAGCTGTTCACCTCGGTGCTGTCGGCCAGGCGGACCAGGTCCCAGAACCGGCTCCCGCCGAAGGCCCAGGCGTTGACGTACAGCGCCCGGACGTGGGATGGGGGCCGGCGGACCGGCGGCGCCGGCCAGTCGAGCGGCTCCGACAGCCGGGGGGCGATCGCGAGCAGGCGTTCGGGAGAGGGGGGCGGCGGCAGCTCATCCCCCCAGCCAGGTGCCCGGGACTGGGCCGCCAGCGGAGCGGACAGGATGAACGCGGCGATCATGGCGTGACGCATGGCGGAATCCCCTCCAGAACGCAGTGTGGGGCGGGTCCGGGGACCCGCCCCACCTGGAGGGGCAAGCGGCGTGCGCGGGGGGGTGTCTAGGGATTGTGGGTGACGCGAATTTCGACGCGGCGGTTGGTCACCCGAGCGGTCTCGGTGGTGTCCGCGACCAGCAGCGGCTCGGAGCCCCGGCCGATGGCCGTGACCCGGGTCACCGGGATGCCCCGGCGGAGGATGTACACCCGGACCGCCTCCGCCCGCTGCTGCGACAGGCGGGTGTTGTCCACCGGCACCAGCCGGTCATAGGCGAAGCCGTTCACCTCGGCAAAGGCCCTGGGATCCTCCTGCAGCGCGGCGACGACCGAGTCCAGCACCGGCTGCGCGATCGCGGTGTCGAGATCCGCCTGGCGGAAGGTCCACACCTGCCCGGGGAGGACGAAGCGTTGCTCGGGGATGGTGTCCACCGGTTCCGGCTCGGTGGGGCACCCGTTGGTGTCCACCGCGGCGCCCTGGCGGGTGTCGGGGCAACGGTCGAGCCCGTCGAAGATGCCGTCGGCGTCCTGGTCCCCGGGGCAGCCGAGCGCGTCCACCGTCGCGCCGGCCGGGGTCTGGGTGCAGCGATCGAGGCCGTCGAGCACGCCGTCGCCATCGGAATCGCTGGGGCAGCCGCGCCGGTCCACCAGGGCGCCCTCGGGGGTGTCAGGGCACTCGTCGAGGCCGTCGAGGTACCCGTCCCCGTCGCTGTCGCGGGGGCAGCCGGCCTGGTCCGGCGTGGCGCCGGAGGGTGTGTTCGGGCAGCGGTCCACGCCGTCCGGCACGCCGTCCCCGTCGGTGTCGGTGGGGCAGCCGCGCTTGTCCACCAGGGCGCCGATCCGGGTCCCCTCGCAGGCATCCGAGCGGTCGTAGACGCCGTCGCCGTCGCTGTCCACCAGCGGCCGGCTGCCCAGCATCAGGCTGACGCCGCCCTGCAGGCTCAGGTTGGTGAACTTGAGGGTCGTGGTACTGCGCTGCACCACGCCCTCGTAGCGCATGAAGAGGGTGGGGCTCAGCGCGATCCGCACCCCGGCGCCACCCTGGACCACGTCGGCCGCGCCGCAGGGGCCGGCGCCGGGCACCGAGACGGTGGGGCAGGTGCCGAAGCCGAGGTGGGCATAGCCGCCCTTCACGATCAGGAACGTGCTGCCGCCCACCGGGAAGTTGCCCAGGATCCAGCCGCCGAACTGGCTGGTAGACACCGCCTTGTGAAGCTGGGTGTCGGTCTTCGGCCGGGCCACGCCGGCCTCCACCTCGAGGGAGAGGGGGCCGGTCACCCAGTAGCCGAGCCGCCCCACGCCGCCCACGGTGGAGCCGAGCTGCAGCTGGCTGTCGAAGGTCTGGTAGGCGCCTGCCAGGCTGGCTTCCAGGCGATAGGCGCGCTGGGCGGCCGCGGGAGCGGTGGCGCCCGCGAGGAGCAGGGCGGCGGTCAGGGCACGGCGGGGCGCGGTCAGAGTCACGCAGGGGATTCTGCCGGGGGTGGGAGGGGGCCGCAAGGGGTCCGGGTAGAGCGCGGCGGCGGGTGCCATTAGGTTGCGGCGGGCGCGTGGTGCGCCCCGCGCTCCCGCTCCCGGCCCGGGCATGCACTTCCGCATCGAATACTGCGTCGTCTGAAACTACGAGCCCCGCGCCGCCGGTCTGGCGGCGGAGCTCCGGCAGGCCTATCCCGACGCCACCGTGGACCTGGTGCGCGGCGCCGGTGGGGTGTTCGAGGTGAGCGCCGACGGGCAGGTGGTGTTTTCCAAGAAGGCCATCGGGCGGCACGCGCAGCCCGGTGAAGTGCTCGGGCTGCTGCGCGGCAGCCCCGGCTAGTCCCCGCCCTCCGAGGGCCTTGCATGCGCATCGCGATCAGCACCGGCGGGGGCGACGCCCCTGGCCTCAACGCGGTCATCCGCGCCATCGTCCTCGCCGCCCACACCCGCGGCTGGCAGAGCTACGGCATCCGGCGCGGCTTCAACGGCCTGCTGGGCGACGACGGGATCATGACCCTCACCCCCGACAAGGTGCGGGGCATCACCCACCTCGGCGGGACCATCCTGGGCACCACCAACCGCGGCAACCCGTTCCGCTGGGCCACCACCGATGCCGCCGGCACGACGGTCGAGATCGACCGCTCCGACGAGCTGGTCGGCGCCTTCCACGCCAGCGGGTTCGACGCGCTCATCACCATCGGCGGCGACGGCAGCCTGAAGATCGGGTACGACCTCTTCAAGAAGGGGCTGCCGGTGGTGGGGGTGCCGAAGACGATCGACAACGACGTGAGCGGCACCCTCGCCACCTTCGGCTTCGACACCGCGGTGAGCACCGCCACCGAGGCGATCGACAAGTTGCACTCCACCGCCGAGAGCCACGAGCGGGTGATGGTGGTGGAGCTGATGGGGCGGGACGCGGGGTGGATCGCGCTGC
>CAZYIV010000111.1:0-11271 GCA_964647615.1 uncultured Gemmatimonadaceae bacterium | reverse complement strand
GGGAGACAAGCGGCCGCCGCACCAGATCCCCGAGGCCGAGCGCGACTACTACCTGGAGCGGAAGTACCCCAGCTTCGGGAACCTCTGCCCCCGCGACATCGCCAGCCGCGCGGCCAAGGAGGTCTGCGACGAGGGGCGGGGCGTCGGGCCCGGCGGCCTCGGCGTGTACCTCGACTTCGCGGACGCGATCCGGCGGGTGGGGGAGGGGAAGATCGCCGAGCGCTACGGCAACCTGTTCCAGATGTACGAGCGCATCACGGACGAGAATCCGTACAAGGTCCCGATGCGCATCTTCCCCGCCGTCCACTACACGATGGGCGGGCTGTGGGTGGACTACAACCTGATGAGCACCATCCCCGGGCTGCACGTCCTGGGGGAGGCCAACTTCTCCGACCACGGCGCCAACCGGCTCGGGGCCAGCGCCCTGATGCAGGGGCTGGCTGACGGCTACTTCGTCATCCCCTACACCATCGGGGACTACCTCGCCCGGGCGAAGCTGGCCCCGGTGGATGCGAGCCACCCGGAGGTCCGCGCGGTGGTCGCCGCGGTCGAGGCCCGCACCAGCCGGCTGCTCGGGGTGAAGGGCAAGCGCACGGTGGACTCGTTCCACCGGGAGCTGGGCAAGCTCATGTGGGAGAACTGCGGCATGGCCCGCGATGCGGCCGGGCTCAAGCAGAACCTGGCCCGGATTCCCGAGCTGCGCGAGGAGTTCTGGCGCAACGTCACGGTGCCGGGCAGCGGGGCGGAGCTCAACCAGTCGCTGGAGAAGGCCGGCCGCGTGGCCGACTTCCTGGAGTTCGCCGAGCTGATGTGCCTGGATGCGCTGGAGCGCGCGGAGTCGTGCGGCGGCCACTTCCGCACCGAGTACCAGACGCCCGACGGCGAGGCGGCCCGGGACGACGAACACTTCGCCTACGTGGCGGCGTGGGCGTACCAGGGCGAGGGCAAGCCCCCGGTGCTGCACAAGGAGCCCCTCGAGTTCGAGAACGTGAAGCTCAGCACCCGGAGCTACAAGTGAACCTCACGCTCTTCGTCTGGCGGCAGGCGGCCGGCCGCCCGTCGGGCCAGCTGGTCCGCTACGAGGCGGCGGACATCAGCCCCGACATGTCGTTCCTGGAGATGCTCGACGTCGTGAACGAGCGCCTGATCGGCAAGGGCGAGCTCCCGATCGCGTTCGACCACGACTGTCGCGAGGGGATCTGCGGCTCCTGCGGGATGATGATCAACGGCGTCGCCCATGGCCCGATGAAGGGCACCGCCACCTGCCAGCTCCACATGCGTTGCTTCCGGGACGGCGACACCATCTACATCGAGCCGTGGCGGGCCCGGGGGTTTCCCGTCATCAAGGACCTGGTGGTGGACCGGAGCGCATTCGACCGGATCATCGCCGCGGGCGGCTACGTTTCCGTCTCCACCGGCAGCGCGCCCGACGGCAACGCCATCCCGGTCCCCAAGCCCGACTCCGATGCTGCGATGGACGCCGCCGCCTGCATCGGGTGCGGCGCCTGCGTGGCGGCCTGCCCCAACGCCTCGGCGATGCTCTTCACCTCCGCCAAGGTGGGACACCTGAAGATGCTGCCCCAGGGCCAGCCGGAGCGGGCCCGCCGCGCCCTCGCCATGGAGGCGCAGATGGAGGCGGAGGGCTTCGGCGGCTGCACCTGGCACGGCGAGTGCCAGGAGGCATGCCCCAAGGAGATCTCGATCGACTGGATCACCGAGCTGCATCGCGACTACATCGTGGCCAGCATCACCCGGCGGGAGGAGCGCGCGGCGGAGGCGGGCATCTAGCCGGCGCTTCCCGTGCGGTTCCCCAACGGCCCGGTCGTCTCCTGAACGCCGGGCCGTTGTCACATCCACCTCCAGCCCACCGGTGATGCGACTCACATCCCTTCTCGCCCTGGCCGCGTTCTGCTGCCCGTGGGGCGGTCTGCCGGCGCAGGCGCCGGTCACGGTCATGGGCCAGGCGATCGGGGTGGTCGAGTCCGTGGATCCGATCCCGGGGGGCGGCACCCTGACCGAGGCCCGGGTAGTGCAGCCGGTGGTGATGCTGCACGGGCGGTGGCTGGGGGGCCGGCTGCAGGCGCTGGGGACGCTCAACCTCGAGGGGCTGACCATCCCGGACGGGGAGCTGACCCCCGGCGCCTGGGGTGAAGGCTTCAACGATCGGCGGCATCCCCACACCTACGCCCACGAGCTGATCCTGACGGGCGTGGACCTGCTCGGACGGATGGACGGCCCCGGCCGGCTCTCGATCAGCGCGGGGAAGGGGTTCGCCCCGTTCGGGTCCGACGACCCGATGTCCCGCCCGACCCTGCGCTATCCGGTCAACCACCACCTGTCGCAGATCCTGGAGCGGGCGGTGCTGATCGCGGGGTACCGCCTGGGGCCGGTGGCGCTCGAGGGGGGGCTGTTCAACGGCGATGAGCCGGAGCGCCCGGGACAGTGGCCCAAGTGGAGCCGCTTTGGCGATTCGTGGTCGGCACGGCTCACCCTGTTCCCGGTGGCCGGCGTGGAGCTGTCGGGGTCCCGCGCGCAGGTGAAGTCACCGGAACACCGTCCGGGAGCAGGCACCACGGCCTCCAAGTGGCACGCGGCGGTCCGGGTGGAGCGCCCGCTCGGGGGCGGCCAGGGGTATCTCCTCGCCGAGTGGGCCCGGACCTCGGAGGCGGACGGGTTCTTCGTCTTCCGGAGCGTGCTTGCCGAGGCCTCCTGGCGCCGGGGCCCGCACCGGCCGTACGTCCGGTTCGAGCGGACCGACCGGCCGGAGGATCACCGCACGGTGGACCTCTTCCGGTCCATCCGGCCGCACCTCGAGAACTCGATCCTCGGGATCACGCGGTTCAGCCTCCAGACCGTGGGCTATGGCTACTCGGCGCGGCTGGCGGGAGGCCGGCTTCGGGTGGAACCCTTCGTCGAAGGGACCCTGGGGACGGCGCGAAGCCATGGCGGGGGGATTCTTACCCCGGAACTCCTCTACGGCGGCTCGAGCGTGCGGGCGCTGTCCGTCGGCACCCGGGTGGAGTGGCGGCTCGGGGGCCACCGGATGGGACGGTACGGGGACCTGCTGGGGGCACCGGGCGCCGGGACACACCAGCATCACTGAACCACGATGGCGGCAGGGAGGTGAGGGATGCGGTTCTCGATTCGGACCCTGGTCGTCCTCGGGGCACTGGCCGGCTGCGGCGGCGACCAGGCCACGGGCAGCTCCGACCCCAAGGGGGCGATCAACATCCTCGAGGGGGACGGCCAGAGCGCGACCGTGGCCACGGCGCTGGCGCCCTACCGCGTGGTGGTCACCAATCTGTCCGGTGTGCCGCAGGCGGGCATCGGGGTGACCTGGAAACTCCAGAGCGGCGGCGGATCGCTGTCCACGAGCGTCTCGCGGACGGACTCGCTTGGCGTGGCGGAGGTGGTCAGCACCCTGGGCACCACGGTCGGGTCCCAGGTGGTGACGGCGAACGCGAAAGGCCTGCACAGTGCCGCGGTCCAATTCCAGAGTGCCGGTACCGCCGCGGCGCCGGCGACGATGGCCAAGACGACCGGCGACAACCAGGCCAGCTCCCACTCGACGCCGGTCGGGATCCCGCTGGCCGTCCGGGTGATGGATGCCTACGGCAACGCCGCCCCGGGCGCCACCGTGGAGTGGCTGCCGCGCATCGGGGGCGGTTCCGTCCCGGCGCCCACGAGCCTCAGCAACGCGCAGGGCAGCGCCGCCAGTGGTTGGGTGCTGGGGCCGGCGGCCGGGGTCAACACGGTGGTGGCGCGGCTTCCCTCGGGCGATTCGGTGGTGTTTCGCGCAACCGCGACCGCGCCCTTCGCGGTCCTCGCGGGCGGGAACAATGTCGCGGAGCGCTTCACCTCGGACCTGTGGGTCGCCGACGGATTCGGGTACACGGGGACCTGGGGCTTCCGCGGCGCGACCGGCAATGCGGTGAAGATCTGGCAATTGGGCGCCGGTGGCGCACCGGCGCTGGTGGACTCCATCGTGACCCCGGGCATCGGGACCGTCAGCGACATCCAGGTGTCGCCGGACGGGCAGTGGCTGGTGTTCACCAGCGAAGGCAGCACCAACCACGGGCTGCACGTGTACCAGCTGACCAGTCCGGGCACCCCGGTGTTCCGGGCAACGAAGGTCAACAGCAACGGGCTGCACACCGGGACGCTCGCGGAGATCGGCGGCAAGCTGTACGCCTTCGCCGCGCAGGACCCGCCGGGCTGTGCCCTCAAGATCTTCGATCTCTCGGGTGCCGCCGCCGGCACCATCGCGGACGCCTCCACCACCCCGATCCCCGACCACTACTGCATCCATGACACGTATGTCCGGGACGGCTACGCCTTCGTCTTCGCGTGGGATGAGGGGCTCTACATCTTCGACGTCGGCAACGGCTCCCATGGCGGGTCCCCGGGCAATCCGGTGCAGATCAGCAAGACGGGCAGCGCGACCAGCCTCAAGTTCGGGGGGCAGAGCCACAACGGCTGGTGGTTCCACAACCCGGTCACCGGCGAGCAGCGCTACCTCTTCCTTGGCGAGGAGGGCCCGGGGCTCGTGGGCAGCAGCTCGTCGGGCGACATCCACGTGGTGGATGTGTCGGACCTCGCGCACCCGGTGGAGGTCGCCAGCTTCTCGCTGCCGGACGCCGGCACGCACAACTTCTGGGTGGATGAGCCGAACCAGCGCCTCTACGCAGCGTACTACAACGGCGGGGTCGTGGCGCTGGATATCTCGGGCGTCCTGAGCGGGAACCTGTCCTCCCGGCTGATCGCCCAGATCAAGCCGGGCGGGTCGGGCAACACCTACGTCTGGGGTGTCATGCTGGACGGCGGGTACCTCTACGTGAGTGACATGCTGAGCGGCTTCTGGCAGCTGCAGGTGCCCTGACTCGGCAGCGCGGGGGAGGGATGGGGCGGGGCGGCGCGGGTGGCCGCCCCGTTGCCGTTTCCGGGCTCCACCAGGTCGCTGAGGGCCGGCAAACCGTCGGGTAAGGGGTCCGAGCCGCCCGCCGGGAGCGCTCCCGGGCCGGTTCGGGGGCGGCTGACGGTCGTGTGACGCCCGCGCGGCATCTTCGGAGTCTGGTTGTCCGTCAGGCACCCGCCACGGAGGTGACGTGAGCCGTTGGAGTGACATCATCCTCGCCCGCCGGGGGGAGGGGCCGCAGGAGGACCCCGCCGGGGCGCCCTGGGGCGCCTGGTACCCGGTGCCCAGTGCGGCGGGGATCGTGGTCAGGGTCCGGCGGAGCCGGATCGACAGCGAAGGCGCCCGGGAGCTCTACTCCTGGTCCTACGAATTCAAGTCCCAGCTCCCCCGGCCGGTCGGGTTCCAGTACAAGGTGCAGGTCTCCCGCGAGGGCCCGTTCGACCGCGTGGTCCGCCGGATCGTGGCGGGGGAGGTGGTGCGGGGTTCTGTCATTCTTCCCACCCCCGGTCCCATCTGGATTGACGCCCGGCTGATCGGTTGACCGAAGGCCCGGCCGGGCGGAGATTCCGCGGCGACCCGTCGCCCCACGGAGCCGCCGTGCGCCGCCTGCTGTCCCTCCTGCTGCTCGTCACCGTTCCGCTGGCCGCCCAGGCCAGCCAGGACCGCGCCTGGAGTGCGGCCACCGATGCCTTCCGCGACCTGGTCCGCACCGACAGCGTCGTCGGCGGGACCCTGGCCCTGGTGCGCGACGGGCGGGTACTGCGCCGCCTCGACCTCGGTTTCCAGGACCGGGCGCAGCAGGTCCCCATGGGCCCCCGCGCCATCATGCACTGGGGCTCCGTCACCAAGACCCTGACGGCCGTGGCCGTGCTCGGGCTGCGCGACCGGGGCCTGCTCGTGCTGGACGACCCGATCACCCGCTGGATCCCCGAGCTGCGCCAGGTGCACGATCCGTGGGGCAGCATGGATGCGGTCACCCTCCGGATGCTGCTCTCGCACTCCTCCGGGCTGCAGAACCCCACCTGGCCGTGGCGGAAGTACGAGGCCTGGGAACCGTTCGAGCCGACCCGCTGGGAGCAGCTCGTCGCCATGATGCCGTACATGCAGCTGCGCTTCCCGCCGGGGAGCCGCTACGGCTACAGCAACCCGGCCTACATCTACCTGGCGCGGGTGCAGGAGGCCCTGACCGGCGACGCATGGCAGTCCTACGTGTACAAGAACCTCTTCCTGCCGCTGGGCATGGAGGCGAGCTCGTTCGGGGCCACGCCCTGGCACCTGCGCGCGGACCGGTCCAGCAACTACACCCTGGTGCGGGACAGCAGCGGGGTGGAGCGGGTGGCGGACAACGGCCGGGAGTTCGACCCCGGGGTCACCATCCCGAACGGCGGGTGGAACGCCCCGGTCACCGACCTGGCGCGCTGGGTGGCCTTCCTGGCGGGCCCGGCCCCCGGCGACACCGCCCGGGCGGCGCTGGACGACCGGATCCTCGCCCGCGGGACGCTGGCGGAGGCGTGGCGGCCCGTCGTGCCGACCGGTAACGACGAGGGGGAAGCGATGGGGCTGGGCTTCTTCCTGCTCCCGGCCGGCCGTGACACCCTGGTGGGGCACACGGGCGAGCAGGCGGGGTTCCGCTCCTTCGTCTACTTCAACCGGCAGACCCGGACCGGCGTGATCGGCGTGGTGAACACGACGAACGACGCCCGCCCCGACGAGTCGGGGCGGGCGTTCCGCCGCGCGCTGGTGGCGGCGACCGGCCTGCTGCGCTGAGCGCCCGGCGTTACGGGCCCGCCTTCCAGCCGTCGTTCTGCGGATTGGCGTCGGGGAACCCGCCATCGGCGTTCACCTGCGCCGCCACGACGGTCTTGTCCGTCGGGATGACGGCGGTGTACTTGTCGCCCTTGTACCAGATTTCCACCGGATACTTGTACAGCGCCGTGGTGCCGTCGTTGAAGGTGAGCGTGAGCTCCACCGGCATCACCTGCTGGCCCACGTTCCGGAGCAGCACCTTCACGCCGCCGTTGGTGGTGGCCACCGAGTCCACGGCCTGGTCCAGGGCGGCGGTGGTATAGAACCACCCGCGCCAGAACCAGTCCAGGTCCCGGCCGGAGACGTCCTCGATGGTGCGGAAGAAGTCGGCCGGCTGCGGGTGCTTGAAGGCCCACCGCGCGCTGTACTCGCGGAAGGCGGCATCGAAGACGTCGGGGCCCAGCACCTTGTTGCGCAGGGTGTACAGGCCGAGCGCCGGCTTGATGTAGGCCAGCGAGCCGAGGTTCCCCTGGGTGCGGTAGCGGTTGGCGTAGGTCATGATCGGCTGGGCGGTGGGCGCCTGGTCGTTCATGAGGGCGAACATCGCCTCGCCGCGGCGGCGGCGGCTGTCGTCCCGCTTGAAGTAGTCTTCCTCGGAGAAGATGTTGATGAAGGTGTTGAAGCCCTCGTCCATCCAGGCGTAGCGCCGCTCATCGGAGCCCACCACCATCGGGTACCACATGTGCCCGATCTCGTGGGTCACCACCGAGTACAGCCCCTCGCGCGAGTCGTCCCGCGCTTCCATCGCCACCATCGGGTATTCCATGCCGGAGACCGGCCCCTCCACCGCGGAGATCTGCGGGTAGGGGTAGGGCAGCCACTTGGTGCTGTACTCCTGGATCGAGAAGCGGCTCATGTCGGCGGCGTCCTGCCAGGTCTCGACCGCCGAGGGGCGGTAGTAGGCCTGGGCCAGGATGCCGTTCCAGCCGCTGGCGTCCCACTGGTACTCCGGGCTCGCCGCCCAGGCCACGTCCCGCACGTTCTCGGCCTTGAAGCGCCAGGTGAGGGAGCCGGTGCGGCGCGGCCGCGCGGCGCCGGACGCCAGCTCGGCGGCGGTGATGATGCGGGTGATGCTGTCGCTCTTCACCGCGGCGGCCAGCCGGCTGCGCTGGGTGGCGGTCAGGACCTCCAGCGGGTTCTGCAGGGTGCCCGTCCCGGCGACGATGTAGCCGGCGGGGAGGGTGATGTCATACTCGAAGTTGCCGTACTCGAGGTAGAACTCGCCCTGGCCGAGGTACTGCAGCGTGTTCCAGCCATGCACGTCGTCGTATACCGCCATCCGCGGGTACCACTGGGCCAGCTCGTAGAGGGCCCCGTCGCGGCCCATCCGGTCGGCGCCGTGGTCCGGGATGTTGAAGGCGTAGTCGATGGCGAACACCGTGGTGGCGCCGGGCGCCAGCGGCCACGCCAGCTCGACTTCCATCATGGTGTCGTCCACCCGGGTCTTCACCGGCTTGGGCACCGGCGCCAGCTGACCCCGGCCGCGGCGGATGGCGGACTCGAGCGACTGGGTGATGCTCGAGACCTCGAACCCGCCGTCGAAGTTGGCCCCGCCGAAGCGGCTGTCCTGCGCGTTCAGGAACGAGCCGACGCTCCCCTTCCGGAACAGGTTCTGGTCCATCTGCATCCAGACCCGGGTCAGGGTATCCGGCGAGTTGTTGGTGTAGCGGATCGTCTCACTGCCGCTCAGCCGCCGGGTGGTGGTGTCCAGGGTGGCCTTGATCACGTAGTCGGCGCGCTGCTGCCAGTAGCCGCTGCCGGGGGCGCCATTGGGACGCCGGAGGGCGTTCGGGGCCGGCAGGTCGAGCGGGGCGAAGATCCCGGTGTCCGCCACCGGTGCCCGCAGTTCACGGGGGCCGGCCGGCATCGCCGGGCGCCGGCCGCCCGGCGGCGCCGGGGTCGGGGGGGGCGGGGGATTCTGGGCCGCGAGCGGTGCCACGACCAGGAGCGAGAAGATGAGCGCGCGCATGCGTCTTCCTGAAGAGCCGGTGAGGGCGGGACCCGTTCCCGCCGGAGATTGAATGTAACCGGCCTACGTGAGGGCCGGTGCGCGGGTTCCGCGGTGGTGCGGTGTCCACGTTCCGGAGTACCTTGACGCCATGTCCTTCATGGAACGGCTATCCGGCACTTTCCGTCCCCGCCCTGAGGGCCCCGCACTGGAGCTGGTGCGGGGGCCCAAGCGCTGGGCCCTCGGGGCCCGGCCGGTCAGTCTTGGCCGCTCGGCCGAGTCGGATATCGTCGTGCCCGGCGAGACCGTGTCCCGACTGCACGCCTGGATCGTTCCCGGGGCCGAGGGCTGGCTGTTCATCAACCAGGGCCGCACCGGGAGCACGGTGAACGGCGAGCCGGTGCAGGGGCCCCACCTCCTCGGGCCGGGCGACCGGCTGCAGCTGGGGGAGATCCTCTACGTCGTCGAGGAGGCCCGGGCCGGGGCCGCCCGCCAGACTCCACCCCCCGGACGCCTGTGGCGCTGGATTGGTCGCTACGGCCCCTCCGAGGTCCTGGGCACGGTCGCCTCGGTGGGGGCGGCGGTGAGCGTCCAGGAGCTTACCGGGAGCCTCGCGGCGGCGGCGTACACGGGCGCCCTGGTCGAGACCCTGGTGTTCTACGGGGTGATGTTCCTGCGGGAGAGCCTGCGGGAGGCGCACCTGGCGGGCGCCCGGGGGCGGCCCTTCACCGGCCGGGACCTGCTCCCGGTCGCCCGCAGCATGCTGCTCGAGTTCGGGGCGGCGGAGGCGCTGGACACCGCCTTCTCCCGGCCGCTGTGCATGGCGCTGGGCCTGGAGCTGATCGGGGGGCACCTCGGCGGGCTGGCGGGGAAGCTCGCGGCGGACCTGATCTTCTATGGGCCGGTGCTGGCGATCTACGAGTGGCGCTTCGCACGGGACCGCTCGGGGCGGCAGTCCGATCCGCGGCGGCGCACCACGGCGGTCGGGATGCTGCCGCCGGAGGTCCCCGAGGAGTAGCGGTGAATGAGCGAATGCAGACGGGGGCCCTGTCGCGGGGCCCCCGTCCTGTTGTGGACAACTTTTCCCACATCACAATCATAGCCGCGGGAGCGTGACCCCAGTCTGGCGCTGGTACTTGCCCGCCTTGTCCTTGTAGCTGGTCTCGCAGATATCGTCCTCATCGGCCTCGAAGAACAGCACCTGGCAGATCCCTTCGTTGGCATAAATCTTTGCCGGAAGAGGTGTTGTGTTGCTGATTTCAAGTGTTACGTGACCTTCCCACTCGGGCTCGAACGGGGTCACGTTGGTGATGATTCCGCAGCGGGCGTAGGTGGACTTGCCGACACAGATCGTGAGCACGTTTCGCGGGATGCGGAAGTACTCGACCGAGCGGGCCAGGGCGAAGGAATTCGGGGGAACGATGCACACCTCGCCCTCGAATTCCACGAAGCTGCGGCTGTCGAACTCCTTGGGGTCCACGATGGCCGAGAGGGCGTTGGTGAAAATCTTGAACTCCGGGGCCACGCGCATGTCGTAGCCGTAGGAGGAGACCCCGTAGGAGATCACCCGGCGTCCGGCGGAATCGAGCTGGCGGACCTGTCCCTCGGTGAAGGGATCGATCATGCCGGCGTCCCGGGCCATGCGCCGGATCCAGCGGTCAGACTTGATGGACATGTGGAGTGGGGTCGAGGTGTCAACGGCCCGGGGCAGGCCGCGCCCGGGTGATCGGGGGAGCAATATATGCCGCCCGGCCCGCCGGGCGAGGGGCCCGGGCCGGGGCCCCGAAGGGGTACCATAACTCGGAATCCCCCGTTAGTATCGTGGCGCCCCGGAGTGAAGGAATTCACCAGCGAGGCCCCCTCCATGCTGCAGGCGTACATCCCGGTGTTGCTGGTCCTCGCGTTCGTGATCGCGAATGCCCTGCTGATCCTCGGGTTGTCCCACGTCCTCTCGTCGTATCGCCTCACCCCGGTCAAGCTCTCGCCCTACGAGTCCGGCATGCCGGTGCTCGGCGACGCGCGGGAACGCTTCAGCGTCAAGTTCTACCTGGTCGCGATGCTGTTCATCATCTTCGACATCGAGACCGTCTTCATGCTGCCGTGGGGTGCGGCCTTCCACCAGTTCCTGGCGCTCCGGGGCGTCCTGCTGGTCGAGATGTTCGTCTTCGTGGCGATCCTCGCGGTCGGCTACCTCTATATCTGGAAGCGCGGGGCGCTCCAATGGGATTGAACGAGAGCCCGGGCGGGGCGGGGACCGAAGTCTCCTCGCTCTCGCCCAACTGGATCACCACCAGGCTCGATCTCGCCAGCAACTGGGGCCGGGCCAACAGCCTCTGGCCGATGCCCTTCGGCACCGCCTGCTGCGCCATCGAGTTCATGGCCTCGGCGGCCAGCCGGTTCGACCTGGCCCGGTTCGGCATGGAGCGGATGAGCTTCTCCCCGCGGCAGGCCGACCTCCTGATCTGCGCCGGCCGGCTGCCGTTCAAGCTGGCCCCCGTCATCCGCAAGATCTGGGACCAGATGCCGCAGCCCAAGTGGGCCATCTCGATGGGCGCCTGCGCCTCCTCCGGCGGCATCTTCGACACCTACACGATGGTGCAGG
>CAZYIV010000110.1:4178-11609 GCA_964647615.1 uncultured Gemmatimonadaceae bacterium | reverse complement strand
GCCTACCAGCCGCCCAAGCCCACCACCCGCGAGGAGCTGGTCGCCCTGTTCGACCAGCACGTGCAGGAGGGCCGCGCCGCCCTCGCCGCCGCCAAGGACGCCGACTTCATGGTGCCCTGGACCCTCAAGGCCGGCGGCGAGGACATCTTCACCCTGCCCCGCATCGCGGTCATCCGCACCTGGGTGCTCAACCACACCTACCACCACCGCGGCCAGTACACGGTCTTCCTGCGGCTCCGCGAGGTGCCGCTGCCGCAGACCTACGGGCCGTCGGCGGACGAGCAGTAGCGGACGGTAAGACGGCCGGACGGTAAGACGGTAAGGCACTACCGTCCTACCGTCCGACCGTCCGACCGTCTGGCCGTCCCGCATGTCCCGCTCCGTCCTCTTCATCGACCCCCCGTCCTTCTGCACCACCGTGGAAGGGCTGGTCGCCCCGGTGCTGCGGGACCGGCCGGTGGTGGTCGCGGCGCCGGGCGCCGACCGCGCCACGGTGCTGGCGCTCTCGCTGGAGGCGCGCCGCGCCGGCATCACCCGCGGCATGCCCGTGGCCCAGGCCCGGAAGCGCTGTCCCGACCTGATCATCCGCCCCCCCAACCCCGCCCTCTACGCCCGCGCCTCCCGCGCGCTGGACGAGATCCTCCGCCGCTACGCACCGGTCATCGAGCCACGCGGCTACGGCCACGCCTACCTCGACCTCACCGGCACCGGCAAGCTCTTCGGCCCCGCGGTGGACGTGGCCCTCCGCATCGCGCGCGAGTCGCGCGAACGGCTCGGCCTCCCCCTCTCGGTCGGCGCCGCCCAGAACAAGCTGGTCAGCGAAGCCGCCGCCGACGTCGTGAAGGGTGACACTACCGCCCTACCGCCCTACCGCCTTACCGCCATCCCCATCCTCGACGTGCAAGCAGGCACCGAAGCCCCCTTCCTCTCCCCGCATCCGGTCACCCTGCTCCCCGAGCTCGATCCGAAGCTCCGCGCCCGGCTCGATGACTACCAGCTCGACCTGATCGGCGAGATCCAGGCCATCAGCGCCCGCGCCCTCGGCCAGGTGCTCGGCGACCCCGGCCGGCTGCTGCACCAGCACGCCATGGGCATCGATCCGCGCCCGGTGCTGCCGCCGGCGGTGAAGGCGGAGTTCCGCGCCGCCCACACCCTGGGCGACGACAGCAACGACCTGGTGCTGCTGCACCGGCTGCTGCGCCGGCTCACCGACCGGCTGGGCAGCCGGCTCCGCGCCCGCCGGCTCGTCGCCCGCCGGCTCACCGTGCACCTCGCCTACAGCGACTACGCCACCGCGCGCCGCGCCGTTCCCCTCCCCCTCGCTGCGCTCGACGTGGAGCTGTGGGACGCCGCCCGCCGCGCCTTCCAGCTCGCCCGCGGCCGCACCGTGGCGCTCCGCGCCCTCGGCGTGACCGTGGACCGGTTCCTCGAGGCCGACGCGCAACTCGAATTGTGGGAGCTGGAAAGCGGGAGACGGGAGACGGAAGAGGAGAGAGGGGACAACAACGACGCCACGAGCGAGGGGAAGCGGGAAGGGGCACTGCAGGCAGCGGTGGATCGTATCCGCGGCCGGTGGGGCACCGGCGGCGTGCGCCTGGGGCGGTAGGACCGCTACCGCCCTACCGCCCTACCGCCTTACCGCCTAGTCCAGCAGAACCACCTCCACCTGCACCTCCAGCGTCTCCCCGCCACCGCCGGCGTAGATCGTCCCCGACGTCGGCGAGGCATCGCGGAAATGCCGCCCGCACGCCACCCGCACATGGTCCGCCCCCGCCAGCGAGCCGTTGGTCGGATCAAAGCCGCGCCACCCCACCTCCGGCAGGTACAGCTCCGCCCACGCGTGCGAGGCCTCGCCCTGTGCGGTGTTGGCGGCATCGCGACCGGTGTGCACGTACCCGATCCGGTACCGCGCCGGGATGCCGAGCAGCCGCGCCAGGCAGATCAGCAGGTTGGTGAAGTCCTGGCAGACCCCGCGGCGCCGCAGGTACACCTCGAACGCCGTGGTCTCGATATGGGTGGAGCCGGTGACGTAGGCGTACTCGGCGTGGATGGTCTCGTTCAGGTCGGTGAGCGTCTCCAGCAGGTCGAAGTTCTGCCGCCGGGCAAAGCTCAGGGCGTAGTCGGCCAGCTCGCGCAGCTCCGACTCCGGCAGCTCCGGCGGCAGCAGGTAGGGCGACATCATCTGCCGCTGCCACGGCATCCAGGAGAACGGCAGCGTCACCCGCCGCGGCAGCCCGAAGTCGGGCGAGGCCAGCGGCGTCACCCGCACCCGGCTGGTGCTCTCGATGCGCAGTTCCTGGTACGGCGTCTCCACCTGCAGCGAGGTGGCGCGGTTGCCGAAGACGTCCTCGAAGCCCTGCTTGAGCCCGGTCGGCGTGACCAGCAGCTGGTGATCCAGCAGCGCCTGGGTCTCGTCGTGCACCGGGCGCAGCCGGAAGAGGTGACTGCTCCGCTCCACCGGCGACTGGTAGCGGTACACCGTCAGGTGCCGGATGGACATCACCTGCGACGACACCTTGCGCCGGATGCGGAGCATCGGCGGCTCGGCGCCCGCCACCGGCACCGCGCCGGCGTGGCTGTTCCACCGCAGCGCCCCCTGCCGCACCACCAGCATCTGCCCCGGATACATCGGCTCCCACGGTTCATCGGAGAGCGGCACGCCGGAGAGGAGGAACACGGTGCGGCGTCCGCCGTGCGCGCGGGAGAGGTCGAGCGCGATGTCGTCGCTCTCCAGCAGCCCCGCCGGCTGCGGCGCCACCTGCCGCCGCCAGAAGAGCCCCTCCTGCCGCTGCCGGTCCTGGTGGATGACCAGGTCCTCGCCGTCGCTCAGCAGGATGGTGGCGCAGCCCAGGTCGTCGAGCGCGCGCAGCCAATCGTGCAGCACGTTCCAGCCCACCTCCGCCAGGCGGCGCACGCCGCGGGCGTGGAACAGGTCGAGCAGCCAGCAGAAGGCATGCTCCGAGTCGGTGCGGCCGATCGGGTCGAACGGCGTGCCCTGGCGCAGCGGGATGCGCCGTGCCAGCCCGCCGCCCAGCCGGCCCAGATGGGTGAAGATCCAGTCGCGCCCGGCGTAGCTCCGGCTGAACGGCTGGGTGTCCTCCTGGGTGGCGCGCTCGGCGGCGCCCCGCAGGTGGCAGACGAACAGGTCCGACTGGAACCGCTCCCAGTCGCGCAGCACCTTGGTCATCGCGTTGTCCCCGATCGAGGTCGGGTCCTTGATGACCATCGCGGCGTAGTCCTCCGCCGGGTACCACGCGAAGCCCCAGCCGAAGGGCTGCCGCAGCCCGTCGGGTGCATGCAGCAGCCCCTTGAGGGTCACGGCGGGCGAGGCCGCGGCGTCGAACGACAGCGCGACCAGCTGGCCGGTCTTCATGACGGGTCCGGAGCGAGCACCGGCGGCGAGGCGAAGAACTCCTGCCGGATCCGGTCGGAGATGAGCGCGGTGCCGGTGAGCAGCCGGCTCACCTCCGCCTGCAGCCCGTGACGCAGGATCGCATCCGCCGGCTGCTCCCGGAGCGGCTGCAGCAGCGCGTCCACCTCCGCCAGCGGGCCGTGGCCGCCCAGCCGCTCCAGCACCCGGCGGGCCTGCTCCAGGCAGTGGCGCACGGCGCGCGGGAAGGCCGGCTCCTGCAGCAGGAAACCGACCACCGCCGGCGCCGAAAACGGCGCCTGGGTGCGCTTGGCGTAGGATTCCACCGCGGAGCAGGAGCGCAGGATGGCGAGCCAGCCGGCGGCGGCGAGGGCGGAGCGCTCGGGGCCGTCGCCCGGGTCGGCGCGGGAGACCATCGCCGCCACGATGCGGACGGTCTGGTCGCAGCGCTCGAGCAGTGAACCGAGCCGCATGAAGTCGGAGGGCGGGTCGTAGAGCATGGTGGTATGGTACTGCCCCTGGAACAGCTGGCAGAACTCCTTCACCTGCTCGTAGAAGGCGTGCCGGTCCTTCTCGTAGGCCCGCTGCCCCACCCCACCGTCGAGCCAGATCCAGAAGGCGTTCACGGTGTGCCACATCTCGAGGCTCACCGTCTCGCGGATGGTGCGGGCGTTCTCGCGGGTGTGGAACAGTGAGGTCACCAGCGAGACCGGGTTGCGCCGGTCCCAGACCATGTAGTGCTGCACCCGCTCGCCGTCGTCGGCATCCTGGTCGCCGAAGCGGGCGCGGAAGCCCTCCGCCTCGCCGGTGGCCAGCAGCACCGGGCGCCAGCGCTGGTCGTACGGCAGGGCGATGTCGAGCAGGAAGGTGAGGTTCACCTGCAGCAGGCGCGCGGTGTTCTCCACCCGCTCGATGTAGCGCTGCAGCCAGAAGCAGTGCTCCGCGACCCGGGCGATCACGGGACCCCGGCGGTGAGCACCCAGGTGTCCTTCGAGCCGCCACCCTGGCTCGAGTTGACCACGTACGAACCCTGGCGCAGCGCCACCCGCGTGAGGCCGCCGGGCAGCACCCACGGGTCGCGGCCGGTCACGATGTAGGGCCGGAGGTCCACCCGCCGCGGCTGCACCGTGCGCCCCACCATGGTGGGACAGGTGGACAGCTCGATCAGCGGCTGGGCGATGTAGCCCCGCGGGTTGGCCCGGATCCGCGCCGCGAACTCCGCCAGCTCCCGGCGGCTGGCCCGCGGGCCCATCAGCATGCCGTAGCCGCCGGCCTCGTCCACCGCCTTCACCACCAGGCGCGGCAGGTTGGCCAGCACGTGGCTCCGGTGCGCGTCCTCGTCGCAGCGGAAGGTCTCCACCTGGCCCAGGATCGGCTCCTCGCCCAGGTAGTAGCGGATCATCGCCGGCACGAAGGGATAGACCGATTTGTCGTCCGCGGCGCCGTTCCCGATCGCGTTGGCCAGCGTCACCTTCCCCGCGGCGTAGGCCCGCACCAGGCCCGGCACGCCGAGCAGGCTGTCGGCGCGGAACACCTCGGGGTCGATGAAGGCGTCGTCGATGCGGCGGTAGATGACGTCCACCCGGCGGGGACCGTGGGTGGTGCGCATGAAGACCTGGTCGCGCTCGACGAAGAGGTCGCTCCCCTGCACCAGGGGCACCCCCATGCGCCGGGCCAGGAAGCAGTGCTCGAAGTAGGCCGAGTTGTACTGCCCCGGAGTGAGCACCACCACCTGCGGGTCGCCGACGCCGCCGGGACTCACCGCGTCGAGCGCCTGGCGGAAGCGCATCGGGTACTCGTCCACGGCGCGCACCGCGCCCCGCTGGAAGATCTGGGGGAACGCCTTCTTCATCACGTGCCGGTTCTCCAGCACGTAGGAGACCCCGGACGGGGTGCGGAGGTTGTCCTCCAGCACCCGGAAGGCGCCGTCGGGCCCGCGGATCAGGTCGATGCCGGCGACGTGCACGTACACCCCGCCCGGCGGCTGCACGCCCTGCATGGCGGGGAGGTAGCCGCGCGAACTCAGCACCACGTCGCGCGGCACCCGCCCGTCGGCGAGGATCCGCTGCGGCCCGTACAGGTCGGCGAGGAAGGCATTGAGCGCCAGGATCCGCTGCGTCAGGCCCTGCGCCACGCGGTCCCACTCCGCTGCAGGCACCGGACGCGGGATCGGGTCGAAGGGGAAGATCCGCTCGCTCCCCTGCCCGTCGGCGTACACCGCGAAGGTGATCCCCAGCCCGTGCAGCAGCATCTCCGCCAGCCGCTTGCGCTGCCGGAGCTCCACCGGGCCCAGGCGCTCCAGCACCTCCACCACGGCGCGGGTCTCCGGCCGCGGCTCCCCCGCCGCGCGGAAGAGCTCGTCGGCCGCTCCCGCGAGCGGCTCGTACCCGGAGAACAGCAACGTCCCTCCCTCCACCCGCGCGCGGACCGGCGATGCGGTGCGGCGCCGGTCAGCGAGAC
Source organism: uncultured Gemmatimonadaceae bacterium (assembly GCA_964647615.1). GTDB lineage: Bacteria > Gemmatimonadota > Gemmatimonadetes > Gemmatimonadales > GWC2-71-9 > JADJOM01. Next base: position 5,779 of record CAZYIV010000110.1, on the reverse strand, counting down.
GGGTGATCATCGGCGGGCCTCCGGGCCCCTCTCCGGGGCCCGTCACCATGATGGCGTTCGGGGATTCCTGCAGATCACGCACGATCGGCGGTACTACAGTGCGATTCTACCAGAAAAATCATGCCGATGCAACCATGAAAATGCATGATATGCATGATTCATGATCCTGCACGTATTCGGTATTTGTTCGTGACCCCCTGCGCCATGCCCCCCCTGCGCCGCCAGCGCGCGCCGGCGGCTTGTACCCCCACGCCGAGCCACCTATCTCTAGCCCATGCCTCCCGCCCGTCGCTTCGCGGCACTCTGCCTTCCTCTCTTACTGCTCCCTGCCTGCCAGCGCCACCCCGAGCCCCCCGAACGCCTGGTGCAGCCGGCGGTCACCCCGCTGGCCGGGGGCGGGCAACGGGTGCGGAGCCCCGGGCCCACCCGCTGGAACTCCGGGGAAGGCTGGCAGCTTGTGGAGCGCGGGAGCTACGGCGTTCGCGGCGGCGGACCGGGGCGGCTGCTCGACCCGACTGCGATCGCTGTCGCGGCCGATGGCCGGGTGCTGGTGGCGGACGGCGTGGTGAAGGCCTTCGCCCCCGACGGGCGGTTTCTCGGCATCGTCGGCGGACCGGGCGAGGGGCCGGGGCAGTATCGCTCCGCGGCCATCGCGACCTACGGCAACCTGCTCCTGTTGCAGGACAACGACCTCGGGCGGATGTCGGTCTACGACGCCGACGGCCGGTTCCAGCGCTCCTGGGTCACCCCCTGCTGCACCGTGGGTCCGCCGGCCACGGATGTGCGCGGCCGGATCTACCTCGAGTTGCCGCCGCCGCGCGACGGGCGGCTCAGCCGGAGCCGGATGCTGCTGCGCTACCGGCTCGACGGCACGGTGCTGGACACCCTCGCCCTGCAACTCGACCCGGTACCCGGCACCTGGCGGGTCCGCACCGGCACCGGCCTGTGGCAGCCGGCCATTCCCTTCTGGCCGGCGCGTGCACTCGCGATCGCGCCCGACGGCGACCTGGTGCACGGCTGGTCCGGCGACTACCTGGTGGCGCGGGGCCCGAGCGGGAAGGACACCACGCTGCTCTTCGGCCGGGACTGGACGGCGGCGATGATTCCCGAGCCGCGCCGCGAGGCGGCGCTCCGGGCGCTGCTGGCGGAAGCGAAACGGCGGGATGCGGCGCTGGGCGGGATTGATCCACGGAGCCTCGCCGCGGAGGTGAACCTGCACAACATCCCCAACGAGGCGCCGGCGTTCACCGCGCTGGCGGTGGACGGCCGGCAGAATGTGTGGGTCACGATGGATCCGGGGATGGACAGCAGCCACAGCCACTTCGAGGTGTACGACGCGGAGGGCTACTACCTCGGGCCCGTCACCGCGCCGGCCGTCTTCCCGCCCGGCGGCGGCAGCGCCTGGACCCGCGACGACGCCTACGCCATCACCCGCGACCCCGACGGCACGGCAGTGGTGCGGCGGTACGCGGTGATGCGTACGCCAATACCCTAGCAGGCGCGCCCGCACCCTCGTCCCGCGGCTGGAGCCCGCTCTCCCTCGCGGCCCTGGCTCTCGCCCCGCGGCTGAAGCCCGCTCTCCCTCGCGGCCCTGGCTCTCG
>CAZYIV010000110.1:0-4078 GCA_964647615.1 uncultured Gemmatimonadaceae bacterium | reverse complement strand
GTCCTACCCCCACACCATCACGATCTTCCCGAAATTCTGGTCCGCTTCCATCGCCGCGTGGGCCGCGTGGATCTCGTTGAAGGGCATCACGCTGCCGACGATGGGCCGGAGCGCGGGCGCCGGGCCACCGAAGGCGGGCAGCACCTGCTCGGCGAAGGCCGCGATCAGCGGGATCCGCTCGTTGAGCTGGCGGGCCCGCATCGTGGTGCCGACGATCTCCAGCCGCTTGCGCAGCACCGGCTCCAGCGACAGCTCGGCCCGCGCCCCCTGCAGGAAGCCGAGCAGCACCAGCCGGCCGCGGGGCACGAGGGCGTCGAGGTTGGCGGCGAAGGCCGGCGCGCCCAGCACGTCGAGGATGACGTCCACGCCCTCGCTCAGCTGCTCGCCGAAGCCGCGGCTCGAGGTGTCGATCGCCTCCTCCAGTCCCAGCGCCCGCGCCTGCTCCAGCTTCGCCGCGCTGCGCGAGGTGCCGACGGGCACCGCCCCCAGGAACCGCGCCAGCTGCACCGCGGCGGTGCCCACCCCGCTCCCCACCGCGTGGATCAGCACCCGCTCGCCGGCGCTGAGCCGGCCGCGCGCCACCATCGCATCCCACGCAGTCAGAAACGCCTCGGGGATCGCGGCGGCATCGGGAAACGGCATTCCCTCCGGCACCGCCATCGCCTCGTCGGCGTGGACCACCACGCACTCGGCGTGGGCGCCGCCGCCTACCAGGCCCATCACCCGATCGCCCACGTGCCAGCGGGTGACGCCCTGTCCCAGCGCCTCCACCTCGCCGGCGTACTCCAGGCCGGGGATGTCGGCCGGCCAGCCGGCGGGCGCGGGGTAGCGCCCCTTCCGCTGCAGGATGTCGGCGCGGTTGAGCCCGCTGGCGCGCACCCGCACCCGCACCTGGCGGGGGCCGGGCTCGGGGGTGGGGGCATCGCGGAGCTGGACGACTTCGGGACCGCCGGCGGCGGTGTAGCGGATTGCGCGCATCGGGTGCGGGGTGAGTGGGATGCGCAATATAGGGAGGGGTGGAACCGCCGGGCTGTGACGGCTAACGCGGCTCCTCCACCGGGGCCGCCCGCCGCCACCGGGCGGCGATCGCCGCCATCCGCGCCGCCTCCGCGCTGCCGGCCCGGCGGCCCAGGGCGGTGATCCGGTAGTAGCGCCGCGGCGGCCCGCCCGATTCCTCCTCCGGCCCCGCTGTGGAGGTGATGAGCCCCAGCCGTTCCATCTCCTTGAGCGTGCGGTACAGCGTGGCCGGGCCGAGCAGCCAGCGCTCGGTCGGGTCCTGCTGCAGCGACTGCATCAGCCCGTAGCCGTGCTGCGGCCGCTCGGCCAGCGCCACCAGGATGGCGAAGACCCGCGGCCGGAGCGGCTCGGCGGGGGCGCCGGTGTCAGTCATGCCGCAGCACCTCCACCGGCTCGGTGCGGAGCGCACGGCGGGTCGGCCCCATCGCGGCGAGCCACCCGACCAGGAGCAGCAGCAGCCCGATCGCGAGATACGTCAGCGGATCGAGCGGGCTCACCCCGAAGAGCAGGCTGCCGAGCAGCCGCGCCAGCACCGCCGAGAGCCCGAGCCCCACCACCAGGCCAATCGCGGTAAGCCGGACCCCCTCGCCCACCACCAGCCGGCGGACCTGGTGCGCCGAGGCGCCGAGGGCCACCCGGATCCCGATCTCGCGCCGCCGGCTCTGCACCCGGAAGGCGAGCAAGCCGTAGAGACCCACGGCCGCCAGCAGCAGGCCGGTGGCACCGAAGGCCGCGGCGAGCAGCAGCGCCACGCGGTTGGGGAAGAGCGCCACGCCGATGATCGCCGTGAACGACGCCTGCTGCCCCACCGGCAGCTCCGGGTCGAGGCCGTGGACGAGGTCGCGCAGCTCCCGGGCCGGCGCTGCCACCCCCGGCGCCATGCGGAGCAGCAGCGTCACCCGCTTCCCCGGCTGCTGCGCCATCGGGACGTAGATCATCGGCACCGGATCCTCGCCCAGGGTGTGGTACTTGGCTTCTGCCGCCACGCCCACGATCTCGGTGGGGGTGCCACCGGTGATGCTGCCGTACTCCAGCCGCTGGCCGACAGGGTTCTGGCCGGGCCAGAGCTGCGCGGCCAGGGTCTGGTTGACCACCGCGACGGCCGGGGCCGTGGCCCGGTCCTCGTCGCGGAAGGCGCGGCCGGCCACCAGCGGCAGCTGCAGCGTCTCGAAGTAGCCGGGGCTCACCGCGGTGAAGTCGGTCTGGAACAGCCCGACGTTCGGCTCCGGGTTCCGGCCCGGCAGCGTCACCACGGTGCTCTGGTTACTCAGGTTGAGCGGCAGCAGGTCGGTGGTCGCGACGGCGGTGACACCGGGGAGTGCCGCCGCCTGGCGCTCCAGCGTTTCCACGAACGTGGCGGTCCGGGCGTCGTCGTAGTTGCGCACGCCCAGATCCAGGTCGGTGGTGTGGATGCCGGCGGGTTCGAAGCCGGGGTTCACCCGCCCCGCCTGGGCCAGCCCGCGGGCGAAGAGCCCCGCCGTCACCAGCAGGCAGGCGGTGCCCGCCACCTGGGCCGCGACCAACCCGCCGCGGAGCCGTCCGCGCGTGAGCGGCAGGCTCGAGGTGCCTTCCCGGAGGATGAACGCCGGATCGGAGCGGGTGGCCTGCAGCGCCGGCGCCAGCCCGAAGACCAGCCCCACCGTGAGCGTCACGCCGAGGGCCGTCGCGAGCACCAGCAAGTCGGGGTGGAAGTCGAGCACCACCGGGATCGGCAGCGGCAGCGACAGGTGGGCGAGGGCGCGTGTGGCCACCAGCGCCAGGGCGGTGCCCGCCGCGCCACCGGCCAGGAACAGCGCCAGGCTCTCCAGCAGCAGCTGGCGCAGCAGCCGGCCCCGGCTGGCGCCAAGCGCGACGCGCACCGCCAGCTCCCGCGCGCGCGTGGTGGCGCGCGCCAGCAGCACCGTGCCCACGTTGGCGCTCGCGATGAGCAGAACGAAGGTCGCCAGCAGGAGCAGCAGCCCGAGGAAGCCGCCCATCGGCACCGCCGCCTCGGCCGGCACGGGACGGTATGGCCGCACATCCACCCGGCGGTCCCAGTCGAGCCCCGCCGCCCGGCCCTGGTGGGTGGTGATCGCGCTCAGCGCGCCGGCGACGCCCGCCGGCTGCATGCCGGGCGCCAGCCGCCCGACCAGGTCGAGCCAGTGCGCACGCGGGTTCTCCAGGTCGTTGCTCCGGGCCAGCAGCGGGTCCAGGGTGAGCGGCACCCACAGCCCGAAGTCGATGCCGGCATACTGCCCGTGGAACCCCGGTTCGGTCACCCCGATCACGGTGAGCGACTGGCCATTGAGTGTCACCGCCCGGCCCAGCACTGCCGGATCGCCCCCGAACCGGCGCCGCCAGAGGCCGTCGCTCAGGACCACCACCGGCGCGCCGCCCGGCCCGGTCTCCGCCGCGGTGAACAGCCGTCCCAGCCCGGCGCGCGTGCCCAGGGTGGCGAAGTACTCGCGCGAGACCATCAGTCCCGCCTCGAGCTGCGGCTCGGCGTCGGTGCGCAGGCTCGCGGCCAGCACCTTGAACGCCGCCACCGAGGCGAGGCCGTCGTGCCCCGCCTCGATCGCGGTGAACTCGGGATAGGAGAAGGAGTGAAAGCTCGAGCCCGACTGGTCGGTCGCGTGGATGGTCACCAGCCGGCCGGGATCGGTGACCCCCGCGGGCGGCCGGAGCAGCAGGCTGTTGGCCACGCTCATCACGGTGGTGGTGGCGCCCACCCCGAGGGCGATCGTCAGTACCGCGACGGCGGAGACGAGGCGCGCGGCCCGGAGGGCGCGGAAGGCGTCGCGCAGGTCGTGGCGGAGCGAGGGCATCGGGGCTCCCGGGGGGCGGCCGGGGGACCGGCCGCGGGTGAGGTGATCGAGCCACTCGGCACCGGCGGCACGCAGCAGGTCCGCGGTCGCGGCGAGCGCGAGGCGGACGCGGGTGCGGCGCCGCGGGGCCTCGCGCCAGGCGGCCGCGAACCAGTCGAGCAGTGCCTCCTCTGCCTCCGCACGGAAGGGCGCGGGGAGGAGTCGGAGGGCGGCGCGGTAGGCGCGAAGTGGTGGCTGGCGGGGAACTATATCCACGC
>CAZYIV010000109.1:11007-11695 GCA_964647615.1 uncultured Gemmatimonadaceae bacterium | reverse complement strand
GCGGGAGAAGTTGGTGCGCCAGCCGTCGGCCCGGCGCTCGATGGCGCCGAGCACCCTGTTCCCCACCACGAAGGCCCGGATATCCCGCCCGCCGTGCGGCACAAAGCGCTGCAGGTAGAACACCCCGCGGATGGTCTCGATCGTGCGGAACACCCGCCAGGCCATGTCCTCGTCGGTCACCCGGGTCATGCCGAGGCCCATCGAGCCGAACAGCGGCTTCACCACCGCGTCGCCCAGGGTGCGGTACGCCGCGAAGGCGTCCTCTGCCCGCTCGCAGACCACCGTCTCGGGCGTGGGCAGCCCCGCCTGCTCCAGCAGGGCGCTGGTCCACGCCTTGTCCACTGTGCGTTCGATGGCGCGGGCGGTGTTCATCACCCGGACGCCGTCCGCCTCCAGCCGGTGCAGCGTGTCCACCCGGTAGATCACCTGCTCCAGCGTGCCGGCGGGAATGATCCGCGGCAGCACCGCGCGCGCCGCGCCCAGCCGGTACGCCCCGTTGGTCACCCCCGGGTGCCGGCCCAGCCGGGCGACATTCGCCTCCCACGGCAGCAGACGCGGGACGAGCCCGCGGGCGCTCACGGCGCGCACGAGCTCGTCGGTGTGCCATCCGGTGGCGGAGGCGAGGATGACGATGTCTGTCATGGAGCCGGGGGGGCCCCGCCGCGCCGCGGCCCCCCCCCCCCCCACG
>CAZYIV010000109.1:0-10997 GCA_964647615.1 uncultured Gemmatimonadaceae bacterium | reverse complement strand
CCCCTCGTGCCGGGGGTGGGCCCCGGGGGGGCGGGGGGGTTTGCGGTGGGGGGGGCCCGGGGCGGGGGGGCGCGGCGGGGGGGGGCGCCCCGGCCCCCGCCTCAGGGCTTCGAGGTGAGGTGCCCCACCAGCCCCACCAGCCCGCCGGTGGCGAAGTTCGGCAGGTCGCCGCCCACCGCCTTGAACCCGTCGGACTTGAGGCCGGCCATCATCCCGGCGCCGTTGGGGAAGTACAGCTTGGCCTGGCGGTAGTAGGCCGGCGCGGTGCCGTCGAGGTTGCGGGTGAACTTCACCAGCTCCGCCCGGTTGAAGCCGATCTCCGCCGCCTTGTCGCCCACCAGCGGCAGGTGCTTCTCGCTGTAGTAGCTCTCAAAGGCCGCCGCGTCCGCCGGCTGGTTGTAGATCACCGTCACGAAGGCGGTGGTGTCGCCGGTCAGCAGCGGGCTGGCGTCGCCGGTCTCCTCGCCCACCAGCGCCACCAGCCCGCCGGTGGCGAAGTTGGCCAGGTCATCCCCGATGGCCTTGAAGCCCGGGGTAGCGATGCCCTGCTCCAGCGCCGCCATGTCGTCGAACCAGAGCACCGCCTGGCGGTAGAAGGTGGGCGCCTTGCCGTCGAGGGTGTGGTCGAACTTGGTCAGCTCCGCGGCGGTGAACCCCACCTCGGCCTGCTTGGTCCCGACCATCGGGATGTGCGACTCCCAGTAGTACTTCTCGAAGTCCGCGGCGCTCTTCGGGGTGTTGTACAGCACCGTCACGAAGGCCCGCGGGCCCTTCGGCGCCGGGGCGGCGGCCGCGGGCTCGGCGGGCTTCTCGGCGGGCTTGGAGCAGGCCGCCAGGGTCGCGAGACCCAGCACGGCCAGGAGGGAGAGTCGGCGCATCGGTTCGTCCTCGACTGATCGGGGGGAGGGGGACCCGGCCCTAGGCCGGGTACAGCGACTGGGTGAGCACATCGACGTTCACCCCGCCGGCGTGGTAGGTCCGGCCGGTGGCCACACTGGTGAGCCACACCTCGGCGGGACTGAACAGCAGCGGGTCAATCTTGTAGAAATCCTTGTCGTACCGCTCGAAGATCTCGTAGAACGGGGTGCCGTAGTCCTTCGAGGCGCTGGCCGGGAGCTTCTCCGCCAGGGCGGCGAGCTCGGCGTCGTCGGCCCGCACCGTGTAGTGCGCCTGCCCGCCGTAGAGGATGCAGTCGTTGGTGCGGCCGATGCCCCGCAGGTCGTTCTTCGCGACCGTGGCGATCGGCGCCGTGCCGATGCCGCTCACCACCTGCCGCACGTCGAAGCCCAGGGTCTCCATCTTGTGCAGCCCGGTCTCGAGGATCCGGGCCGAGATCTGGGTCCCGCCCGCCAGGCTCGCCGTCGGTGCGATGATGAACGTGAGCTGCGCCGGCGAGAGCCCGGCCTTCTTCGCGACGTACTCGGCCACCTCGTCGGTGGGGAGCGTCCGGCCCTCCAGCACCAGCACCCCGCCACTGGCCTGCTCGGCGTAGTGCAGCTTCTCGAACAGCTCCTTCTCCACCCGGGCATGCGCCCGGAGGGGGCCGGACCCCATGGCGAAGTACTTCCCGACCTGGATCGCCCAGCCGGCGTACTGCGAGGCCATGCAGGCCACCGCCGGGTGGTCGGTCCGCACCTGTACCCCCGGCCAGGCCCGTCCACCCAGGGTGAGGGCGGCATACTCGACGTCGCCCAGGCCGCCCATGCAGATCTCGCTCAGCAGCAGGCCGGCGTTCAGCCCGCCGTCCACCGCGACACCGGCGTCGATCACCCGGGCGCCGCTGGCAAGGGTGTGCACGGCGATCCGGAGCCCCGCGGGGTCCTCCGCCATGACGTCGGCGAGGTCGCGGGCGCGCTCGTTCATCTGGAGACTGGTCATCGGCCCATCCATGCGAGGGCGGGGAGGCACCGGCCGGGGCTGGCCGGGGCGACAAGATACACCGTTGCGGAGGGGTTGCCCAGCACGGCCCCGCGTCCCGGGCTCAGGCGCGGACCAGCACCTCGCCCCGCCCGTTGTTGGCGAGGTCGCCCATCAGCCGGCGCACCGTGAGCCCCGACTCCGGCAGCTGCCCGAAGGGTCCCGGCAGCCCGCGCCACGCCCGGGCCAGCAGGGTCAGGAAGGTGAGGGGGAAGGCGCCGCAGTCGTTGAAGGTGGGCGGAAGCCCGTCCGGCAGCGCGGGAAGGAGCAGCGTCCCCCGGCGCATGCTGGTCCCGGCCCCGCGCCCCACCCGGCCCGCCACGGCGATCGTCCCCGCCACCATGCGGCTGGCCAGGTACTCGCCGGCGTCGCCGTTGATGAGCAGCGCCCCGCGCCGCATCCGGTCGCCGGCGCGCGCGCCGGCGCTGCCGCCCACCAGCACCAGCCCGCCCGCCATCCCGTTGTGCTCGCCCGGGAGTGCCGCGGCGAGGAAGTCGCCCGCGTCGCCGGCCAGGCGCAGTTCGCCGCCCTTCATCCCGGCGGCCGCGAACATCCCGGCCCGGCCGCGCACCTCGATCCGGCCGCCGGTCATCCGGAGGCCCAGGTAGTCGCCCGCGTCTCCCTCGACGGTCAGCGTGCCGGCGGTGAGGCCCGTGCCGAGCCGGTCGAGGCAGGCGGTCTCGCCCGCGATCACCAGGTCCGGGCCGGGCGTGCCCGACACCTCGAACAGCTCCTCCACCCGCACCGTACGGTTGCCCACCTGCAGCGGCAGGGCGGCAAGGTCCCGCGCGCTCACGCTGCCGGGCGCCTGGGCCGTCAGCGCGGCGCAGTCCACCCGCTGCGCGGGGCGGGTACGGAGGGTGAGGCGGAAGGCGCTCATCAGGCCATGATCTCACGCAGCCGGAAGTGATATTTCCCGAGCTTGCCGCCGTAGTTCCCGGCGCTCACGCGGTGGATCCCCGCCGCCAGCCCCAGGTCCACCACCGCCTGGATCCCCGCCTTCATCGAGGCGCTGATGTCCTCGGCGGTGAGCCCGTCGATCACGATCTCCATCACGGAGCCGATCTCGGGGGAGAGCTGGGTCCTGGTGATGCCGCGGATGGTGGGGCAGAAGGCGTCGTTGGTGCTGGCGCCCAGCGCCTTGTAGCGCGAGCCGACCTTGGATCCCGAGCGCACCACGCCGCCGGGGAAGGGCATGATCACGTTCGGAACCTTCCGCATGGCGGCGATCGCCGCCTCGCACGCCGTCAGCGCCTGCGGCTGGGTCTCCGCCAGCACCAGGAAGTTCCCGCCGCCCACCGCCGGGACCACGCCCGTCGTCTCATCGACGAGGAACTCGCCGTCCATCACCGGCACCCGCCAGTAGCGGCGCCCGTTGATGAGCTTCGAGCCCTGGAAGCCGTCGCCGAAGAAGCGCAGGTTCTTCCCCAGCGCCACCGGCTCCCCGGTGGCGATCCCCGCGAAGCAGGCGCTGGTGGGGCTGGTGAGCACGCACTGCCCGATGCGCCGCTCCAGCTGCTTGGCCAGCTCCTTGCCCGACATCGCGAACAGCAGGATCGCCACGCCGGGCCGTCCGTCGGGGGTCTCCGCGGGCGTCAGTTCCCGCTCCACCCCCGCCTCGCAGCCGCAGGCGATCACCGAGGTGGCGAAGCCGGTCGCGGCGTTGGCGGCATGGTAGGCCCAGGTGAGGTTCTGCGCCGTGATGACCACCCGCGTGGCCTTCATCCCAAAGGCCTCGGCGAATTCGTCGTCGATCGCGACGCCGTTCAGGTTCATCGGGCCGGCTTCCGGCAGGGGTGGGTGATCAGGTCCGCGCCGTGGCCGAACGCCGCCATCTCGTCCCGCGAGATCTTGAGGCTCGCCGCGCGCATGGTCTGGAACTTCTCGAAGTGGCCCGCCAGCCGGCGCTCGATCCCCGGGTCATAGGGCGGTTCCACCAGGTGGTAGCGGCCCCAGCCCAGCGAGATCACCCGGCCGTCCCGCACGATCACCTCGCCGTTCTTGAACACGTACTCGGGCGCGGTGAACATCTGCTCCCGGTCCGGGTGGTCGCGGTACACGGTGATGTCCGCCGTGGCCCCCGGGCCCAGGTGGCCCAGGTCTGCGATGCCGAGCAGCTTGGCCGGCGCGGCCCGGGTGAGGATCGCGATCTCGTACAGCGAGTACTCGCGGTCCAGCGTGCCCAGGGTCGAGAGCGCCTTCGCGTCCGGATGGATCAGCCCCAGCCGCTCGTTGCGGAAGGTGCGGTCCATCAGCAGCCGGATCAGGTGCGGGTAGGTGGTGAAGGGCGCGCCGTTGGGGTGGTCCGTAGTCAGGAACACCCGCCACGGGTCCGACACCAGCAGGAAGATCTCGAGCCCGATCGCCCACTGCAGCGCATTGACAAAGTTCTGGTCCCGGTACTTGAACGGCAGCACCCCGCACCCGGCGTCGCACTCGATGTCCATCACCACGAACTTCTTCGGATTGGCCAGCGCCGAGTTGCGGTGCTGGCTCATGTTGTCGCCGCTGGCGGTGACGGTCTGCCCGAAGAGGATCTGCCCCACGTCGCAGGTGGCGTTGGGGGTCGCGTTGATTGCCTCGGCGATCCGCGCCGCCGCCGAGGAGAACTGCCGGTCGCCCTCGGTGCCGTAGCTGTGGAACTGGATGTGCGTCAGGTGGATCGGCAGCCCCTCGGCCGCCTGGATGGTGCCCAGGGTGGTGTCGGCGTTGCCCGGCAGGCCCAGGTTGCTGGAGTGCACGTGCAGCGGGTGCGGCACGCCCAGCTCGTGCACCGCGCGCGAAAGCGTGCGCAGGATGTCGCGCGGGGTGACGCCGTAGAACGGGTGCCGCTCGTCCAGCTCGAACCGCCGCTGGTTGAACTTGAACGCCGAGATTCCGCCCGGGTTCACCACCTTGATGCCGATGCAGCGCGTGGCGTGCAGCGTCCACGCGACATAGTCGTTGATGACCTGCTGTTCTGCCCCCGACGCCATCAGCCCGAGCAGCACGTCGTCGCTGCCCAGCATGGCGTAGCCGCCCTTGTCCACCAGCGGCGTGTCGCCCATCTCCATGTGCGCCTGGCGGGCATTGACCGGCAGGACCGCCGGCTCGAAGCACGCGGTGTAGCCCATCTCGGCGTAGCGGTACCCCGTGGCGAAGGTGCCCGGCGCCGCGTGGCCCGCGCTCGCCCGGGTGAGCCCGGTGCGCGCCAGCGGGTCGCCCCGGTGGTCTTCCGGCAGCATCGCGCGGGCGATGTTGAGCTTCCCGCCGCCGATGTGGGTGTGCATGTCGATCGCGCCGGCCATGACCACCCGGCCGGAGAGGTCGTAGGTCTGGTCGATCCGCTCGTCCGGCGCCGGCGGCGCCACGATCCGGCCGTCGCGCACGTAGACGTCGCGCACCTCGCCGTTCACGCCGTGCGTGGGATCGTAGACCCGCCCGCCCTGCAGCCGGAGCAGCATCAGCCCGCCTCCCCCAGCCGGGTGGTGATCGCGTCCAGGGCGTCGGCGGCGGTCGGCAGGCTGCCCGCGCGCACCCCGGCGAGCGGCAGCGCCACCACCCGGTCGGTGCGGAAGAGGTGCCCCGGATGGTCCACCCCCGGCGTGCCGACCGGGATGAACACCGCCGGCTCCGTGGCGAAGACCATCGCCGCGTGGCCCAGGACCACCTTCGGCGTGCTGCCGGCGGGCGGTGTCCGCTCCGGGTCGAAGCTGGCCACCCATACCAGCAGGTCCGCCTCGCCGGTGGCGAGCAGCCGTGCCGCGCCGTTGCGGTGCAGGTCCTGGCCCGGGGCGCCGCTGGCGAAGTCCGCCCGCAGCCCGAAGCCGGTCTGCCACGTCGCCACCGCGTCCACGGTGGCATCGCCCTCGGTGCCGCCGAGTGGCAGCCCGCTCCAGCGGGTCTCCGCGTTGAGGTCCTTCACCAGCTCGCACAGCGTCTGCAGCGCCAGCTCGCTGTGCGGGGCGTCGAAGTCCGGTGCCGCCCACGTCACCACGCCGTAGCGCGCGGCCCGCATCTTCTCCGCCAGCGCCTGCCAGGTCGCGATCGGCGCGCCCGCCGCGGCGTTGGCCTGCACCGGCCGTCCGGCCAGCAGGGAGCGGAGCAACCCGAACGCCTCGCCCAGCCGCGCCACGTCGCAGCCGATCACCTCGACCGGCATGGTGAGCGCCGCGTCGGCCGCGGGGCCGCGCCCCAGGAAGATCACGCTCCTGGCCGGCCGCTCCGCCGCGAACAGCGTCTCGGTCGCCGCCACGGTCCGCTCGAAGAACCGCGGGAAGCGGCTGGTGACGTCCCCGCCGGCCACCACCAGGAGGTCGCAGCGGTTCCGCACTTCGGAGAGGGTGGTGGTGATCCAGCCGGTGTCCTGCAGCACGAGGAGATTCCGGGTGACCGCGTCGGCGTTCATGTGGTCGAGCACGCCCCCGACCCGGTCCGCCAGCCGCACCGCCGCGCGCGCGCCCGCCAGGTCGGTGCCCAGCCCGCCGATCACCGGCCGCCGGGCCTCCCCCAGCAGGCGCGCCGCCGCCGCCACCGCCTCGTCCAGGCTGGCAGGCCGCCCGCCGACCCGGGGTGTCCCGTCGCCGCTGGCGGCAGCGAACCCGCGCCGGGCGCGCTCGCACCCGTTGGCGAGCACGGCCAGCCCGGTTGGTCCGGGAGCGACGCGCAGGTCGTCACACACCAGGCCGCAGAAGGGACAGGTGACGTCGGGGAGTGCAGTGGCGGGCGGGGTGGAGCCGGACATGGTCAATCGAACATAATAGTCGCTAGTATCCCCGGATGCATAATTATCGTGGTCCCGCCGCGACCGGCGCCGGGTGAGGAGGTGACGCCACCCTGGCTGGTCGTCGCCGTGAGCGGCCGCATGCTGGCCGCCTCCGCCCGCCGCGGGGGGCACCGGACGATCGTCCTGGATTGTTTCGCCGATCGGGACACCCGCGCCCTGGCCGATGCCGTCCGCAACGTCGGCCAGGCAGGCACGCCCCGGCTGGATCGCCGCTCCCTCCTCAGCGCCAGCCGCGAGTTCAGTTCCGGTGTTGCTGGGCTGGTGGTCGGCTCCGGCCTGGAATCCCGTCCCGCGCTCCTCGCGGGCCTCGCGACCACGACTCCCCTGCTCGGAAATCTTCCGGAGACGGTGCACCGCGCCAAGGACCCCGATCACTTCTTCCCCTTGCTCGCGCGGCTGGGCGCGCCGGCTCCCGAGGTGCGCCGGACCGCACCCCCGGATCCCGAGGCCTGGCTGCTCAAGCAGACCGGCGGCGCCGGCGGGACCCACATTCGTGCCGCCACCCATCGCGCCCCGCCGCGGGACGGGTATTTCCAGCGCCGGGCCGAAGGCGTGCCACACTCGGTGCTCTTCCTCGCCGATGGCCGCAGCGCGCGGCGGATCGGCATCAGCCGGCAGTGGACGGCGGGCCGCCCGCGCACACCCTTTCTATATGGTGGCGCCGCCGGCGGGGTCCGGCTGCCCGATGATCTCCTCGCCCGGCTGGATCGCTGGCTCGAGGGGCTCGTGGCGGCGCTCGGCCTGGTCGGCCTCAATGGCCTCGACTTCCTGCTTGACGGCGCCGAGCCGCTGGTCCTCGAGCTGAACCCGCGCCCCACCGCTACCATGGAGCTGTACGACCCCGAGTGGCCCCGCGGCCTCTTCGACGCACACCTGGACGCCTGTCGCGGGCAGCTGCCGGCCTCGGTGCCGGCGGCACGCGCCTCGCGCAGTGCCGCGACCCTCTTCGCGCCCGTGGCCGCCCGGCTGGACGCGGCCTTCGAGTTCCCCGCCTGGTGCACCGACCTGCCGATGCCGGGGACGGACCTCGCCGCCGGCGACCCGGTCTGCACCATCCACGCCGGGGCCGCCGATCCCGCCGCGGCGCGGGCCGCCGTCGAGGCGCGGTGCGCCACCCTGACCGACGCGCTCCTTTCCGCCGCCCCATGCCGCTGACCCTCCTCGTGTACGAGCACGTCACCGGCGGCGGAATGCTGGCCGACTCGCCGCCGGCGGGTCTCGTCCACGAGGCGGACCGGATGGTGCGCACCCTCCTCGCGGAGGTGGCCGCACTGCCGCTCGAGGTCGTGACCACCCGCGACCCGCGCCTGCCACCGGTCCCCGGCGCGCGCACCGTGTTCGCCACCGCAGGGGATGGTCCCTTCGGCGCCTATCGTCGCGCCCTCCCGCTCGTGGACCTCGCCTGGCCCACCGCCCCCGAGTCGGGCGGCGCGCTGGCGTCCCTGGGTCGCCTCACGCTGGCGGCCGGACGGCGCCTCGTCGGCTCCGCGCCCGAGGCGGTGGCGATCGCGGGCAGCAAGGCCGCCACGGCGGAACGGCTCGCACACGCGGGCGTGACGGTGGCGGCCACTTTCCGCGACCCCGCCAGCCTCACGCCGCACCCCGGTCCCTGGGTCGTGAAGCCGGACGATGGGGCCGGGGCAGAAGGCGTGCGCCGGGTCGCCGGGTGGGCGGAGGCGTGCCGCGCGCTCGAGGCTGGCGACGGTGCGCTCGTTGCCCAGCCGTGGCTGGAGGGCGAGGCCCGGAGCCTCTCTCTGCTGGTCACCGGCGCGGCGGTGGAGCTGCTCGCCATCAACCGGCAGCGCATGCTGCCTGACGGGGAGGGCCTGCGCCTCGCCGCGCTGGAAGTGAACGCGGTGCCGGACACCGGAGGACGGCATGCGCGACTCGCCGCGGCGGTGGCGCGCGCCCTTCCGGGGCTCGCGGGGTATGTCGGTGTGGATTTCATCGCCACCGGCACCGGCCCCGTCGTGCTCGAGGTGAATCCCCGCCTTACCACCTCCTACTGCGGCCTTCCCGCCGCCCTGGGTCACAACATCGCCGCGCGGATACTCGGGATGGCGCAGCCGGCCGGCCTCGTGCCGGCTCCCGGGCGGGTGGAACTCCTCGACCTGGAACCGGGCCATGTTTCCTGAAACCGTCATCGGCTGGGACGTGGGGGGGGCGCACCTCAAGGCCGCGCGCCTCGAGCCCGATGGTCGGCTCTCCGCCGTGGCCCAGGTGGCGTGCGCGCTGTGGCAGGGGCTCGAGCACCTCGACCGCGCCCTGGTCGAGGCGCGCGCGCTGGTCGGGGAGGCGCCGGTGCATGCGGTCACCATGACGGGCGAGATGGCGGACTGCTTTCCCGACCGCGCCGCGGGCGTCTGCGCCCTGACGGCACACCTCGCCGCGGCGCTCGGTCCGGCCCGCACGCGCTTCCTCACCGACGGCGGCACGTTCCTCTCACCGGCCGAGGTCACGCAGGCCCCGGAGCGTGTCGCCTCCGCCAACTGGGTGGCGACGGCCGGCTTCGTCGCCCGTGCCCTGCCGGCGGCGCTGCTCGTGGACATCGGCAGCACCACCACCGACCTCATCCCGGTCGCCGGGGGCCGGGCGCAGCCCGCCGCCACCGGCGACTATGATCGGCTCGTCGCCGGCGAGCTGGTGTACACCGGCGTGGTCCGCACCGCGCTCATGGCGCTCGGACCGAGCGTGCGCTTCGGCGCGGACGAGGTGCCGCTCATGGCGGAGTACTTCGCCACCACCGCCGACGTGTACCGCGTGACGGGAGAGTTACCCCCGGGCGCCGACCTGCATCCCGCCGCGGACGGCGGAGCCAAGGACATCGTCGCCAGCCGGCGGCGGCTGGGACGCATGATCGGGCGCGACCTGGCAAGCGCGTCGACTGGGGAGTGGGATGCGCTCGCCCGCGAGTTTCGCGGCCGGCAGCTCGCCCAGCTGGAGTCGGCGGTGCGTCGCCAGCTCGCGCGGGAGGACCTCCCGGCGAGTGCGCCGCTGGTGGGGGCAGGGGTGGGGCGCGTCCTGGTGTCGGAACTCGCGCGGCGCACCGGACGGCTCGGCATGGACCTGGCGGGCCTGCTGCCGGCGGAGGCCGGGGTGGCGGCGCAGGGCGCCGACTGCGCGCCGGCGGTCGCGGTGGCGCTGCTCGCGCGGGGCTAGCCGAGCCCGAGCCGGCGCCGCGCCTCGGCGGGACTGATGACGCGCAGGTGGTCGAGCACCGTGCCGCGCGCCTCCCGGAGCCGGAGCCGCTCCACCAGCCCCGCGTGCCGCCCGCCCGCAAGCCCGTCGGCGATGACCGCGGCACCCTGGGCGCCCTCCTTCGCCACCCGCGCGAATCCTTCCAGCCGCCGCACCGGCGCGATGCCCGCGAGACGTTTCGCAAGCGGGCCCGCCACCTCCGGGCGCGCCGCCTGCCTCCCCGACAGCACGATGTCCTCCGGCGCCGGGACCGCCGCGAGGAGGGTGCGGACCGCCTTCTCGGCGCCCTCGAGGAAAGCCGGGAGCAGCGCGGGATCGTCACCCACCCCACCTCGGAACAGGAGTTCCTTGCCGACGCTCCCGGCGAGGAACGCCACCTCGCCATCCCACGCGCCACTCGAACGCCAGCCCGGCGGGCCCGACGTCCCACCGATGCCATCCACGATCGCGCCCTGCGCCACCGCCAGCGCGGCGGTGAAGGCGCCGCCAAGCTCGAGGAGAATGAACGAGGCCCGGTCGCCGCTCCGGGTGAGGGCCAGCGCGGCGGCCGCCACCTTGTCGGCAGTGCCGAGGTCCACGCGATTGAGCTTGCGGTAGTCAGGAACGGTGGGCAGGTGGATGACACCGGGCAGGTACACCATCGGCAGGCCGGCCTCGGTCAGCGCGCGCGCCAGGCGCCGCAGCCCGCCGATACCGCCCGCCTCACCCGGCGGCGCCAGGAAGGCGAGCCGCAGGTCTGCCTCACCGGCATCAGCGGCGCGGGTGAGCGGCAGCCCATAGCCCGACGGACCCGCCACCAGGTCCACCGGCCCCTGCGCCGTGAGCAGCGCGACCAGCTCCCCGGGCGCGGCAAGGGCCTCGGCGGTCGGCAGCGTCCGGTCCAGCCAGACGCGGCCATCCTCGAGGCCCACGAGGTCGAGCGACACCGTCCCGGGATCGATCCCGATGACGCGGGGCATGACGCGGCGCTCCCCTCCCCTGTTCGGAGCCGGCCCGGGCTACTTCTTGTGCATCTCCCGGGCAATCTCGGCAATGGCTTCGGCATCGAGCACCAGGTTGTTGCGCTCGAACAGCCGCGCGATGCAGCGCTTGTGCAGCTTGGTCTTGAAGTTCCCCA
>CAZYIV010000108.1:0-11774 GCA_964647615.1 uncultured Gemmatimonadaceae bacterium | reverse complement strand
CGTACCACCACTGCACCAGCGCGTCGGTCATGCCGGCGTAGATCGGGTAGCTGCGCAGGAAGGTCGCCGGCACCGCCAGGCTGTTCACGATGTGCAGCACCGCGATCGTGATCACGAACGACATGTAGAACCAGATCGCCACGTACAGGTGCTGCACCTTCCGGATGGCGATGGTCCCGAAGAAGTTCACCGCGAAGATGACCCACACCACCGTGATCAGCACGTCGATGGGCCAGATCAGCTCGGCGTATTCCTTCGCCTGCGTGAGCCCCAGCGGCAGGGTGATCGCGGCGCAGACGATGATCAGCTGCCAGCCCCAGAAGTGCAGCCGGGAGAGGGCGTCGCTGAACATCCGCGTCTTGAGCAGCCGCTGCATCGAGTAGTAGATGCCGGTGAAGCAGATGTTGCCGCCGAAGGCGAAGATCACGGCGTTGGTGTGCAGCGGGCGCAGCCGCCCGAAAGTCACGTACTGGAGGCCCAGGTTGGCCGGCCAGTAGGCGATCTCGAGGGCGATCCACACCCCCGCCAGCATGCCGACGACCGCCCAGATCACCGTCGCCGTCGCGAACAGCTTCACGACGGCGTCGTCGTACCGGCTTTCGTCGGCTGAAGTCACCGCGGTATTTTGCACGGCGTCCCTTCCTCCCCTTCGGACGAGAAATGGTTGAACTGCTCTCCGCTGCCTTCGTCGCCGGACTGCTCGGCAGCGTCCACTGCATCGGCATGTGCGGCGCCTTTGCCACCAGCTGCAGCCGCGTGCGGGGCGGCCTCCCCGCATGGCATGCCGGCCGCCTGCTGACCTACACCGCCCTCGGCGCCCTCGCCGGCGCCTTCGGGAACCTGCTCCCCGGCCCGGCCTGGCTCCCCGGCGCCGTGGCGGCCGCCCTGCTCGTCTGGTTCGCGCTGGCCCTCGCCGGCGTGGTCCCCGAACCTCGGTTGCTGCCCTCGGGATTCACCCACGCAGGAACCCGCGCCGCTGCGACACCCAGTACCGCTGCCCAGTTCCTGTTCGGCGTCGTCAACGGGTTGCTGCCCTGCGGGTTGGTCTATGCCGCCCTGGCGCTCGCGGTCTCCGCCGCGCGGCCCACGACCGGGGCGCTCGCCATGCTCGCCTTCGGGGCCGGTACCCTGCCGGCACTCTCCCTCGCCGCGCTCGGCCTGCGCCGGGTACTGCTCGGGTCCCTCTGGCGCCGCCGGGCCTTCGCGGTGCTCGTGCTGGGCGTCGGTCTGTGGACCATCTGGAACAGGTCGGCCTTGGGGGGGGGACGCACCACCCACCAGCATCACCTGATGCCGTCCGCTGCAATGCCCGGGGAAGCGCCACAAGAGTAGGCCGCGCCGTATGAAGGGAGGGGGGAGGGCGCGTGAAGGCGGCTTCATGAGGACGACCGATTTCCGGTCGTATCAACGGGTTGGCGTATTCGCCCCCGAGGGTCCGAGATACGCCGGTCGCTCACCCGTGGGCAGGCCAAGGAACTGGCTGGCACGGTCCAGCGCGCTGTCGAGCGATGCCGTGAGATTGGCCGGCCCGAGGGCCGCCGCCAGCCCCGCCTGCTCCAGGGTCGTACCGACCTGGGGATGGACTTCGGACAGGATGACGAGGGTCCCCGCACGTCGCCGGCGCTCCAGCACGTCCCGCAGCGCCGCCAACCCCGTCGAATCAATCACCGGCACCCGGCGCAAGCGGATGATCAGGACCCTGGGACGCCGGGCCACGTCCCCGACCGCGGAGGTGAACGACTCCGCCGCGCCGAAGAAGAACGGCCCGTCGATCTCGTAGATGTCCACGCCGGCAGGGACCACGCGCCCGGCCGCCGGTCCCCCGTCGGCCGAGTCGTCGTCGTCCGGATCGGCGAATCCCTCCGCGACGCGGCTGACGTTGGTGACCTCGCTCATCCGCTTCATGAAGAGGAACGCCGCCAGGACCAGCCCCACTTCCACCGCCACGGTCAGGTCCGCGACCACGGTGAGCGTGAAGGTTACCAGCAGCACCGCGACGTCGCTCCGCGGGGCCCGGAGCTCGGCCCGGAACCGGCGCCATTCGCTCATGTGGTAACTGACCACCACCAGGATCGCCGCCAGCACCGCCATTGGGATCAGCGCCGCCCACCGCCCGAAGAACAGCGTGATGAGCAGCAGCGTCATGGCGTGCAGCATCCCCGCGACCGGAGTGCGCCCGCCGTTCTTCACGTTGGTCGCCGTGCGGGCGATGGCCCCGGTGGCGGGAATGCCACCGAAGAGCGGCGCCGCGAGGTTCGCCACCCCCTGGGCCACCAGCTCCATGTTCGAGCGATGCCGTGACCCGATCATGCCGTCCGCCACCACCGCCGAGAGCAGGGATTCGATCGCGGCGAGCAGCGCGATCGTGAACGCCGGTGCCGCGAGGTGCCGCAGCATGTCGAGGGACACCCGGGGCAGGTGGGGGGCCGGCAGGCCGGCCTGGATGGCGCCGAAGCGGTCACCGATCGTTTCGACCGGCAGGTGGGCGAGCCGCGCCAGCAGCGTGCACGCCACCAGGGCCACGAACGGCGCCGGCAGCCGGCGGGTGACCCGGGGCCAGCCGAGGATGATCAGGAGGGCCAGCAGCGCGAGGCCCGCGGCCCAGGGGTTCACCGTGCCCGCCGCGCCGCCGTAGGCGGTCCACTTGGCGAAGAAGTCGGCCGGCACCACGGCGAGCTCCAGGCCGAGCAGGTCCTTCACCTGGCTGGAGAAGATGATCAGCGCGATGCCCGAGGTGAATCCGGTCGTCACCGGGTAGGGGATGAACTTGATCGCGCCGCCGAGCCGGGCCACGCCCAGGATGATGAGCATGACGCCGGCGAGCATCGTCGCGACCAGCAGCCCGTCCATCCCGTACTGCCGGATCACCCCGGCCACGATCACCACGAAGGCACCGGTGGGCCCGCCGATTTGCACCCGGGAGCCGCCCAGCGCCGAGATGAGGAACCCGGCGATGATCGCCGTGGTGAGGCCGGCCTCGGGCGTGGCGCCGCTGGCGATGCCGAAGGCGATCGCCAGCGGCAGCGCCACGATGCCGACGATCACGCCGGCGCCGAGGTCGCCGAGGAAGTCCGCGCGGCGGTAGCCGCGGAGGGTGGTGGCCAGCTTGGGAAGGAGCATCGCTCAGGCGAAGTCGCGCGGCTCCGGGGGCCGGAAACCCAGGTCGAAGGCGAGGAACAGGGTCCGCGCGAACGGCCAGACCAGGAGTGGCATGAGGATCGCCTCGACCGGCCCGATGACCTGGAGGAGATCCCAGGGTGGCGATGGCCAGGTCCGGACCAGCGTCACCACCAGGGAGGTGGTGGTGATGAGTTCGGCCAGGAAGAGGTTGAACCAGAGCGCCCCGAGGGTGTAGCCGTCCTCGCCGCGGCGCATGCGGATGCCGCAGTCGGGACAGCGGTCCCGCATGCGGAGCCAGCCCTGGAACAGCGGATGCCCGCCGCACAAGGGACAGTGGCGTCGCAACGCGCGGGCGTACATCACCCGCTTGGCGGGGAGGGCGGGGATCGAGGAGGCAGTCATGTCCGTGTCGGGGAAGCAGGCAGGCGAAATATAGCAGGGCCGGGGTGGGGCTCAGTCGCGGCTGGCCCGAAGTGCATTCAGGATGACCGCAACGTCGATCACCTCCTGCAGCACGGCGCCCACCACCGGCGGGATGTAGCCGGCCGCCGCCGCCACCATGGCCGCGCCGGAGAGCCCGAGCCCGGCCCAGACGCTCTGCCGGGCAATCCGCATGGTGCGGCGCGAGATGGCCACCGCCTCCGCCACCCGGCTGGCATCGTCGGTCAGGATCACGGCGTCGGCGGCCTCGGCGGAGATGCCGCCCCCATGGGCGGCCAGGGCCACGCCGACGGTCGCGCGCCGGAGGGCCGGCGCATCGTTGGTCCCGTCCCCCAGCATCAGGACCCGCTCGCCCGCCGCCTCGAGGCGCTCCACGACCTGGACCTTGTCGCCCGGCAGCTGGCTGGCGTGCACCTCTCCGATGCCCGCCTCCGCCGCGACCGCCTCGGCGTGGGCCCGATGGTCCCCGGTGACCAGCAGCACCCGCCCGATGCCCTGGGCCCGGAGGGCCTCCACCAGGCGCGCGGCCTCCGGGCGGAGCCGGTCGGCGAACTCGATCACCGCCGCCGGCGCGCCGTCGAGCGCCACCCAGGCCCGGAGCCCCGGTGCGGCGGTCGGTGGCCAGGCCGCTGCCAGGGAGGGATGGCGCGACAACACGAACTCCCGCGACCCGAGCACCACCTCGTGCCCCGCGACGCGGCCGGTGACTCCCTGGCCCGGACTCTCCGCCACGCCGGTCGCGGGCGGCAGGGGGAGCCCCCGTGCACTGGCCTCATCCACCACCGAGCGGGCCATCAGGTGCCCGGAGCCGAGATCGGCGGCGGCGGCCAGCGCGAGGACCTCGTCCTCCTCCCACGGGGCCACCGGCAGCACCGCGCGGACCGCGGGCCGCCCGATTGTGAGCGTGCCGGTCTTGTCCAGCACCGCAGCCGTCACGCTGCCGAGCCGCTCCAGCGCCTCGCCATGGCGCAGGATCACGCTGCGCCGGGCTGCCCGGTTGATGCCGCCGATCATCGCCACCGGTGCCGCGAGGATCAGGGGGCAGGGCGTCGCCACCACCAGCACCGCGAGGATCCGCGCCGGATCGCGGGAGGCCAGCCAACCGGCCGCGCAGACCAGCAGCGTGAGCGGGGTGAACCAGACGGCGTAGCGGTCGGCCAGCCGCTGCAGCGGGGACTTGCTGGCTTCGGCGTCGCGGACCAGCTGCACGATCCGGGCATACTGGCTTTCGCTGGCGAGCGCCGTGGCCTCGACCGTCAGTGGCCCCTCGAGATTCTGGCTGCCGCTCAGCAGCACCGTTCCCGGCTCGGCACCGACCGGGACCGGCTCGCCGGTGAGGCGCGCCGTATCCACGTGGGAGTAGCCCTCGAGCACCCGTGCGTCGCAGGGGAGCAGCTCACCGGGCCGCACCAGCAGCCGGTCGCCGGGGCGGACGCGGTCCACCGGCACCGTCTCCACCGCCCCCCCGCGCAGCCGGTTCGCCAGGCGCGGTGCCTCCGCCTCCAGCGCCGCCACCGCGCGCGAGGCCCGGCCGGCGGCGTAGGCCTCGAGGGCCTCGCCACCGGTCTGCATGAGGACCACGATGAGTCCGGGGAGCGGGTCGCCGAGGGCCAGCGCGGTGCCGATCGCCAGGCTGGCGACCAGGTCCGCCGCGAAGCGGCCGCGGAGAGCGCCGCGCACCGTCCGCCAGATCAGGGGGAGGCCGAGCAGCACCAGGCCGGCGAGCCATGCGGGACGTGCCCAAGCGGCAAGCGGCCCCGCCCGGAGGACGAGGCCGCTCAGGATGGCCGCCGCCGCGGCGAGCGGGGCGAGCCAGGCCCGGGGAAGGGCGGGGGTCACGAGGCCGGCTGCGTGTCCGCCTGACGGCCCGCGCCGACCACGCCGTTCCCGTTCCCGTTGTCGCGCCGGAGGGAGAAGCCCACGCCGCGGACGGTCTGGATCAGGTTTTCGCCCGATGCCTTCTGCAGCTTGCGCCGGACATTGCCCACGTGCACGTCCACCACGTTGCTCTCGGGGTCGAAGTGCATGTCCCACACCTTCTCCAGCAGCGTCGTGCGGCGGACCACCTGCTCCGGGTGCAGCAGGAAGAACTCGATGATCTGGAATTCCTTGGGCGTGAGGTCCATCGGCTTCTCGCCCACCAGGACCACGTGGCGCAGGCGGTCGAGGGTGAGCGGTCCGTAGCGCAGGACCTCCAGGCGCTCGGCGCCACCCCGCCGGGCCAGCGCCCGGATCCGGGCCAGCAGCTCGTCGAACCGGAAGGGCTTGGCGAGGTAGTCATCGGCCCCGGCGTCCAGCCCGCGGACGATGTCCTCCACCGCGTCCCGGCTGGTCAGCATCATGATCGGGGTGTTGCGGCCTTCGCGCCGGAGCTCCATCGCGATCTGGAACCCGTTCTTCTTGGGGAGCACCACGTCAAGCAGGATCACGTCGTACTCGTAGACGTGGGCCAGGGTGGTCGCCTCCTCCCCGTCCGCGGCGATGTCCACCACGTAGCCTTCTTCCTTCAATCCCTGCTCGATGAAGCCCGCGACCTTCCGGTCGTCTTCCACGATGAGGATTTTCATAAGCCGCAACCTAAGGCAAGAGTGATGAACTCCGTGTAGGCTGTTTTATGAAGCTCTCTTTAATACTCACTCGTGCCGGGGTGCGGAAGGGAGATGCAGAACGAAACAACCGCCGGTCGCCTCCTCCCGGGGAATCGCCCGGAGGTCTCCTCCCAGCAGGCGGGCGAGCCGGCGGCTGAGGGGCAGGCCAAGTCCGCTTCCTTTCCCCTCTTCCGCCCGGGTCAGGTAGATGTCGAAGATCCGCTCGATGTCCTCCGCGGACACCCCCGGCCCTTCGTCGGTGATCGTGAAGGTGGCCTCTTCGCCTTCACACCCCACCGTGATCCGGACCTGGCTCCCCTCCGGCGTGTGCCGGATGGCATTGCCAAGGATGTTCACCAGGATCTGCTCCACCCGGTGCGGGTCGGTGCGGCAGGCAGGGAAGTCGGCGGGGATCTCGCTGCTGACCCGCACCAGCTTGGTGTCCGCGGCCGGGGTCACCCGGTTCACCGCCTGGCGCACGACGCCGGCACAGTCCACCTCCCGGATCACTGGCTTGAGCCGGTCCTCGTCCAGCCGGGAGAGGTCGAGCAGGTCGTTGATCAGCCCGATCGCGTGCTCCGCCGAGTCGAGCACCTCGAACGCCGCGCGGGGCACGCTGCCGGGATCCTTCCGGCGGGTCAGCATCTCGGCCCAGCCGTACACCGCGGCGAGGGAGTTCCGCAGCTCGTGGTTGACCATGGCGAAGAAGCGCTCGCGGGAGCGGTGCAGCTGCTGCACCTCCTCCAGCAGGCGGGCGCTCTCCTCGTGAAGCCGGGCATTCTCGATGGCCGCCGCGGCCTTGGACGCGAGCAGGTTGGCGAGGTGTTCATCCTCAGCGGTGAACTCGCGCCCGTCGTGGCGCTCGGTCACGTAGAGATCGCCCAGCACCCCGTGCTTGCCCACGATCGGCACCCCGACAAAGCGGCGCATCACCGGGTGGTTCGCGGGGAAGCCATGGCTCGCGGGGTGGGCGGTCAGATCGGCCAGCCGGATGCTCTGCCCCTTGTGGATCACCAGGCCGAGGATGCCATGCCCGTGGGGGGGCGGGCCCACGCGGTCCCGCTCCTCGCGGGTCATCCCGGTGGTGGTGAACGACGCCAGGGTCCGCGCATCGGTGCCCAGCATGCCGACGGCGGCGTACCGCGCCTCCAGCAGCTCCGCCGCGATGTCGGCGACCCGCTGAAGCACCCCGTCCAGCGAGAGCTCGGTGATCAGGCTGGGCTCGGCGGCGATGAGCCGTTCCAGCCGGCTGGCCAGGGACGGGGCGGAGGAGGGATCGGAAGGGGTCATCGCGGCTAATTCTAGCGGCTCCATGGGCTTCCGGCGACCCATCCTGTTGTGTCCCCTTTCACGCTTGCTTCATGCCGGCCGCCCTAACCTCCCGAGGGCGTCCTTGGGGGGGGAATGGTGCAGCTCCGGAACATCGTTGTCGGGACCGACCACTCGGAGGAGGGTCGGGCCGCGGTGCAGTCCGCGGCGCGCCTCGCACAGCGGTGCGGCGCGGCGGTCACGGTGCTCACCGTGATCTCGCCGCATGAGTCCGAGGGCAGTCAGCCGCAGGCCTGGGAGAGCCTCAAGGAATTCGTGCGGGCCTCGCTGCGGCCGCTGGAGGGCCGGGTCCCGGACCTCCGGCTGGCCATCGCGAGCGGACTGCCCGGGGTCGAGATCGTGCGCCGGGCCGAGGCCGAGCGGGCCGACCTGGTGGTCCTCGGGCGGAAGCACCGGACCGAGATGCAGCGCCTGCTGATCGGCGACACCGCCGATTCGGTGGCCCGGCGCAGCGGCGTGCCCTGCCTCTTCACGGTCGCTGGGTCCGGCCCGATCGAGCATGTGCTGGTGGCGTTGGACGGCACCGAGCGCGGGATGAGCGTGCTGATCTCGGCCATGGACTTCACCCGCGATGCTGGCGCGCGCCTGCACGGGGTGAGCGTCGAGCCGGCCTACGAGAACGAGCAGGGCGTCACCCCGTTGCTCACCAGCCGCAGCGCGCGGCTGCTGGAGACCGTGGCGGGCCTCCGCGCCACCGCCGGGACCCCCGGCGTGTGGGAACCCGCGGCCCCGCCGGACGCCATGTCACCGATCGTCTTTCATCGCGGGCGGGTGGTGGAGGAGATCGTGCACGAGATCGTCCGCTCCCGCAGTGACGTGCTGGTCGTGGGCTACCGCCGCGGTGGCCCCGCCGGCGTCATCGAGGCCGGCAGCGTGGCGCGGCGCCTGGCGCACGAATCACCCTGCAGCGTCCTGACCATTCCCCTCTAGAGGACTCCATGCGCACCATCCTCCGCTGGGCCGCCCGTCTCGCCAGTGTCGCCGTGGCGATCACCATCGTACTGCTCTGGCTCCACGACCCGCCGCGGATCCGCGAGCTGCCGGTCGCCATCCGGTGGCAGCTGGTCGCGCTGCTGGTCGGCGTCATCGGGCTGCAGCTGGGCCTGTGGCGCGAACGGCTGGGCGGCGGGCTGGCGATCGCAGGCTTCTTCGGCTTCCTCGCGCTCGAGGGGCGCCACCTGCACTCCTTCCCGGTGATTCCGGCGGTGTATGCGATGGCCCTGCCGGCACTGCTCTACCTCATCGTCGGCGCGCGGCGCACCGCGCCCGCGGCCTGACGCCCACGTCCCGAGGACCTCCCCGATGACCCGACGCTCCCTGGCCACCCTGGCCCTGTGCACGTCCCTCGTGGCGCCCGCCGCAGCCCAGTCCATGTCCGGCCAGGGCGGCGGCGGGATGATGCAGATGGACCACGCCGCCATGATGCGGATGGACTCGCTCGATGCCCGGCTCGACAGCCTGCTCGGCGTGATGCGCGCCGCCCGCGGCGACAAGAGGGTCGCCGCGATGTCGGCGCTGGTCGGCGAGCTGGTGGAGCAGCACCTCGCCATGCGCCGCGAGATGCACCAGCGGATGATGGCCGGCGAGATGGGCGGCGAGATGCGCCACGACGGCATGGGGATGGGGATGGGCATGGAGGGGCAGGGGGGCGGGATGCGGCACGAGGGCGGGATGCGACATGAAGGCGGGATGATGGGGGGCGGTGGCAGCGGTCCTTCGGGCGGCGGCATGCAACCGAAGATGAACTGCCCGATGATGTCACCGGACAGCACGGCGCCGGCGGCCGGAGGGCACGACCAGCATCACTGAGGCCGGAGGAAGGAGGGCTCGATTCGGCCGGCACTGGAGGCGGCGGCGGGGATCGCCGTGGCGGGACTGGTGGGCCTGGCAGTGGGGATCGAGCGGGAGTGGTCGGGACACGCCACCGGTCCGGGCGCCCGCTTTGCGGGTGTCCGGACCTTCCTGTTGCTCGGATTGCTGGGCGGCGTCGCGGGCGAGCTGAGCCAGGCCGGGTACCTGCTGCCGGCGCTGGCTCTCCTGCTGGGCGGGGCGGCGCTGGCGGTTGCGGCGTACGTCCTCGCCGCACGGCGGCAGCTCCCGGAGGCGGTGGATGGGACCACCGAGGCCGCCGCCCTCGCGGTGCTGGCGCTGGGAACCCTCGCGGGGGTGGGGGCCCTCCGCCTGGCCGCCGGGACCGGGGCGATCATCGTCCTGGCGCTGCGGGAGAAGTCCACGATCGCGGGGTTCGTGCGCCACCTGGACGCGATCGAGCTGCGTGCCGCGCTGCAGTTCGCCGTGCTGGCGCTGGTCCTGCTGCCGATCCTGCCGGTCGGTCCGTACGGGCCGCTCGGCGGGGTGCGCCCGCGGGAGCTGTGGCTGGTGGTGCTGCTGGTCTCGGGACTCAACTTCGCCGGCTACCTGGCCCGCCGCCTGGTGGGCGACACCCGCGGCACCGCGGTGGCGGGGATCTTCGGCGGCCTGGTCTCGTCCACCGCGGTGGCCCTGAGCTTCTCCCGCCAGAGCCGTGACGGGCCCGCGCGCTCCACGCCCCTGGTGCTCGGGGTGGTCGGGGCCTGCACCGTGCTCCTGCCGCGGCTCACCGCGCTCACGCTGGCGCTCCGGCCCTCGCTCGCGCCGGCGCTCGCGCCGCTGTTCCTGCCGCCCTTCGTGCTCGGGCTGCTGATCCTCGCGGGCGGCCTGCGGCGGGGCCCCGCGCGGGAGGACGGTGCCGCGTCGCTGCCCGAGGGCCGGAGTCCGCTCCGGCTCGGCTCGGCGATCCTGCTGGCGATCGGGTTCCAGGCGGTCCTGATGCTGATGAGCTGGGTGCGCGGGCGCTTCGGGGCAATCGGGGTGCTGAGCAGCGCGGCGCTCCTCGGGCTGACCGACATGGACGCGCTCACCCTCTCCATGACCCGGCTTGCCGGAGATCCGGAACAGCTCCGGATCGCCGCCGCCGCGATCGGCATCGGGGTGCTGTCGAACACCATCCTCAAGCTGGGGGCAGTGCTGGCCCTGGGGGCGGGGCGATTCCGGCGGCAGGCCGGGCTGGCCCTGGCCGGGCTCGCGATCGCGAGCATTGCGGGGCTGTTCCTGGCGCGGTGGATCTGAGGGGGGGCGGGGTGGGTGGACACAGGGGCTGTGAGGTATTCTTCATGAGCATGTTCGCCGGTCCTTCAGCGTGTCCTCATGCGGCCGGGCGCAGGTTCGGGGCACGACTTCTTCCGCAGGTGAGGCTGCCATGACGTCGGCCATGTACCGCTCCATCTACGTTCCGCTCGACGGGTCCGCCTTCGCGGAGCAGGCGCTGCCGCTGGCCACCGAGATCGCGCGGCGTTCGGGCGCCATCCTGCAGGTGGCGCTGGTGCATCATCCGGTGCCGGCGCTCGCGACGGCGCTGGAGGTTCCGGAGATCGAGGCCCAGCTGGACCAGGAGGCCCGGGCGCGGGAACAGGTGTACCTCGACGGGATCATCGAGCGGACCCGCCGCTCCGCCAACGTCCCCGTGACCGCGACGCTGCTCGACGGGCCGGTGGCGGAGGCGCTGCAGGAGCACGTCGAGAAGTCCGGCGCCGACCTGGTGGTGAGTACCACCCACGGCCGGGGTCCGATGAGCCGGTTCTGGCTCGGCAGCGTCGCGGACCAGCTGATGCGGCGGCTGCATGTCCCGATCCTGCTGCTCCGCCCCGGCGGTGAGGCGACGCTGCCCACCACGCTGCACCGCATCCTGGTCACCCTCGACGGCTCCGCCTTCGCCGAGCGGGCGCTGGACGCGGCCCTGATGCTGGGCCGTCCCTTCGGCGCCGAGTACGTGCTCTTCATGGTGGTGGAGCCGCCGCTCCCGATCGCCGATCCGAACGGGCTGATGGTCGTCCCGGCCGATCCCGAGGCGGAGCGCAAGCTGCGGGAGGCCGCCAGGAGTTACGTCGGCCGCAAGGTGGAGGCGCTCCGGGCGCGGGGCGCCACGGCGACGGGCCTCACGATCGAAGGTGCCGGGGCGGTCGAGTCCATCATCGCGCAGGCGGGGAAGTCCGGGGCCGACCTGGTGGCGATCGCCAGCCATGGAGCCGGCGGGGTGGAGCGGCTGGTGGTCGGGAGTGTCGCGGACAAGGTGATCCGCGGCTCCACCCACCCCACGTTCATCGTGCGGCCACCGCGCGACGCCCGGTGATCGACGAGGCACTGGCGCGCTGGCGCGCGGCCGGTCTCCTCGACGACGCCACCATCCAGCGCCTGCAGCAGTTCGAAGCCGCCCGGGGCCCAGGCCCCGGGCGCTCGCGTTGGCCGGTGAGCCTCGCC
>CAZYIV010000107.1:0-11787 GCA_964647615.1 uncultured Gemmatimonadaceae bacterium | reverse complement strand
TGCAGCACGTTCGGATCGCTGGTGCTCCAGGTGGGGAGGAAGCCCGGGACGATGTTGCCGGAATTGTCCTTGACCCGCGCGTCGCCCTGGAGCTGATCGCCCACCACAATGCTGGAGTCGGGGACCATGAGCTGCACCAGCACGATGGTGTTGACCTGGATGTCCACCGGCACCAGCACCTGCACCCCGCCGGAGCTGACGGTGAAGCTGGTGGGGCCCACCTTCCGCCCGTGCACCACGACACTCGGCCCTGTTCTGCTTCCGACCAGGGCGCTGCCATTCTCGAATTCGAGCGCGGTGGCATCGGCGCTGGTCCAGGTGATGGTGGGCCAGGGGAGCACCTGCCCCCGTGCGTCGTAGGCCACCGCGGAGAAGTAGGCCGGGAGCCCGTCGTCCATCACGTCGCTGGGCGGCGTCACCGCGATCGCGGCCACCGCCGGGAGGTCGCTGCTGATGTCGGCCGCCAGCACCAGGAGGGCCTGGAAGGAGCGCACCGCCTGCGGCACGATGTAGCCCACCTGCTGCGGGGCGGTGGTCTCGCCCGGGCCCAGCGGGGCGGCAAACTGCTCCCAGCGGAAGCAGTCGGAGCTGGCGCCGGCGGTGCAGGGGGCGTCGTTGAAGAAGTTGCGCGGCGCGCCGCTGCCGGGCGTGCCGTCGCCGTTCCAGGCGGCGTTGGGCGCGATCGTGGTCGGCGCGCCGCCGACGACCTGGGTCGCGGCGAAGGGGAAGAGCAGCAGCCCGCCGCTCCCGGCCAGGGAGGGCGGGAAGGTCGGCGCGACGAGGGTCGCCGAGGTGAGCCGGTTGCTCACGGCGACATCGAAGGTGACCAGCGCCTTGTTGTTCGGGATCGGGGTGCGCACCAGGTTGGTGGTGGTGATGCCCACCTCGTGGTCGCCGAGGATGGCGTACGAGAGGCCATCCGCCCCGCGGGCGGTGCTACCATCCGCGGGGAGCACCTGCACGGTACCGTGCTCGACATCCACCTGCACCCGCAGGGCGAGGCCCTCCACCTCGGGGTGAGCGGCGGGCAGCGCCGGCTGCGCGATCTGTTCGCCCTGGCAGGCGGCGGCGAGCACTGCGAGTACCAGGGCACATCGGGTCCTGTGAGACATGGGTCCTCCGGGGGCTGACTCCTGCTGACGATTGAGGGAATTCGGGTACTGTGGAGCTGTCAGGGGCCGGTGGGCGCCCGCAGCACTGCGCGGGGCAGGCACCCGTTGTCCCACACGATGGCCACCGATTGCTGCAGGCCGTTGAGGGTCCACCCGGCCACCGCGCCGCACTCGTTGATGTCCACCGCCTGCCCGACTGTCTGGCTCGGCAGCATCGCCTGGAACCCGACGCCGGACTGGTACCAGAAGGGACTGGGTTGCAGCCCCCAGGCGGGATCGAGGAACCAGCCGACGGTCTGCCCCTGCGTGTTGACATCGTGGGCAACGGTCAGTGGAGAGCCGGGCCAGGCGAGCGCCACGGGGTGGATCGAGCGGAGCTTGGTGATGAAGCCGACGGGCTGGGCCTGGCCGGAATCGAAGGCCGCGCCGACCGCGGAGGCGGTGGCGCCGCCGGCCCCGAGGGTTTCCCCGAACCTGGCGCTGATCCCCTGGGGAAATTTCAGGTCGGTCGGGAACGAGTCGATCCATGCCACCGGATGCACGACGCCCCGCGGGTCGGCGGCCGCACCCACGATCATCCCATCGGGCGAGACGCGATTGGCGTGTTCCCAGGTTCCACCGAGACCCTTGAGCAGCCGGACGCCGGTCGCCGCATTCCAGCTGAAGGCCCTGCCGCCGGCGGCGAAGGTGTAGTCGGGCAGAGTGGGTCGGTGGAAGCCGACCGGCCAGCCGCTTCCATTGGTGAGTCCGACGACGGTGCCGGTTCCATCAATGCCCCTGGCCTCCGATGAGCCGGCGGGCAGGAGCGGGCCGAGCCGGATCACGCTCCGGCTGGTGGGCCAGTAGAGCGCCTGGTGGGCGCCGATGCCGTCGATGCCGTACCCCGCGATCGCGCCGGCGTCGTTGATGGCGAGCGCGACGCCTCCGCGGAATCCCGGCGGTACCGGGAGGATCTCCGTGCTCCACGTCGTCGGACGCCACAGGAACGGCATCTCGACGCTCCGGTCCGGATTGCAGCTGGTGTCCCGGAAGGACCCCACCGTCAGCCCGCCCGCATTGATCCCGAAGGCCATGCCCTCGAAGTAGTCCCCCGGCACGCAGCGGGACGGGGGGTCGATCCGATACCAGGAGAATGAGACGCCCGGCCGGGCGGTCACGGGCGCGGAACTCTCCGTGGGCGCGGGCTGCTCGCCGCAGGCGACGAGGGTCCCGAGGCAGGCAGCCCAGGTCCACCGCCAGCGAAGGGTTCGCGCCGGATCTCGTTCGTCAGTCATCGGTACCGTCCTTTGCAGGAGGTTGAGGTTGCACGTCGCGGGGCTGGCCCCGCCTCCGGCCACGGGGTCGCATCACCTAGCGTTGCATTCGCACCAGCAGGACCAGCCGCTCCACTCGCAGGGAGTCGAGGCGCGCGCGCTGGGGGGCCGGCCAGTCCGGCCCGGAGTCGGGCGGGGCTCGGAGTCGGGTCTCGATCCGGCCCGTCAGGCGCCGGTACTCCTCGAGCGTCACCCCCGCCACCGCGGCGCCGATCGAATCGAGCCGCTCCGGCGCGATGGTTCCTCCTTCTCCCAGGACCACCCGCAGCGCGGCCAGTTCGCGGCGGCGCCCGGCCTGGTAGGCGGCGATGTCCGCCGGCAGGAGCGTCGCCGACT
Organism: uncultured Gemmatimonadaceae bacterium; assembly: GCA_964647615.1. Taxonomy (GTDB): domain Bacteria; phylum Gemmatimonadota; class Gemmatimonadetes; order Gemmatimonadales; family GWC2-71-9; genus JADJOM01. The sequence goes on along the minus strand of CAZYIV010000107.1, from coordinate 9,026 downwards.
GGGCCGCCGCCGCGGCCGGCGGCTCGGCACCCCGGCCGGCGGGGTGCGGTTCCTCCCCGCCGGCACAGCCGAGAGCGAGCAGGAAGGCGGTGCTGGTGCGTCGCATTCCGGGGCCTCCCGAGGCCAGGGGGTCACGCGGCGCGCGGGCCGCTTTGACAACTCCGGCGCCGTACACGAGCTTCGGGGGGGCACGTCATCTGGCCGTGGCGGCAGCGTCATCCGCCGGATGACGGCCACGCCTGGAGGGAGGGTGCGATGATCCGGCTGACCACCTTCGGAACACCGTCCCTCGCCAGAGCAGACGTGCGTTCGCCGGACCCCATCCTCGCCCAGCCCAAGCGGGCCCTGCTCCTCGCCTACCTCGCCCTTGCCAGGCCTCGCGGCTTTCACCGCCGGGAGTCCCTGCTGGCGCTCTTCTGGCCGGAACTGAACGACGCGCGGGGGCGTCAATCCCTGCGACAGACGGTCTACATGCTCCGTCGCGAACTGCGGCGGGAGGTGGTCGCCGGCCGCGGCGACGCGGAGCTCGCGCTCGACACCGATCGGCTCTGGGTGGATGCGCTTGCCTTCGAGCAGGAACTGGCGCTGGGGCGGGAGGCGGCGGCGTTGGCGCTGTACCGGGGGGAGTTCCTCGCCGGGCTGCACGCGGCGGATGGCTCCGCGGAGCTCGAGCACTGGGTGGACGAGGCCCGGCGGGCGTACCGGCGGAACGCGGCCGGTGCGGCGTGGGCGCTGAGCCGGCGGGAGGAGGCGGCAGGCAATCGGGTGGCGGCGGCACACTGGGGCCGGAGCGCCGCCGGCTTCGACCCGGACGATGAGGCCTCGATCCGGGAGGTGATCAGGTTGCTGATCCGGCTGGGCGATCGGCCCGGCGCGGTGCGGGTGCATGAGGAGTATGCGAGCCGGCTCCGCACTCTGTTCGACCTGGAGCCGGCGGCGGAATTGCGCGAGCTGCTGCGCCAGCCCCCGACCGAGCGGCCGGTCGCGGAGGCGCCCTCCGCGCCAGTGGTGACCACGGCGCCGCCGGAGCCCGCGGGCGACCGAGCCGCTCCGATCGCGCCGGGGTGGAGACCGGGGCGCTGGGGCTGGGGCGTGCTGGCGATTGCCGGTGCACTGCTGCTGGCGCTCGCCTGGCCACGCCTGCAGCCCCCGGGCGCGGAGCAGGTATTTGCCGTGGGAGAATTCCGTGACGTCTCGCGGCCCGACAGCGTGATCGCCGCGCCGATCGTCTCCGACCTCCTTGCCACCAGCCTCTCCCGGATTCCGGCCCTGCAGGTCCTGAGCGGTGCCCGCCTGGTGGAACTACGCAGCCAGCTCGGCGCGCCGGGACGGCGGGCCAGCGCCATGGCTGCCGCCCGGGCGGGAGGCGCCACGCACCTGGCCCAGGGGGGGGTGCTCGGCACCGCCACCGGCTGGCGGCTCAGTCTCCAGGTGGTGGATATCGGCAGCGGGCGGATCGGGGCCAGCATCGAGGTCGAGGGGCGGGATCTCTTCGACCTGGTGGACCGGGCGACCGCCGCCATGGCGGAGCACTACGGCGCGAGTCCTCCGCCGCAGCCGGTGGCGGCGGTGACCACCGGTTCCGTGGTGGCGTACCGGTTCTATGAGGAAGGGTTGCGCGCCTACTACGCCGGGGACCGATCAGCGGCCCGCCGCCTCTTCGACGCCGCACTGGCGGAGGACAGCAGCTTTGCGATGGCGGCGTACTTCGGCTCCCGCGCGACCGATCCGGGCCCCGCGCATGACCGGGTGCTGGATCTGGCGCGGCGGCTCAGCGACCGGGTGAGCGAGCGGGAACGCCTCCTGATCCGGGCTACCTGGCACGAGGAGCGGCAGGACCCGGAGGCGGTCGCGGCTGCCGATTCCCTGCTGGCACGCTTCCCCCGGGATCCGGAGGCGCATCGGCTCCATGGCAGCATCGCGCTCATCCAGGGGGACTTCGCCACCGCGGTGCGCGATCTGCGCCGCGCCATCGTGATGGACTCGCTGAGTCTCGCCGCCGGCACCGGCACGTGCACCGCGTGCGAGGCGTATCATGCGCTCGTCTTCGCCTGGCTGCAGGCCGACTCGCTGCCCACGGCGGAGGCGGTCGCACGCGAGTGGATTGCCCGCCGGCCCGCGGATGCCCCGGCGCGGTACGCGCTGCTGCAGGTGCTGGACTGGAGCGCCTCCCCGGCGCTCGCCGTCGCGATTCGCGAGACCCAGGCGCTCACCGGCTTCGATGAGCGCCTGACCCTCGCCCAGGCCGCGATCCGCGCCGGGGAGCCGCGCGCGGCCGAGCCACGACTCCGGCAGCTGCTGCAGGAGGGCGAGCCGGCGGCCCGGGACGAGGCGGCGTGGTTCCTGGTGATCTGCCTCCGGGACCAGGGACGGTTGGAGGAGGCGGCCGCGGTGCGCCCCCTGGATGAAGGGCTCCGGGCGATGCTGCTGCTGGAGCAGGGCCGTTACCCGGAGGCCGAGCGGTACTACCTGGCCCGGGCCGAAGTCATGGACACCAGTCACGGTGGGCATGCGGCGCGGAATCGCACCTGGGCGCTCACCCATGTCGCGACGGCGCTGGCCCGGACCCACGACACCCTGCGGCTGGGCTCCCTGGTCGGCGCCATGCAGCGCGCCGGCGAGCGCAGTCTCTACGGCCGCGACCATCTCCTGCACCACTATGTCCGGGGCCTCCTGGCCCGGGCCCGGGGTGACCGGCCCGCGGCGGTCGCCGAGTTCCGCGCCGCGGTGTATTCGTGGAATGCCGGCTATACCCGGATCAATGTGGAGCTGGCGGGAACGCTGCTGGAGCTGGGGCAGCCGGCGGAGGCGGTGCGGGTGCTGCAGCCGGCGCTGCGCGGGTCGCTGGAGGCGTCGAATCTGTTCGCGAGCCGCACCGAGATTCACGCGCTGCTGGCCCGGGCCTTCCGCCAGGAGGGGTCGGTGGACAGCGCCGCCGCGCACGAGGCGTGGGTGGCGCGGGTGCGGGCCGTCAGTTCGCGCTAGGCCGGCCTGAGCCCCCGGCCGCTGCGCCGGTCCCCGCGGGTCCCCTCCCGCACCGCCGCCGCGCCGTTCACCAGCACCGCCGCGATGCCGACCGGATAGGAGAACGGGTTGGCGTAGGTCGCGGTCTCGGCGATGGTGTCGGCGTCGAACACCACCAGGTCCGCGGCCATCCCCTTCGCCACGCGGCCGCGGTCGCGGAGGCCGACCCGGCTCGCGGGGAGGCCGGTCATCTTGTGAACCGCCTGCGCCAGGGTGATCGCCTTCCGCTCCCGCACGTAGCGCGCGATGACGCGGGGAAAGCTCCCGGCGCCGCGCGGGTGCGGGCTGCCGCGGTGAGTGGGCCCGTCCACCGCGAACGCCCCGCCATCGCTGCACACCATCCCCTGCGGGTGGGCGTACAGCCGGTCGAGGTTCTCCTCGCTCATCGCGAAGCCCACCATCCCGATCGCCGCGTGGTTCCGCTTGAGCATCGCCACGGTCAGGTCGAACGGATCCTGCCCCAGCGACTGCGCGTAGCTGCCCAGCCGGGCGCCCTCCGCTGCCTTGTCCTCGTCGGCCCGCACGCTCGAGACCTGCACGTTGTCCCACCCGCCGATCAGTCCCACCTTGTCGAGGGTGTACTCCCTGATGCGCGCCAAGTCATCCGCCGAGTCGAGCCGGGCCAGGAAGGCGTCGGTGCCGCCGTCCTTGCTCCAGGTGGGGAAGAGGTTGGTGAGTCCGGTCTGGTAGGCGATCCAGGGGTAACGGTCGAAGGCGACATCGAGCCCGGCGCGGCGTGCCGCCGCGATCCGGGCGAAGGCCGCGTCGAGTTTGTTCCAGTTGCGGGGGCCCTGCATCTTGAGGTGGGAGATCTGCAGCCGGCAGCGCGCGCCGCGCGCCACCGCGATGGACTCGTCGATCGCCTCCAGGACCTGGTCGTCCTCGTTGCGCATGTGCGTGGCATAACACAGCCGCCGCTTCCGCAGCGGGCGGCACAGCGCCACCAGCTCCGCCGTGGGGGCGAAGGCGCCCGGGGTGTACTCCAGGCCGGAGCTCGCCCCGCACGCGCCCTGTGCCAGTGCCTGCTCCACCAGCGCCACCATCCGGCGCATCTCGTCGTCGGTGGCGGGGCGGTCGTCCTCCCCCACCACTGCCGCCCGCACGCTCCCCAGCCCGATCATCGTCGCGACGTTCACGCTCGGCGGCAGCTGGTCGATCGCCGCGAACACCTCGGCGAAGGTGCTGAGGTCCTCCGGCTCGGCCTCCTCCTTTGCGCGGGGCGCCCGGGAGCCGCCGTCCTGCCCCACGATGATGGTCGTGACCCCCTGCCGCACCACCGATTCCTGTCGCGGGTCCTCGATCATGGTTCCGTCGCCGTGGGAGTGGATGTCGATCCATCCCGGCGCGACGGCGAGGCCCGTCGCCTCGATCTCTTCCGTGCCCATCCCCTTGAGCGTCCGGCCCACGGCCACGATACGATCGCCGGCGATCGCCACGTCGGCCTCGCGGCCCGGGGCACCGGTGCCGTCGAAGACCATGCCACCACGGATCACGAGGTCCCACGTCGCGGGCCGGCGGAGCCAGGGGGCGGCGAGCAGGGCGCGCGCCGGGGAGGCGGCCGCGGCGGCCACGGCGAGGGTGGAGACGAAGGTGCGCCGGTCGGGGCCGGTCGGGGACATGGGGCACTCCGGGTGCAGGGTTCGCGGAGCGGCCGGGGCGGGGACATCCGGTCCGCGGCCTCCGCCGTAGTATTGCGACGCCACTCCCGATCGCCAATGAGGCCCGACCGATGCCGACCGCGCTGACCGAGACCTGGTTCGAGAATCCCCAGCAGGGGCAGCGATTCCGCCTGGTGACGCTGCCCTCGGAGACCGGGGGCCGCGGCTTCACGCTGGAATACGAGTACCGCCCCTTCAGTGGCGAGACCGCCGTGCCGGCGCACCTGCATCCCGCCGCCCGGGAAACCTTCCGGGTGCTGGCGGGGGCGGCGCGCTACCGGGTGGGACACACCGTGGGGACGCTGGCCCCCGGCGAGGAAGTGGTGCTCCCGGCCGGGGTGCCGCACGTGCATCCGTGGAGCGTGAGCGACGAGACGCTGCGGGTGCGGCAGACCACCGAGGCGGACCCGCCCGATGCCGCGGGGCTGTGGGCCAGTCTCCAGGCCCTGGTGACGCTGTTCGGGCTCGCCGCTGCCGGACGGGTGAACCGCCAGGGGCTGCCCAACCCGCTGCAGCTGGCCGTGGCGGTCCGCTCCACGATGCCGGCGACCTATCTCGCCGGCCTGCCGCGGGGCGTCCAGCACCTGCTGTTCGGCGGCCTCGCGGGGGTGGGCCGCGCCTTCGGCTTCCGCACCGCGTACCCGGAGTACGGCATCCTCTCGCCGGCGGGGCTGGAGCGCAGCGCCGGGACCGGCTGAGACGGCCCGCGGCGCCGGGGCGAAGATGCCGGCGCCGGAGGGTCTCCGCCAGCCGCCGCGGCGGGGGAGTATCTTGGAACCATGCGTCTGCTCACCCTCACTCTCACCCTCGCGGCGGCGCTCGTGCCTGTCGCTGCCGTGGCCCAGTCAGCCGCCGCGTTCTCGGCCGCGGCGCAGTACTCAGCCCAGCACGACGGCGACGCGGTGCTGGTCTTCCGGGGCGACAGCCTGGTGCTGGAGGAATACCAGAATGGCTTCGCGGCGGGCGGCGCGCACTGGCTCGCCAGCGGGACCAAGACCTTCGCCTGCGTCCTGGCCGCGCTGGCCCAGGGCGACGGGCTCCTGACGCTGGACGAGCCGGTGGCCCGGAGCATCCCGGAGTTCACCGCCGACTCGGAGCTGGCCCGCGTCACCATCCGGCAGCTGCTCAACCTCACCAGCGGGCTGGGGGTGGACCCCGCCAGCAACAAGCTCGCCCGGGATGCCGGCCCGGGTGTGCGGTTCGTGTACGGTGGCGTGGGCTTCGTGCTGTTCGGCGAAGTGCTGACCCGCCAGCTGCATGGCGAGGACCTGCTGGCGTACCTCGGGCGGCGGGTCTTCGACCCGATGGGCATCGCGCCCAGCGGGTGGGAGCGCGACGACACCGACCGCCCGGGGCTGGCGAGCGGGGCGGCGTTCACCGCCCGGGCGTGGGGGCAGTTCGGCCTGCTGCTGCTGCACCGGGGCCGATGGCGGGGGCGGCAGCTGGTGCCCCGCGACGGGCTGGCGCAGTGCGGCCGCGGCAGCGAGTCGAACCCGGGCTACGGCCTCGGCGTGTGGCTCAACGCGCCGGATCCCACGGCGCCACCGCCCGTCGGGGTGGTGCGCGCCGCCCCGGCCGACCACCTCATCCATGCCCCCGACCTGCCGCATGACCTGTGGCTCGCCGCCGGCAGCGGCGGCCAGCGGCTCTACATCCTGCCGTCCGCCGGCCTGGTGGCGGTGCGCTTCGGGCACAACACCGGGCCGGACTATCGGGACGATGCGTTCCTGCGGCTGCTGCTGGGGAAGTGACCGGCGCGGGGCGGGTCAGTCCTTGAAGGGGTTCTTCGAGGGCTTGCCGCGGGTGGAGCCGCCCGGCGTGCCGAGCAGGCGCTGCAACTCCTCCAGGCTCAGCTCGAACGGGTCGCTCTCGTAGCCGGGCGGGGTGATGAACTGGATCCTGCCGGGGTTGCCCTGCACGGGATGGAACTCCCATGCGGAACGGGTGATCTCGTGGACCTCCCACTCGTGGCCCTGCGGATCGCTGAAGCGGCGGTAGCCCACGCAGTCACTCCTTGAAGTGCACCCTGCACGAAATCTCTTTCGATCGTTCCCGCGGGCAAGCGGCCCGCCGCGTGCCCGCTAGCGGGCGGCCCCGGCCCGCGCGAGCCCCTGCGCGGCGGTCGCCCGGTTGGGCGCTCGGCGCAGCGCCGCCGTGAACTCCTGCGCCGCTTCTCCTGGCCGGCCCAGCGCCAGGAGCGCCGCACCCAGCCGCTCGTGGCTTGGCTGGTCGACTTCCGGCGGCCCGAAGGCGACCGGCATCGCATCCTCCATGATAGCGGCCTCCCGCAACAGGGAGAGACCGGAATCCGCGGTCGCGGAGTCGGGCAGGAACAGCTCCGCCTGCAGCTGCAGGTCGAGCACCGCCAGCCGCTTGAGGTACTCGGCGTCGCCCGGGTCGGTCGAGCCCTGGTATCGTGCCACCAGCCGGTCGCGGATGGCCTGGAACTCGGCCAGCGCCCCGCGCACACCCTCCCGGTCGCCGCGCCGCGCGGCGGCGAGTCCGCGCACAAAGCTCCACGTGGCGTGGGGCGGGTCGGCGGTGCCGAACTCGGGCAGCCACCCCGCCAGTTCGCCGCTCCACTCCCCGGTATCCAGCAGGTAGCGCGACCACATGCCGACGGCCGAGCCGAGGGCGGAGTTGTCGGGATCGGTCGCGGTGGCGGTCGGCGCCGGGCGGGCCTGTGCCATGCAGCCCTCGAGGAGCGTACGCGCGGTATCGGCGTTGCCGAGCTGCAGCTCCCCGTACTCGAGCCAGAAGATGTAGTGGCCGCAGGTCACGTCGGGGCGGCCGGCGGCGCGGCGGGCCCGGTTGACCACCTGGATACCGTTGATGTTGGCCCGGACCACCTCGCTCCACATCCCGAGGGCCACGAAGATGTGGGAGGTCATGTGCTGCGCATGGCCGGCATCGGGCGCGATCTTCGACAGCGCGCGTGCCGGGATCAGGGCCCCCGCGGCGTGATCGGGCTCGTCCATGCCGTGGATCCAGTAGTGCGCGGCGCCCGGATGCTGCGGGTTCTTCGTGAAGACGCTCTCGGCGATGGCCGCGGCGCGGAGGTAGGTGGGCACGTCGCGCACGCCCTGGCCCAGCCCGAGGAGCGCGAGAGCGTGGAAAGCGCGGGCTTCATCGTCCATCGGGTACTGCCGGGAGAGTGCCTCCATTGCGGCGGCGTAGAGGGTATCGCGCCGGGCCTTGGGACCGTCGCCGTAGAGGATCTCCAGCGCCTGCAGATACCCCCGCTCGCGTGCGGTGGCGGCACGCCGGGCGCGCGCGTCCGGGGTGGCCCCCAGCCGGCCGAGGACCGCGCGGGCCGCCTCCAGGTCCTGTTGGTCCCAGACCGGGTGAGTGGCGGTCATCGCCTCGCCCCAGTAGGCCATCGCCATGGACGGGTCGAGCGCCTCGGCCTTGCGGAAGGCGTCGGCCGCGTCGCCGTACTCGAACAGGTGCAGCAGCAGCGCCCCGCGGACGAAGCTGCTCTCCGCCGCGGCCGAGGTGGTCGTGACCGGAAAGCTCAGGGTGCCGAGGCCGGCGATGGTGATGGGCGCCGGCCGCTGGGCGACCAGCGCGGTGCCGGCGGCCAGCAGTATGGTGCCGAGGGCGGCGACGGCAAGGCGAGAAGGATTGCGCATGGCGGCAAGGTCGCTGCCGGGGCGCGCGGTGGCAAGCGGATGTGGCGTGACGTGGAGATCGGGGGTACCCTAGGGCGGTCTCCTTCCCGTGATACCTGCCTGCCGGAGAACGCCGGATGTCGAAGCCTGCCCGCCTGCTCTGCCTGCTGTCGTTGCTCATGCCCGTGGCGGCCGGGGCCCAGGCCCCCGATACCGCCGCCACGCTCCTCGTGCCCGCGGCGGTGTGGGATGGCGTGGCCGATGCGCCGCAGGCGGGGTGGGTGGTGCTGGTGCGCGGCAGCCGGATCGAGGCGGCGGGGCCGGCGGCCACGGTGAAGGCCCCGCGGGGCGCGGCGCGCATCGAGCTGCCGGGCACCACCCTGATCCCCGGCCTGATCGAGGGGCACTCGCACCTCTTCCTGCATCCGTACAACGAGACGCTGTGGGACGACCAGGTCCTGCGCGAGCCGGCCGCGTACCGGATGGCGGAGGCGGTCGCGCACGCCCGCGCGACCCTCCTGGCCGGTATCACGTCCGAGCGCGACCTCGGCACCGAGGGAATGGCCGCCGCCGACGTGCAGCTGGAGCGGGCGATCAACCGGGGTGTGGTGCCGGGCCCCCGGCTCATCGCGGTGACGCGGGCGATCGTCGCGACCGGATCGTACGGGCCGCGGCGGAGCAGCTACGCCTTCGACCCGCCGCAGGGCGCCGAGGAGGCCACCGGGGCGGAGGA
>CAZYIV010000106.1:7309-11788 GCA_964647615.1 uncultured Gemmatimonadaceae bacterium | reverse complement strand
CCAGTCGCGCTCGCCCCCCTCCCGCTGGGCCAGCAACGCCGTGGCCTGGGCCGCCAGGCCGGTGAGCACCTCCACCGCGGACGTGACCGCGGGCTGTTCCCCCGGATGCTCGCGGCTGAACGCCAGCACGCGCTCCGCCGCATCAAGGGTCCGACGCTCCTGCTTGCGCATACCACCCTCCTTGTATGTGTCCTCCATGAACCGCTGGTGAATGCCGCGGCGCCTTGGGTCGCGCGCGTTGCTGCCTCCGGAACCGGCCCAATCCGACTCCGGATGGCGGGGGGGTAACGCATCGGGCATGCCATCAACGCAGCCGTGCTGCCGCGCGCACGCCCGAGCGGCACCATAGCGCCTGACACAGGGCTGCTCGAGGGGAAAATTGGCCGGAAACCTGCGGAAATTCGCCGGACGGTCGCGGAAATTCGCCGGACGGCCGCGGAAATCTGCCGGACGGCCGCGGAAATCGGCCGGACGACGCTGGAAGTCGATGAAATCGAGTTGGAAGTCAGCCGAACCGACCCGGAAATCAGTGGAGTGCGCCGCGCTGGAGCCCGTGCGCGACCGGCGGGTGGCCGTTCACGCCGATGGGGTGCCCGTGTGCCTCCGTCGCGTGACCGGTCAGCCCGGATGATCACCCGGTTGCGTCGGAGGAGTGCGCGGGCGACGGGCGGGCATGGGAAGTCTTCGGGTGAGGGATCGCCAGTAGCGCATCCATAGTGCACGTGCGGCGAGCATCAGCGCCCGGTCAGGCAGGATGATCGCCCGGTTGCGTCGGAGGAGTGCGCGGGGCGCGAGCAACATTGGGAAGTCTTCGGGGTGACTGCCTCGGTGCGCGCCGGATTGTTCACCGGTGCGGCGGTGATGAATCGGGGTGAGCACCCGGGCGGCGGCGGCCGCGAGTGTCCACCCAGCGGTACAAAGTGTCTCCAATTGTGGACAGCGGCGCCCCCGCTCAGCGCTCGATCGCCCGCGCCACCTCCCGCACGCCGCGGCGCAGCTCCGGCGGGTCCACGGCGGCGAAGCCCAGCAGCAGGCCGGTGCGCTCGCCCGCCGCGCGGCGGCCCACCCGGTAGCGATCGAGGGTGGTGACCTCGACGTCGCGCCTCGTCACCAGCGCGGCGATGGCCTCGGCGTCGAGCCCCGGCGCCAGCCACGCCGGGGCCTGCAGCCCTGCCTCCACCCCACCCAGCTCCAGCGCGCCGCCCAGCCGCGCCGCCACCTCATCCACCAGCACGCCGCGCCGCTCGGCGTAGACCTCGCGCATCCGCCGCAGGTGCCGCCCGAAGTGCCCCCCCGCGATGAAGTCGGTGAGCACCACCTGCTCCAGGAAGCCGGCGTGGCGGTGGGTGAGTGACTGCGCCACCGCGAACGGCTCGACGAGGTCTTCCGGCAGCACCAGGTAGCCCAGGCGGAGCGCCGGGAAGAGCACCTTGCTGAAGCTGCCGGCAAAGAGGACCTGCGCTCCGCCATCCAGCCCCTGCAGTGCCGGCACCGGCCGGCCGGCGTAGCGGTACTCGCTGTCGTAGTCGTCCTCGAGGATCAGCGCCCCGGTCGAGCGCGCCCAGGCCAGCAGCGCGAGCCGCCGCCCGGCGCTCATCCCCATGCCGAGCGGGAACTGGTGCGCCGGGGTGACATACACCAGCCGCGCCCCGTCCAGCCGCTTCGGGTCCACTGTCATTCCCTCCCCATCCACCGGCACCGGCACTACCCGCGCCCCCAGCGCGGTGAAGGCCTGGCGGGCGCCGGAGTAGCCGGGGTCCTCCATCGCGACCCGATCGCCGGGGTCGAGGAAGAGCCGCCCGGCGAGGTCCAGCGCCTCCTGCGTGCCGGACACGATCGCGACCCGCTCCGGGGTGCAATCCACGCCGCGCGAGGTCGAGAGGTACTCGGCGACGGCGGCACGGAGCGGTGCATGGCCCAGCGGCGGCGCGCTCAGGAACTGGCTGGTGCCCGCCTGCCGCAGGCGGCGCGAGGTGAGCGAGCCCCAGAGCGCCACGGGAAAGAGGTCGAGCGCCGGCTGGTGGCAGCGGAAGGCGCGCACCGGGCCGGGCTCGAGGTTCTGGAACAGCGTCGCCCGCCGGGCCCAGCCCGAGAGGCGCCGCGCACGGGGCCGGGGCGGCGTTGCCGGAAGTGCCGTCCGCCGGCCGCCCAGCAGCCGGTCGGGCAGCTCCCGGGTGACGAAGGTGCCGGAGCCGACGGTGGCATCGAGGTAGCCCTCGAGCCCCAGCTGCTCGAAGGCCAGCACCACGGTGCCCCGCGACAGCCCGTACTGCCGGGCGAGGTCCCGGGTGGCGGGGAGCCGCGCGCCGGGCCGGAGCCGGCCGCCGAGGATCTCGCCCCGGAGCGCCTGGTAGAGCCAGCGGCCGGCGGGCTCTCCCGGGTCGCGCGGGGGCAGGGTGAGGGGCAGGGCGGAGGCGCTGCGGGGCATCGGAGAATGGTTCAGTGGAACAGGCCTAATTGGACCTTCGGGACAGGTCCAATCTATCCTAGCTTGGCGGGCAGGATAGGAGGCCGCCCGCGGTGGGGCGGCTGGCGCCGGCGTGCGGCCGGCGCGAACCTTCACCCTTCGACAAGGACCCGATCCGATGAAGCCCCGATTCAACTACGCCCGCGTGGCCCCCGGCGTCTATGACGCGATGGACCCGCTCGAGACCTACCTCGCCGACTGCGGGCTGGAGCACACCCTGCTGCACCTGGTGCGGCTGCGCGCCTCGCAGCTCAACGGCTGCGCCTACTGCCTCGACATGCACTGGAAGGACCTCGCCGCCCTGGGCGAGGCGCCGCTCCGGATGTATTCGCTCGATGCGTGGCGCGAGTGCCCGTACTACTCGCCGCGGGAGCGCGCCGCGCTGGCCTGGACCGAGGCCATCACCCGCATCGCCGACGGGCAGGCACCCGCGGCCGTGTACGACGAGGCGCGCGCCGCCTTCACCGAGAAGGAGCTGGCCGACCTGACCTTCGCGATCGCGGCGATCAACGCCTGGAACCGGCTCTCGATCGCGGCCCGGCTCACCCCGGGCGAGTACCAGCCGGCGGCGCTCGCGGGATGAGCCGTCGCCGGGGCGGGGGCGACGCGCTGGTGGAGCGGCTGCGCAATCTCGAGCGGGAGGCGCGGCCGCTGGAGCCGGGACCCGCGCGGCGGCAGCAGCTGCTGCGCGCGGCCGGCGCGTCGGCGGAGCGCTATCTGGCGGGGCTCACCGACGGGCCGGCGTACCGGCGGGTGGATGCGCCGGGCCACGGGCTCGATGCCCGGCCCATCGGCACCGATCCACACCCGCTCCGCGATGTCTTCCGGCTGCTCGAGGGGGAGGTCCTCGCCCCGGGAGCCCACCCGCAGCACCCCGCGCACCTGGCCTACATCCCCGGCAGCGGGCTGCCGCACGCCGCCGTGGCCGACTTTCTCGCTGCGGTGAGCAACAAGTACTCCGGCGTGAGCTTCAGCGGTCCGGGGCTGGTGCGGATGGAGAACCTGGTGCTGCGCTGGACCGCCGACCTGGTGGGCTACCCGGCGGAGGCGGCCGGCGCCACGCTCTCCGGCGGCAGCCTCGCCACGCTGACGGCGCTGGCCGCCGCGCGCGATGCGCATGGGCTGCGCGGCGCCGACCTGCCGCGGGCGGTGGTGTACCTGAGCGGGCAGACCCACCATTGCGTGGAGAAGGCGCTGCACCTCGCGGGGCTGGCCGAGGTGACCCGGCGGCAGGTGCCGCTGGATCAGGGCTTCCGCATGCGGCCCGAGGCGCTGGCGGCGCAGCTTGCCGCCGACCGGGCCGCGGGGCTCCGGCCGTGGCTGGTGGTGGCGACGGCGGGCAGCACCGATACCGGCGCCGTGGACCCCCTGGAGCCGATCGGCGAGATCGCGGCACGCGCGGGCTGCTGGTATCACGTGGATGCGGCCTACGGCGGCTTCTTCCTGCTGACCGAGGCGGGGCGGCGGTTGCTGGCCGGCATCGCCCGCTCCGACTCGGTGGTGCTGGACCCGCACAAGGGGCTGTTCCTGCCCTGGGGCTCGGGGATCGTGCTGCTGCGCGACCGGGCCCGGCTGCTGGCGAGCAACGCGAGCAGCGCGCACTACATGCAGGACGCCATCGGGGCGGGGGAGGACCTCTCGCCTGCCGACCTCTCGCCCGAGCTGAGCCGCCCCTTCCGCGCCCTCCGCATGTGGCTGCCGCTGATGCTGCTCGGCACCGGGCCGTTCGCCGCGGCGCTGGAGGAGAAGCTGCTGCTGGCGCGGTATTTCCACCGGGAGATCGGGTCCGCCGGCTTCGAGACCGGGCCGGAGCCGGAGCTGTCGGTGGTCACCTTCCGCTGGGTGCCCGAGGGGGCGGACCTCGCGGAGGCCAACCGGCGCAACGCCTGGCTGGTGGACCAGTGTCGGCGGGATGGTCGGATCTTCCTGTCGTCCACCATGCTCGACGGCGCCTTCACCATCCGCATGGCGGCGCTGACCGCCCGCACCCACCGTGCGGCGATGGACCTGGC
>CAZYIV010000106.1:0-7209 GCA_964647615.1 uncultured Gemmatimonadaceae bacterium | reverse complement strand
GTACGTGATCCTGCGCTACCGCACGAAGGTGCTGCAGGACCGGACGGTGATCGAGACGGTGGTGCCGGTGCTGGACGGCGGCCGCGGCTGGCGGGTGTCGGGCTACTTCGTGCGGCCGGAGTAGCGAGCGCCTACCGCCCCACCTGCCGCCGGCTCTCGGCCCAGAGCAGGCTGGCCGCCACGAGAAACAGCAGGAAGGCCGCGCTCCCCTCCGCCGCTTGCCGCGGCGCGGGGGGCGTGGGCGCTTCGGGCCTGGCGCCGGCCACGAAGAAGGGCACCTGCCTCACGCCAAGCCGCAGGGTGTGCCATCCCGTTTCTCGCGGCCAGGTGGTGCCGTGCCGGAGCCGCGGATCGTACGGATCGCGCGCCAGGGCCAGCGGCGTGGTGCTGCCATCGGGCGCCCGCACCGAGGCGTCGAGGCCCGGGCCGCCACCGACGAACGTCAGGTCGAGCCGTTCGCCGGTGCGCGGCGGCGGGCCCTCGAGCCGGATCGCGGTGGCGGTGTCCCGCGCGACCGCGCCGAGCAGGCGCGACCAGTAGCCGCCGTACCTCGCCGCATCGCCCTCCAGCATCCAGCGTGACGGGGCCAGCACCAGCGTCACCGCGACCACCCCGGTGCCATCGCCACGCACCGCGGCCAGCCAGCCGCCCGCCTCGTCGCGCACCAATGGAGTGAGCCCCGCGCCGGCGCGGAGGGTGGCCGGCAGCAGCGGGATCCCGGTGCGGTCGCCGCGGGGCGCCCCCGGCCACACCGGGTGGCCCAGGCGCTGCTCCAGCGGCGGGCCTGGTACCAGGTGGAAGGCGCCGAGCGCCGTCAGGCCGGCGGCCTCGGGGGTGCCGGCGGTGAGCAGCAGGCCGAGGCCGTTGGTGGTGATGGCGTCGGCGAGCGCACGGCGCTCCGCGGCCGTCAGCGCGGCGAGGGCACCGGCATCCGCCAGCACCGCGTCGTACCGGGCCAGGGTGGCCGGCGTGAGGCTGACGGGCCCGGTGTCCGGATCGTTCACCCGTTCCACGCGTGCGCGGTCGCGGGTGAGGGTGGCGCGGATGAGCATCCGCCCGCCGCGCGCCGCGAGCCAGCGCTTGAGGAACGTCGTCTCGAACGACGGCGAGCCATCGAGCAGCAGCAGCGCCGGCGGCGGGGCCGCGATCACCGCCACGCCCAGCGACTCCACCACCGCCGCGGCGCCCCGAAGCGTCACCGTGAGCAGCAGCCTGCCGGCCGCACGGGTGGGCGACTCCAGCCGGAAGCCGGGCGCCGCCGCGGTCACCGGCGCCGAGTCCACCGGCCCCGATGGGTCGGCCAGGACGACCCAGGCGGAATCCCCGGCGGCGATGGTCGCGCGGCCCCGGACCGGCACCACCGCGCCCAGGGGCACATCCGCGGGCGCGTCCACGGCGAGTCGGCCGGCGGCCGCGGTGATCGGTTCGGCCGGGGCCGGGGTGATGGCGAGCCGCGCGAGCCAGGTGAGTGAACCGGCTGCCACCAGCACCAGCGCCAGCCGGAGCAGCCGATGTGCCGGGTCCGGCCGGCGCCACTCGAGGAGGCCGAGTCCGGTCGCGAGCGCCAGCCCGAGCCAGGTGGCGGTCATCGGGGCGCGTCCCGGAGCAGCGCCCGGGCGCGGGCGGCGAGGGGGGAGCCGCTGGCCCGCTCGGGTGCCGTGCGCGGGGGCGGCGGGGCGGGAGGCAGCGCGGCGTAGAGCTCGCGCGCGAGCCGTTGCAGGCAGGCGGGACAGGGATTGCCGGCCGCATCGGCGTCGAGGGTTCGCCGCAGCTCCTGCACCGCGGGGAGCCGTGCCGGGTCGGCGACGGCGAGCCCCGCCAGCTCCACGCCGGCCGCCTGCAGCGCCACCCGGTCCAGCGGGCCGGGCGCCGCCAGGGCCGCAAGGGCGGCGCGGATGGCCGGCAGTGATTCGGCGGGCGCGACAGTCTCCTGCCGCTGCTGTCCCGCGAGCCCCTCCAGCTTGCCGGTGAGGCGGAGCTTTGCGACCTCGATGGGCGGCGGCTCGAAGCCCACCCGCTGCACATAGGAGCGCGCCTCCTGCTGCACCTGCTTGATGAAGTCCAGCGCGCGGTACTCGTGCGGCAGCGCGGCCCGCGGCTCGCCGGTGCGGAGCTTGAGCTCCGCCTGCCACATCGCCGCCACGGCGGCCCGCAACTTCGACTTCACCGACTGGCCCAGCAGGGTGGCGTTCTCGGCGTCGTCGTGCAGGTGCACCTCGCCGACGCCGCCCTCCGACTCCTCGAACTCCTCGCCCAGGAACTGGCCGTAGCGGAGCCGCAGCAGCCCCTGGTCAATGCCGATGCCGTTGGCCCGGTCGCGGAAGGTGGTGCGGGTGAGCCCCGCCGAGTCGGCCAGCAGCTTCTCGGTGTCGATGATGACCTGCCGCTGGCTGCGGAAGTACTCCGGTTCCACCCCCAGTGCCATGCGGGCGAGGTCGCCGGTGGGCGGGGCGGCGGTATCGCGGACCGCGAGGAAGCGGGTGTCGGAGCGGCTCCGGTTGGGCACCGGCGCCCGTCGGTCGGTGACGATGGCGGTGAAGTAGAGCTCGTCGCCGGGGCCGAGTCCGAGCTGGGCCGGGTCCAGGGCGGCCTCGAGACCCAGCTCCCCGTCCGCGAGTGTGGTGCGCCGGGCAAAGGGGAGGCTCAGCCGGCGGAAGCGCACCGCCTCCCCGCGGCCCGAGGCGATGGTGACCGCGAGGCTGGCGCTGTCCACGCCGTAGTCATCACTCGCGCGCACCTCGACCGCGACCGGGCGCAGCGAGTCGGGCGCCAGCTCGGTGCGCTCCGGCGGCGCCACCACGGTGAGCGTGGGGGGGCGGTCGGGACGCACCGCGAGGCGCAGGTCGGTGGAGCGGGCGCGGAGGGTGTCCGGTCCCGCGGCCTCGGCCCGCCACAGCGCCGAGCGCGTGGCGGTGCCGGCGGCGGTCCAGCGGGCGCCGGCGCCGTGGACCAGCGGGACGCTGTCGCCGGCGGTGCTCGCCAGCCAGGCCGCGGTGACGGGCCCCGTCAGCTCCACCTCCCAGCCGAGGGCCGAGCCTTCCGGTACCTCGACGTCGGCGCCGGCTTCGCCACGGGCCGGGAGCCCGGTGTAGCGTGGCGGCGTGATGCGCAGGGCCACGGCGCGGATGTCGAGCCGCCCGCCCGCGGCAGCAACCGGCGCGGCAGTGTTGCGCGTCGGGGCCGGAGGCACCAGCCACCGCAGCGCCACCCCCGCAACGCCCAGCGCGAACGCGAAGAGCAGTGAGCGGTGCAGCTCGTGGTGCGGGATCGCGGCGGCGACCCGGGCGACGTCCCAGCGCGCGGCGATGCGTTCGCGCTGCAGCGACGCGAGTCCGGAGGCCGGCGCCGGCTCCAGCAGCAGGGTGGCGCTTTCTTCCAGCTCCGGCAACGCGCGATCGAGGTGCAGCGCGACGTCCCGCGGGGTGATGCGGCGGAAGCGGTCGCTGAAGTAGCTCACCGCGAGGCCGGCCAGGTTGCCGAGCACGAGCGGCAGCCAGCCGTGGAGGAGGCCCGCGATGGCGGCGCCGCCCCCGACGCAGACCAGCCAGTACCCGGCGGCCCGCTCCAGCCGGAGCCGGGTGGCCTGCCACGAGAGCTCGGCGGCAGCCTTCATCGGGCCTCCGGGCGGGGACGGGTCGCGAGCCAGCGCTCCAGCAGCAGGAGCAGCGCGGCGAGGAGCAGCAGCTCGCGGGTGCGCGCGGGCGCCGGTGCCCCGGCGGCGAGGCCGGGGGCGGCCGCGGCCGGCAGCGCCTCGCGGATGGCGACCTCGCGCGGGTCGGTGAGGTTGTCGCGGTCGGGGCGGGTGGGCCAGCGGGCGAGGAGGGTGTCGGCAAGGGCACCGGGGGCGATCGTCGCCGGATCGAGCGTCAGTACGATCCCGGCCGAGCCCGCCAGCTCCACCTCTTCGCCCAGCGCCTCGCCGACGGCGGCGAGGGAAGCGCGGGCCAGCGCGCTGTCGCCGGCGGGGAGGCCGGGTAGCGCGACCCGGCGGCGGGCGAGGTCCCGCGGCGCGCGGCCGACGGGCGCCGGGAGGGCGCTGGTGTCGGCCACGCGGAGTGCCTGCCAGGTCACCCCGGCGGCGTCGCCCTCGCCGAGGAGCGCCGCGAGGCTGTCGTGGGGCGCGCGCGCCAGGTCCGCGACCCAGCGGGTGGCGGGGGCCGGCGCCGGGGCGTGCCAGACCACCGCCGCGTGCAGCACCGGGCGGGTGGCGTCGAGGGTCACGAGGCGGGGCCGGGCGTAGACGTGGAGGGTGCCGCCCCGCGCCACCAGCCCGTCGGCCTCACGCAGCGCGGCCCAGGGCCGGGCCACGGGGCGCCCGCGGAGCCGCATCGGGAGGGTCGCTTCCGGCAGCCCGTCCACCAGCAGGCGGACGGCCGCATGGGCCGCCTCCAGCGAGTCGAGCACCGGGTCGCCGAACAGCGCGGGGTCCACCAGTACCAGCGCGGAGGGCAGGCCGAGCGGCGTGCCGCGGATGCGCGGGCCGGCGAGGGCGAAGACCACGGCGGCGAGGATCAGCAGGCGCAGCAGGAGCAGCAGCGGCTGCGCCAGCCGGGCGGAGCGGGCACGGGCCTCGGGCAGGCCGCTGAGGTGCCGCACCGACCCGACGCGCACGAGCCGCCGGGGGCGGCGGCTCCAGAGGTGCAGCACCAGGGGGATCGCCAGCGTCGCCAGGGCGGCGAGCCAGAGGGGAGTGGCGAACATGGGGCCCTACGGCCGCCGCCGCCGGCGGGCGAGATAGGCGCGGAGCGGCTGCTCGAAGGGTTCCTCGAGGTGGCACTCCACCAGCGCCGCGCCGCGTTCCTCCAGCTCCCGCCGCAGGGCGCGGAGCGATTCCTCGTAGCGGATGCGCGCGGCGGGGCGGGCGGCGTCGGCGTCGAGGTCGAACCGGGTGCCGGTCTCCAGGTCCTCCAGCGTCACCGCCCCCTGGTACGCGAAGCTCCGCTCCGCCTCGCCCACGACCTGGAAGCAGGTCACGTCGTGCCGCGCGCCGGCCAGCCGCCGCACCGCGGCGCGGATCTCTTCCGCCTGCTCGTAGAGGTCGCCCACCAGGATGGTGATGCCGCGCGCGGTGCCCGGGGCCAGCGCCCGCTCCAGCGCGCCCCACGCCGGCCAGCCGCCGGCGGGGGTGAGCTCCTCGAGGTGGTGCAGCAGCCGATGCAGGTGCGGGAGGTCGCGCCGGGGCGGCATCGGGTTCACCGCGCCATCGCGCAGGACGTAGAGCCCGACGGCGTCGCCCTGGCGCTGCGCCACCAGCGCGAGCGCGGCAACGAGGTAGCGGGCGTAGTCCAGCTTGGTGACGCCGCCCTCCTCGTGCGCCATGGAGCCGGTGGCGTCGAGCAGCAGCCGCACGCTGACGCTGGTCTCCGCCTCCGCCTCGCGGACGACGTAGCGGTCGGAGCGGGCCAGCAGCTTCCAGTCGAGGCGGCGCGGGTCGTCGCCGGGCTCGTAGCTGCGGTACTGGGAGAACTCGAGCCCGGCGCCGGCGCGGCGGCTGGTGTGCCGGCCCAGCCGCGTGCCATCCACCACCATCCGGGCGGCGAGTTCCAGGTCGCGCACCAGGGCGAGGGTGCGCGCGGTGACGAAGCGATTCACCCGAGCGGGCTCGCCGGCGGCGGCACCTGGGTGAGCAGGGCGCGGGTGACGTCGTCGGGGGTGATGCCCTCGCCCTCGGCCCGGAAGCTGACCAGCACCCGGTGCCGCAGCACCGGCGCGGCGACGGCGCGCAGGTCGTCGAGGGTGGCGGCGTAGCGGTTGTGCAGCAGCGCCCGCGCCTTCCCGGCCAGCACCAGTGCCTGCCCCGCGCGCGGCCCGGCGCCCCAGCGTACCCACTCGGTCACGTACGGCAGCTCGGTGGAGGCGGGGCGCGAGGCGCGCACCAGCCGGGCGGCGTAGTCGAGCAGCGCCTCGCTCACCGTCACCTCGCGCACCAGCCGCTGCGCCGCCAGGATGTCTTCCGCACCGGCCACGGTGGCGGGGCGGGGGAGCGCTGCGCCGGTGGTGCGGGCCAGCACCGCGCGTTCTTCCTCCAGTGCGGGGTAGTCCACCCGGATGTAGAGCAGGAAGCGGTCGAGCTGCGCCTCGGGGAGCGGGTAGGTGCCGCTCTGCTCGATGGGGTTCTGGGTCGCGAGCACGAAGAACGGCCGCTCCAGCGCGTGGGTCGTCCCGGCCCAGGTGACGGCCCCCTCCTGCATCGCCTCGAGCAGCGCCGCCTGGGTCTTGGGCGGGGTGCGGTTGATCTCGTCCGCCAGCACCAGCTGGGCGAAGACCGGGCCGGGGTTGAACTTGAAGAAGCGCTTGCCGGTGGCATGGTCTTCCTCGAGCACTTCGGTGCCGAGGATGTCGGAGGGCATCAGGTCGGGGGTGAACTGGATCCGCCGGAAGCTGAGCCCGGTCGCCTCCGCGAGGGTGCGTACCAGCAGGGTCTTGGCCAGGCCGGGCACCCCTTCGAGCAGGGCGTGGCCGCCGGCGAGGATGGCGAGGAGCAGCTCCTCGATGACGCGGTCCTGGCCCACGATGACCCGGCCGATCTCGGTCCGGAGGGCGGTGAGGCGGGCGAGGGTCTGGTCGGGAAGGGCCATGGGGCTCGGATGGGGTTGCTGTGGAAATCTGTGCCTGGTACTTGCGGCGGTGCGGCGGCGCTACGCACCGCTCAAAGCCGGCTCGCCGCCGGGCCGTGCTCGCGGCTTCGCGTGGCCGCATTGCCCCGGGGGAGCCCGCCGAGCGGCGCACGCCGCGCCGCTGTGCCGCCCCGGCGGCGTCGGCGCCCCTGACGCGCTCTGCCTACCGTCTGTACCGTCCCTACCGTCTCTACCGTCCCTACCGTCTTTCCGACCGTCCGACCGTCCTTGTCACCCCAGCATCGCATACGTCACGATGTTCACCCCGAACCGGGTGTTGTCCACCGCGAGGAAGCGCTTGTTGCGGAAGTCGTAGTCCCACTCGCAGCCGTAGTCCTTGTTGCTGTAGAGCACCGCGAGGCGGCCGTCGAGGATGATGCCCTTCAGGTACTCGTGCACCAGGTCGTCGCCCCAGCCGTTGAGCTCGAGGCCGGTGGTGGGCGGCCCGTCGGGGAACTCGAAGAAGGCGCGGTAGAGCTCGTGGTCGTTGGGCAGCTTCACGAGCGCCTCGGGCCCGAACAGCGCCGCCATCTGGGCCTCGAAGGAGCGGGCGAAGAGGCCGTCCACGTCGTGGTTGCAGTCGTCCACCAGC
>CAZYIV010000105.1:0-11804 GCA_964647615.1 uncultured Gemmatimonadaceae bacterium | reverse complement strand
ATCCGGTTCTGCACGTCGAGCGAGCGGATGGTGTACACCCAGCCCTGGTCGGCGCGGAACACGAAGTTGTACCGGGCGGTGCGCGGCTTGGCGACCTTCGCCTTCTGCAGCTCCAGCTCCCGGCTGGTGGACTCGGGGGCCAGCTCGCCCACCACGTACGACAGCACCGCCGCGCCGCAGGCGGCGAGGTAGATCGGCAGCGCCAGCCGGTGGAAGCTCCACCCGCCCGCCTTGGCGGCGGTGAGCTCCGAGTGCCGCCCCAGGTTGCCGATGGTGAACACCGTGGCGAACAGCACCGCCGCCGGCATCACCAGGAAGATGTTCTCCGGCAGGGCGTAGACATAGCTGACCAGGATCTCGGGCAGCTTGAGCCCGCGGTCCAGCAGCCGTTCCAGGTTGTCCGTCATGTTGATCATGATGGACACCACCGGGAAGCCGATGGCGGTGAGCACGAAGATCAGCAGCCAGGAGCGGAGGACGTAGCGGTCCAGCAGGCGCACTCAGCCCGCCTTTCGCCGGCGCCACCGGCTGGTCAGGGTGTCCCACAGCTCGGCCAGGTCACCGCCCCGGGTGGAGCCGGACTCGCGGCTCACCCGGAGGATGCCGAACAGCCCGAGCACCGCGAAGATGATGTCCGGCGACCACATCGCCACCCAGGGGTGGACCAGGTCCTTGTTGCCGAGGCCCTCGCCGGCGATGAGGCCCACGTAGTAGATGCTGAAGACCGACAGCCCGCCGCCGATCACCAGCCCCATCCCGCCGCGGGGGAAGCGCAGCGCCATGGGGATGCCCACCAGCGCGAACACCAGGCAGGCCACGCTGATCGCCCACTTCTTGTGGACCTCGACCCGGTACTGGTTGGCCCGGGCGGTGGCGGTCTTGATCTGGTCCCGCGCGGCGCTGACCTCGGCCCAGGAGCTCAGGGTGGCGGGCTGCCGGACCCCGGGAAGCCGGGGGCGGGTGATGGGGGCCCCGGTCAGGGTCACCGGGGCCGCCGCGTCGATGGACCCGGCGAACGGGTCGTCGAAGTCCTCCTCCTGTGCGGTCAGGCTGTCGGGCGCCGTCCCCACCATGCGGCCCAGCGCCGCGAAGGCCCGGCAGTAGGCGGGCAGGGGGGGCCGGGCCGGCCCCGCGCCGGGGCGGACCGGCGGCAGGACCAGCAGCGCCCGCACGTCCCGCTCGGCGCCCGCGCGCCGCCGGGCGTCCGCCACCCGGGTCTCGTACAGCGCGCCCTGCACCACGTGGAGCATCTCGCAGCTGGTCATCTCCCGATCGCCCCGCACCCCGTCGTTGGCGTCGAGGTCGAGCCGGTTGGAGACGTCCCGCACCCGGATCGTGTTGGTGATGAAGTCGGTCACCTGCATCAGCGCGGCATCGCTCTGCCGGAAGGCGTGCACCGCGCCGCTGTAGAGCTTGAGCTGCAGGTCGGTGCCGTCGTCGGTGAAGCCCATGAGCCCGCTGTCGGCGTAGATCACCCGGCGGCTGTCGGTGCCCGCCATGTCGTAGATGGTGACCGAGCGGAGCCGGCCCGAGGTCGGGTCGATCCGGCTGGCGCGCAGGAACATCCCCGAGGGCGGGATCTCGTTGATCACCTGCTCCCGCAGCTCGAGGGTGGGCTTCTTGCGCTGGATGTTGATGAGGAGGTTGCGCAGCCGCGCGTTGGAGTCCGGCAGCACCTGGTCGGTGAACCAGAAGTTGACCCCGGTGATCAGCACCCCCACCACGAGCATCGGCCGCACCAGCTGGCCCACGCTGAGCCCGCTGGCCCGCATGGCGGTGATCTCGCTGTCGGCCGCGAGGTGGCTGAAGGTGTAGAGCATCGCCACCAGCACCGCCATCGGCAGGGTCATCGCGATGATGAACGGCAGGCACAGCAGGAAGACCTCGCCGATGACCGACCAGGGCAGGCCCTTGCCCACCAGGGCCCCGAAGCGGCGCGCCACCTGGTTCAGCAGCATGATGCTGGTCATCGCCAGGAAGGCGAAGATCAGCGGCGGCAGGAACTGGCGGACGAGGTACCGATCAAGCAGGCGCACGCGCGCGAAGTCTCCGTCTGGTAACACGTTGTACCCACTTCACCCGGCCAGTATATTCCCGGTGTCCCGCGGCTACAAGCCTCTTGCTCCCGGTTCGGACCGAACCCCTCACCGGCACGTGCGTTTCCTCGCCTCCGTGGCGCTCCTGCTGGCCCTGCCCTCCGGGGTGGCCG
The DNA here is from genome assembly GCA_964647615.1 of uncultured Gemmatimonadaceae bacterium. Taxonomy (GTDB): domain Bacteria; phylum Gemmatimonadota; class Gemmatimonadetes; order Gemmatimonadales; family GWC2-71-9; genus JADJOM01. Next base: position 9,595 of record CAZYIV010000105.1, on the reverse strand, counting down.
CGCAGGGCGATACGACCTTCACCGCCTGGCTGCACTTCCGGACCGCGGCTCCCCTCGAGTTGCGGACCCCGGCGGTGCTGCGCAGTCCGTGGGACGCCGGCCCCCGGCGCTCCCCCCGGGCGGCGGTCGCGGCGTGGGACAGCGTCCTCGCCCTGACGCTCGACTCCGTCCGGGCGTCGCGGGCCACCGCCTGGCGGCTGCGGCGGCTGTACGGCGCCCGGCTGGCGGAGGCCGAGACCCAGCCGGAGCGGCGCGGGGTGCTGGGCCTGGACCGGCGCTACGCCGACCTCAACATCGACGGCAACGCCCGGCTCGAGGTGCGCAGCGAGCGGCTCAAGAACCTGCGCTGCGGCGCGGCCCAGTACCTCGACCTCAATTCCGGCTGCCGCGGCAGCTGGAAGGCCCCCCGGCTCGACACCTTCCTCGCGCTCCGCGCCGGCGGCCTGATCGGCCAGCGGCTCCACGTCAACGTGGACTACGACACCGAGCGCGATTTCACCGCCCGCAACAACCTGCAGCTCTACTACGAGGGCCTGGAGGACGAGATCGTCCGCCGGGTGGAGGTCGGCACCGTCGTGTTCCGGCCGCCCGCCTCCCGCTTCCTCACGGCCGCGATCCCGGCCAACAACTTCGGCGTCAACGCCACCTTCGACCTCGGGGCCTTCACCTTCCAGGGCATCGCCGCCACCCAGAAGGGCAGCGTCGTGGCGGAGCGGACCTACCAGGTCGGCAGCACGGTGGTGCAGCCGCAGGACCGCGAGGCCCGGGACCTGGACTTCGAGGGCGGCCGCTTCTTCTGGGTGGTGGACCCGCAGCTGCTGCCGGGGTACCCCCAGCTCGACATCCTGCAGCTCAGCCCGGCGGGGCTCCCGCCCGCCGCCCTGGTCCAGGGGGAGGTCCGGGTCTACCGCTACCGCCCGCCCTCCCGCACCGGCGTGAACCCCAACCTCGGCGGCATCACCGCGGTGGCGATCGGCGCCGACACCACCCAGCAGGTCAACGCCCAGTGGCAGCTGCTGGCCCGGGACATCGACTACTACGCCGATCCCTCGGGGCTCTGGTTTGCCCTCGCCAGCAAGCTGGACCCGAACGACTACCTGGCCGTCAGCTACGCCTCCGGGGCCGGCCCGGTCGGCACCTTCCCCGCCACCGACACGCCGGTGGCCCCGGGCCAGGCCCCGCGCGATACCCTGCGCCTGATCGTGCAGCCGCGGGTGGATGCCACCTTGCCCACCTTCCGCCACGAGATGCGGAACGTCTACCGGGTGGCGGGCGCCGACCTCGACCGCGCCTCGCTGCAGGTCACGCTGTCGCTCAACCGCTCGGAGTCGCCCCTGCGGCCGGGGGCGGCCGCCACCTACCTGGCGGAACTGGGGCTGGCGACGCCCAACGACCCCACGGACTTCAACGTCCAGGACCGGCTGTTCCCCCGCACCCGGGACCCGAGCGCGGCCTACACGATCAAGGAGTCGTACATCGTCCTGCCGGTGCTCCAGCCCTTCGCCGATGCCTCCCGGCTGCTGCCCACCGAGCGGAACGACTCGCTGTACCGCACCCCCGACTACCTGCTCTACAGCGAGGGCCCGCCGGCGAAGTTCGTCTTCCGGCTGCGCTACAACGCCAGCTCCAGCGGCGACCGCTCCTCCCTCGACCTCGGGGCACTCTCCATCCGTGACGGCAGCGAGACGCTGTACCTCAACGGGCGCCGGCTGGAGAAGACCACCGACTACACCATCAACTACGACCTGGGCCAGGTCACCTTCGTGAACCCGGACGCGCTGTTCGGCAACAGCGGCGGCTCGATCCAGGCCCGGTTCGAGGAGCGCGGCGTCTTCGCGGTGGCGCCGACCCAGATCTACGGCCTCTCCACCCGCTACCGCCTCGGGGAGACCGGCGGGATCAACCTGATCGGCCTGTATCAGGTGGAACAGAGCGCCTTCAACCGGCCCCAGCTCGGGTTCGAGGCCCAGGCCCACATGGTCGGCGGCATCAGCACCGACCTCCGCTTCCGGCCCGACGGCGTCACCCGTTTCCTCGACAAGCTGACGTCCTCCCCGGCCACCGCGCCCTCGCAGCTGGACCTGAACGGCGAGCTGGCCTTCACCCGGCCCGACCCGAACCGCTCGGGCCAGGCCTACCTCGAGGAATTCGAGGGCGACCCGGGGGTCCAGCTCTCCCTGCGCGAGACCCTGTGGGAGTTCGGCAGCAAGCCGCAGTACGTGGACGGCGCCGACGCGATTCTCGGCAAGGCCAGCTTCGACACCACCGACGTGGCCCAGATGACCTGGCAGAACGTCATCCCGGATCCGCAGACCGGCCAGGCGGCGCAGCTCCGGGCCCGGGACATCGATCCCCGCATCCAGGTCGCGGGGCAGCAGGACCAGCTGGAGACGGTGCTGTTCATGACCCTGCAGCCCGACACCACCGGCCGGGTTTCGACCACCCATACCAGCTGGCGGCTGCCGGTCCGTCCCGATGCCCCGCGCTGGCGCTCCATGGTGACCGCGCTCAGCTCCACCGGCGTGGACCTCTCCAAGAACGAGTTCCTCGAGTTCTGGGTCTTCCGTCCCGGCAACAACAGCGTGGGCAACGCCGGCGTCGAGCTGATGGTGGACCTCGGCAGCGTGAGCGAGGACGCCATTGCCATGGCGCCGGAGAGCCTCACCGTGACCGGAGCCGACTCGGCGTACGCCGGCCGGCAGTTCGTGGGCCTGGGCCGGCTGGACACCGAGCGGGAGCCCACCGGCATCTTCAACGCCACCCAGGACGACATCGGCATCCTGGGGGACCGGCCGGACCAGCTCGTGGTGAACGGCCAGGTGCGGGAAGGCGTGGCCACCTGCAAGCAGGACCTGAGCAGCCTGATCACCCTGTACCAGTGGGGCGATCCCAGCGCCCGCTGCTCCAACGGCAACGGCTCGCTCGACGCCGAGGACCTCGACAACGACAACCAGCTCGACGCCAGCGGCTCCTCGGAGAACGTGCTGCGCTGGGTGGTGGATCTCCGGGGCGGGAGCCCGTATTACGTGCGCACCGGGGCGGTGGGCAACGACTCCAGCCGCTGGGAGCTGTACCGCGTTCCCCTGCGTTCCGAGCAGTTCCGGCTCGGCAGCCCCAACATCCGGCTGGTGAAGCACCTGCGGATCACCGCGGTGGCGCCCCCCGACCAGGGCGGCCCGGACGTGCGGGCCTTCTGGGCGCTGGGCCGGATGCGGTTCCTGGGCTCGCCCTGGGTGCGCCGCTCGGAGAAGCCGGTGCAGAGCCTGGCGGGCGCCACCGACGCGCCGGGCAACGGCGAGGTCGTCGCCTCGACGGTGTCCACCGAGAACATCGAGCTGGGCTACACCTCCCCGCCAGGGGTGAAGGGCGGGCTGGACTCGAAGGGCGGGAGCCGGGGCGAGTTCGGCAGCCAGGTCAACGAGCGCTCGCTGCGGATCATCGCCCGCCAGATCGCGGCGGGGCAGCGGGCCGAGGCGTATTTCCGCTTCCCCAGCGGCCCGCAGAACCTGCTCAAGTACCGGGAGCTCCGGCTGTGGGCCCGGGGCCGCGGCCCCGGCTGGGACGACCGTGACTTCGAGGTCTATGTCCGGGTGGGCAGCGACAGCCGGAACTTCTACCAGTTCTCGGCCAATGCCTCGACACTCACCTGGGACCCGGAGCTGCGGGTGCAGCTGGATACCTGGCGCACCCTCCGGGCGCAGGTGGAGTCGCGCCGGTTGCAGGGCCTCCCCGCCGACAGCGCCGCCCGGGTGGCCTGCGGCGGCGACACCATCTCGGTGGCCTACGTGGTCTGCTCCGGGCCCTATCTGGTGCATGTCGAGGACCCGGCGGTGAACCCGCCCAACCTGGCCCAGGTGCAGGAACTCTCCGCCGGCATCTACCGCCGCTTCACCAACGACGCGACCGACAGCGCCGAGGTGTGGGTGGATGACATCCGGGTCACCCAGCCGGTGTCGCAGGTGGGCACCGCGATGGCGCTCGACGCCCGCCTGGTGGCCTCCGACGTCGCCACCGTGAGCCTGGGGTACCTGCGTCAGGACGGGAACTTCCAGCAGATCGGCCAGGATCCGACCTACCGGACCACCGGCACCCTGCAGCTCGCGACCGGGGTGCGGATGGAGCGCTTCCTGCCCACCAGCCTCGGCATCGCCCTGCCGGTGCAGGTGAACTACGCCCGCACGGCGGTGAACCCCGATCTGCTCACCGGCACCGACATCCAGGGCCGCGACCTGGTCGGGCTGCGCAAGCCGGAGAGCTGGGCCCTCAGCTACAACTTTGCCCTGCGCCGGGTGAAACGGAGCACGTCGTGGCTGCTGCGCGGGCTGGTGGACCCGGTGAGCTTCTCCGGGAACTTCTCCAACTCCCGGAGCACCACCGAGCTGTCCCAGGCGCACGCCGCCAGCCGGAGCCTGCAGGCCACCTACCTGCTGCAGTCGGGCCGCCGCGGGCCGACGCTCGACCTGTCCGGCCTGGTGGACCGGCTGCCCGGCTTCCTGCGCCGGAGCGACGGCGCGGACGCCCTCACCCACCCCAGGGTGAATCTGGCGCCCACCTCGGTGCGGATGGGGAGCGGGCTGGTCCGCAACGAGGGAGAGCTCACCGCGTTCCAGGTCGCCGTGCACCGCGGGGTGGACAGTCTCCTGCGGCCCGCGGTCTCGCTGAGCCACACCTGGCGCAACACCGCCGGGCTCACCTGGCAGCCGCTGGGCATGCTGACGATGAGCGGCGACCTCGCCAGCACCCGCGACCTGCGCCACTACAGCGACTCCACCACGCTGGGCCGGGTGGCGGGCCAGGCCCGCCGCAGCTTTTTCGGGATGGACGTCGGCGTGGAGCGGGACCGGCAGTTGAACACCTCGTTCCTGCTCACGCCGAAGGTGGCGAGCTGGGTCCGGCCCCGGTTCACCACCACCAGCGCGTTCGTGCTGTCGCGCAGCCTCACCAGCCGGGACCCGATTCGCACCGACGGCGACACCATCGGCGCCTTCATCCTGCCCCAGACGCTCAACAAGTCCCGGCTGCGCGAGTATGGCGCCGCCGTGGAGCTGAGCCGGCTGTTCGGGCGGATCTTCGGCGACTCCAGCGCGGTGAGCCGCAACACCCGCCGCCTCCGCCCGTTCGACGTCGCCGACCGGCTCACCCGGGCCGGCACCTTCGACCTGGCCGCCTTCGATCCGAATCTCGGCTTCCAGCTGGCACTGGGCGGCTTCGGCAACTTCCTCCGCGCCCAGGGCGACACCGCGCTCGGCGCGGCGGAGGTGCGCAACACCACCTTCCAGTCGGGCGCGGACCTGCCGTTCGGGGTGTCGTTCCAGCTCGGCTACGGCCGGGTGCGCACCTCGCGGTTCCAGCGCGCCGGCGACCAGTTCCTCACCTCCGAGACCTTCCAGCGGGAATGGCCGAAGGGTGACGTCCGGTTCACCCGTGCCCTCCGGGGCCTGCCGATCACGCTGCTGGGCTTCGGCGCCACCTTCCGCCGGGTGAACGGGGTGACCACCGTGCCCAACCTGAGCGGCGTGGCGTCCGTGAGCCGGCAGTATTCGCGCTCCGTGACCCCCGACGCGCAGCTCACCTTCAAGAACGGCATGGCCCTCTCGGTGAGCTGGGCGACGCTGGCCCAGCGCAACCTGGCCAACGGCAACCTCACCCGGCTGCAGCAGGACGACATCACCGCCGGCCTGAACCACAGCTTCGCGTTGCCCGGCGCCAGCCGGCGCCTGATCCGCTCGCAGCTCACCGGGGTCCTGGGGAAGAGCGTCAGCTGCCTGCAGCTGCGCACCGACACCAAGTGCAACACCGTCTCCGACACCCGGCGCACCGAGGCCCGGGCCACCCTCGACACCGACCTGGGCCGGATCATGACCGGCGGGCTGCAGTTCAGCTACTCGCTCAGCGATGCCCGGCACCTCGACCGCAAGTTCTCCCAGATGAGCGTGACGGCGACCTTCACCCTCTCGCTCTACGCCGGCGACTACCGCTAGCCCGCGCCCACTTCCCCCGGCCGCTCCACCCCTCGATCTTCCAGCCCCATGCGCCGCCTGCTCCTGCCCCTGCTCCTGTCGCCGCTGCTCCTCGCCGCCTGCAAGGATGCCGCCCCGCCGCCCCGCGAGTTCAACGGGGAGGTCGCCTTCACCTACCTCGAGCGCCAGGTCGGCTTCGGCTACCGCATCCCCGGCACCCCGGGCCATGCGGCCACCGCGGCCTGGCTCGACTCGATCCTCGCCGCCCGGGCCGACACCCTCGTGGTCCAGGCCTGGACCCACGTCACCGCGAAGGGCGACAGCCTCGCGCTCACCAACTTCGTCGCCCGGTTCCGGCCCGCCGCCACCCAGCGGATCCTGTTCCTGGCCCACTGGGACACCCGCCCCCGCTCCGACAATCCCGACTACCATGGGCCGCAGACCCCGGTCCCCGGGGCCAACGACGGCGCCTCCGGCGTGGCGGTGCTGCTCGGCATGGCGGACGCCCTCAAGCAGGCGCCGCCCGGCGTCGGGGTGGACCTGCTGTTCGTGGACGGGGAGGACTACGCCGACTTCCACGCCGAGGAGAACGACGTCCTGATCGGCTCGCGGTACTATGCGCGGCACCAGGTGTCGGGGCCGCTGCCGCTCTACGCCGTCCTGTTCGACCTGGTGGGCGACAAGGACCTCAAGCTGCTCCCCGAGGGCCAGTCGGTCCTCGGCGCCCCGGAGGTGGTGGACCTGGTCTGGTCCACCGCGAAGCTGGTGGGGCATGCCGACGTCTTCGTCAACGCGCCGGGGCAGGGGCCCACCCTGATTGACGATCACGTGGAACTGCAGAAGGTGGGCATCCGGGCCATCGACGTGGTGGACTTCAACTACGGCCCGAACAACAGCTACTGGCACACGCCGGCCGACACGCTGGACAAGGTGAGCCCCCAGAGCCTGCAGGTGGTGGGCGACGTGGGCATGGCCCTGATCCGCCGGCAGTAGGCCCGCGCCCGCAGGGGCCGCGTCGCGTCGCCCGGGACCGCAGCGCGGTCCCGGGCGACACTACGTTGGGCCATGGCTCCCGAACGGCGGGCGGTCCTGGCCCTGCTTGGCCTCGCCCTGCTGGGCCACGCGGTGCGGCTGGCGGTGGCGGCGCCCGGCGTGGCCCCGGGCCAGGTTACCCTGGCCGGTCCGGGGGCCGTCGGCGCGCCGGCCGCGCACCGGGACTCCAGCGCCCTCCGGTCCCGGCCGCTCGGTCCCGGAGAGACCGTGGACCTGGACCGGGCGTCCGCGGCCGAGCTGTCCCGGCTGCCCCGGGTGGGGCCGGGGCTCGCCCGGCGCATCGTCGCCGACCGGGAGGCCCGCGGGCCGTTCGGCAGCCTGGCGGGGCTCGACCGGGTGGCCGGGGTCGGCCCTGGGCTGCTCGCGGCGATCGCGCCGCATGCGGCGTTTTCCGGGATCGCCCCGGGGCCCGTCGGCCCCACGGACCCGGTGTTCCCGGCGCGGGCGCTGGTGGACCTCAACCGCGCCCCGGTGGAGAGCCTCGAGGCGTTGCCGTTCGTGGGGCCCTACATGGCGGCCCAGATCGTCCGGGACCGGGCGCGGCGGGGGCCGTTCCCCTCGGTGGACAGCCTGGTGCGGGTCCCGGGCGTGGGCCCCGCGACGGTGGCGCGGATCCGTGACCGGGTGATGGTGGCGCCGTGAGGGCGCGCGACCGTTGCACTCCCCCGGGTTCCATCTCCCCGCTGCCGCCCCGGCCGTGGCGCACCCACTCCCCCCATTGACACCTACCCCCGACAACCTAGCTTAGATCAATCGGTGTAAACCGTTGTCAGACTTCACAATCCGACACCAGCGGGGCGATGGCAACTGCAGCGGCCGGAGGAAACGACCGGCTGGGTGACATTCTGATTCGTGAAGGCCTGATCACCCGGGACCAGCTCGGGGCGGCCCTCGCGGAGCAGAAGTCGTCCGGCCACCGCCTGGGTTACGTCCTGGTCAAGCTGGGACTCATCCAGGAACTCGAGATCACCAAGGTGCTGGCGCGGCAGTATCGCATGCCGGCGGTGGATCTCACGCGGTTCGAAGTCGATCCGAAGATGCTGAAGCTGATCCCCGCGGACTTCGCGCTGAAGCACGTGGTGCTTCCGCTCAAGCGCGAGGGGCGGACGCTCACCATCGCGATGGCGGATCCGACCCAGACCGGGGTGGTGGACGACCTCAAGTTCATCACCCGCTACGACCTCTTCCCGGTGATCGCCGGGGAATACACCCTCCGCAACCTCATCGAGAAGCACTACGAGTCCACCGACGAGCAGATGCAGACGCTGCTCAAGGAAATGGAGGAGTTCGGGGACAGCGATGTCGAGGTGGTGGAGGAGCAGGAGGACGAGGCGGCGAGCCAGGCGCAGATCAACGACGCGCCGGTGGTGAAGCTGATCAACGGCCTGCTGACCGACGCGGTGAAGCGGGGTGCCTCGGACATCCACATCGAGCCGTTCGAGCACGAGATCCGGGTGCGCTACCGGATCGACGGCGCGCTGCAGGAAGTCATGAAGCCGCCGGTCAAGATGAAGGCGGCGCTCACCTCCCGCATCAAGATCCTGTCCCAGCTCAACATCGCCGAGCGGCGGGTGCCGCAGGACGGCCGCCTCAAGCTCAAGATGGGGAGCCGGGTCATCGATTTCCGGGTCTCGACGCTGCCCTGCCTCTTCGGCGAGAAGATCGTCATGCGGATCCTCGACAAGGGGAACCTGACGCTCGACCTGTCGAAGTTCGGCTTCGAGCCGAAGGCGGAGCAGGACCTGATGCGCAACATCCTGAACCCCTACGGCATGGTGCTGGTGACCGGGCCGACGGGTTCGGGCAAGACGACGACGCTGTACTCCGCGCTGTCCCGGGTCAACACGATCGAGACCAACATCATGACCGCGGAGGACCCGGTCGAGTACAACCTGATGGGCATCAACCAGGTGCTCGTCCGGAACGAGATCGGGCTGACGTTCGCGGCGGCGCTGAAGGCGTTCCTGCGGCAGGACCCGAACATCATCATGATCGGCGAGATCCGCGACCTGGAGACCGGCGGCATCGCCATCAAGGCGGCGCTCACCGGCCACCTGGTGCTCTCCACCCTGCACACCAACGACGCCCCCTCCACGATCACCCGCATGATCGACATGGGGATCGAGGCGTTCAACGTGGCCAGCGCGGTGAACCTGGTGGTGGCCCAGCGGCTCGTGCGACGTATCTGCAAGGACTGCAAGGCGCCCCACACCTACACCGACGACGAGCTCAAGGCCCTGGGGGATAACCCCGCTGATTTCAAGCACATGGCCTTCATGAAGGGGCAGGGGTGCGACACTTGCGGGGGGACCGGGTACAAGGGCCGGGCGGGCCTGTACGAGGTCATGGCCCTCTCCCCTGAACTGCGGCGGCTCATCCTGCGGGGCGGGTCGGTGGCCGAGATCCGGGACCAGGCGGTCGCGGACGGCATGCTCACGCTCCGGATGGACGGGCTGAAGAAGATCGAGCGGGGGGTCACGTCGCTCGAGGAAGTCATCAAGGAGACGGCTGGATGACGATCAACCTGCGCGCCCTGCTCGAGGAGATGATCGAGAAGGACGCCTCCGACCTGCACATCACCG
>CAZYIV010000104.1:0-11885 GCA_964647615.1 uncultured Gemmatimonadaceae bacterium | reverse complement strand
TCCGTGGTGCTGCAGTGGAACCTGTTCAACGGCGGGCAGGACCGGGCCCGCCGCCGGCAGGCGGAGGCGCACCGGGCGGAGCTCGAGGATGCCCGCGCCTGGGCGGCACGGCAGGTGGCGCTGGAGGCGAGCACCGCCTGGCGGGCGATGGAGGTCGCGCGGCTCAGCCAGGCCACGGCCGCCGACCGGCTCGCCAGCGCGGAACGCAGCTACCAGCTGGTGGAGCGGAAGTACCGCGAGGGGGCGGCACCGCTGGTGGAACTGACCGATGCCCGCACCGCGTTCGTCGCGGCGGGACTCAACCGGATCCTCACGACCTACGACTACTACGCCCGCTGCGTGGAGCTGGCCCGCGCGACGGCGACCTACCCGCGGGAGGATGGACCATGACCGGACAGGCGCGCCCGGGGACCGGCCGGTGGCTGGTGCTGGGGCTGGGGGGCATGCTGCTGACGGGATGCGGCGGGACCGCCGAGGCGCGTGAGGCGCCGCTGGTCGAGCGTCCGGTGCGGGTGACCCTTGCCGCGCCGCGCGACAGCGTCATCACCCCGGCGCTCTCGGGCACCGGGCTGCTCGCGGCCAAGGAGGAGGTACCGCTGGGCTTCCGCATCGGCGGCGTGCTGGCACGGGTGCTGGTGGACGAGGGCGATGAGGTACGGGCCGGGCAGCTGCTCGCGGAGCTGGCGCAGCCCGAGATCGCCGGCCAGGTGGCGAAGGCGGAGGCGGCGTCGGCGCAGGCGGAGCGGGATCTGGCCCGGGCGGAGGCACTCTATCGGGACAGCGTCATTGCACGCGACCGGGTGGAGGCGGTACGGACCGGGGCGGCGGTGGCGCGCGCCGACCTGCAGGTGGCGCAGTTCACCGAGCACTACGCTGCCATCCGCGCCCCCGCGGCCGGCGTGGTGCTGCGACGCATGGCTGAGCCGGGGCAGCAGGTCCCGGGCGGCACGCCGGTGCTGCTGCTGGCGAGCGCCGCGCGGGGCCAGGTGGTGCGGGTGGGGCTGGCCGAGCGGGACGTGGCGATGGTGCGCCCCGGCGACCGCGCGGCGGTGCACTTCCCGGTGCGGGGTGACGGCGCGCTCGCGGGGCGGGTGACGCAGGTGGCCGCTCTCTCGACCCCCGGGGCCGGCACCTGGGAGGTGGAGGTGACGCTGGCAGCGCCGGCGCCTGTGGCGAGCGGGCTGGTGGGGCGGGTGGAGATCACGCCGGCGCGCCCGCGGCCGGTGCGGCTGGTGCCGCTCGCCGCGCTGCTCGAGGGCGATGCCGACAGCGCGGTGATCTACACCGTGAGCGGGGCCGGTGCCGGCGGCGAGGGAGGCGTGGCGCGTCGCCATGTGGTGGGGGTGGCCTCCGTGCAGGACGAGTGGGCCGCGGTGACGGGCGGCCTCCCCGACGGCGAGCCGGTGGTGGTGCGCGGTGCGGCCTACCTCGCGGAGGGCCGCCCGGTGGTGGTGACCCGCGACGGGAGCACGCCATGAAGCTCGCCGAGTTCTCGGTGCACCACTACCAGTTCACGGTGGTGATGTTCCTGATGGCGGCGGTGCTGGGGGTGTACTCGCTGCGCACCATCCCCCAGGCGGAGGACCCGACCTTCCCGATCGCCAGCTTCACGGTGGTGGCGGTGTACCCGGGCGCGACGCCCACCGACATGGAACAGCTGGTGGTGGACCCGCTGGAACAGCGGCTGAACGAACTGGACGACCTCAGGAAGCTCAAGACCGAGATCGAGGACGGCCTGGCGGTGCTGAGCGTGGAGTTCGAGGCGCACAGCGACGCCGACCGGCGCCATGATGACGTGGTGCGGGAGTTGAACGCCCTGCGGCCGTCGCTGCCCGCGGGGCTGGCCCGCCTGGAGGTGGAGAAGTTCGACGCCGACCGGGTGAACATCGTGCAGCTGGCGCTGGTCTCCGATGCGCTGCCGGTGCACCAGTTGGCGGAGGAGGCCGAGAAGCTGGGCGACCGGCTGGAGCGGCTGCCGGGCGTGCGCTCGGTGGCGCGCTGGGGTTACCCGGAGCGCGAGGTCGTGGCGGAGCTCGATGCCGGCCGGCTCGCGGCACTCCGGATCCCGGTGGGGCGGGTGCTGCAGGCGGTGCAGAGCGAGGACCTGAACATCCCCGGCGGCACTGTCTCCGCCGGCGCGACCGCCTTCGCGGTGAAGACCAGCGGCAGCTTCCGGCGGGTGGAGGACGTGGCCCGCACGGTGGTGGCGGGGACCGGGACCTCGCTGGTGCGGCTCTCGGACGTGGCCCGGGTGCACTGGGGCTACGAGGATGCGCGCCACCTGGGCCGCTACAACGGCCATCGCGCGGTGTTCGTCACGGCCACCATGAAGGAAGGGGAGCGGATCGGCACGGTGCGTGACGCCATCTACCAGGAGCTGGACGCCTTCGCGCCCGGGCTGCCGGCGGGGATGACGCTGGAGCGGGGCTTCGACCAGTCGGCCAACGTGCACCACCGGCTGGCGCACCTGGGGTGGGACTTCACCCTGGCGATCCTGCTGGTGCTGGTGACGCTGCTGCCGCTGGGCACCCGGGCCTCGCTGGTGGTGATGATCTCGATCCCGCTCTCGCTCGCCATCGGGGTGACGCTGCTCCACGCGACCGGCTTCACCATCAACCAGCTGTCGATCGTGGGCTTCGTCATCGCCCTCGGACTCCTGGTGGACGATTCCATCGTGGTGGTGGAGAACATCAGCCGCTTCCTGCGGGAGGGGCATGCGCGGCGCGATGCGGCGATCCTGGCCACCCGGCAGATCGCGGTGGCGGTGCTGGGCTGCACCGCGACGCTCATCGTCGCCTTCCTGCCGATCCTCTTCCTGCCGGGCAACGCGGGGCGCTTCATCCGCAGCCTGCCGGTGGCGGTGATCTTCACCATCGTCGCCTCGCTGGTGGTGTCGCTCACGATCATCCCGTTCCTCGCCAGCCAGCTGCTCCGGGAGGACCCCACGGCCCGGGGCAACGTGGTGCTGCGGGGCCTCACCTGGGTGATCGACCGGAGCTACGGCCGCTGGCTGCACCGGGCCCTGGCGCGGCCCCGCACCGCGCTGGCGCTGGCGGCGCTGCTGGTGGCCGGCAGCCTGGCGCTGGTCCCGCTGATCGGGTTCTCGCTCTTCCCCAAGGCGGACACCCCGCAGTTCCTGGTGCGCATCGCCACGCCGGAGGGGGCGAGCCTGGCGGAGACCGACCGCGCGGCGCGGTTCGTGGAGCGGTCCGTGGGGACGGCGCCCGGGGTGCGCGCGGTGCTGATGAACGTGGGCCGCAGCAACCCGGACATCTACTACAACATCGTCCCCCGGCACGAGCGGCTCACGGTGGCGGAGGCGTTCGTGCTGCTGGACAAGTTCGACGTGCGGCAGACGCCGCGGCTGCTCGACTCGCTGCAGGCGGTGCTCGACGGCTACGCCGGGGCGCGGATCGAGGTGGTGGCGTTCGAGAATGGGCCGCCGATCGACGCCCCGATTGCCTTCCGGGTGGTGGGGGCCGACCTCGACACCCTGCGGACGCTCGCGGCCACGGTGACGGAGGCGATCGGCGCCACGCCCGGCGCGCGCGACGTGGTGAACCCGATGGACCGCTTCGGCACCGGGCTCCGGGTGGCGGTGGACCGGGAGCGGGCCGGGCTGCTCGGCATCCCCACCGCCGAGGTGGACCGGACGGTGCGGCTCGGGGTGGCGGGGCTGGTGGCGGGGACGCTGCGGGATGACGGCGGCGACGACTACGTGGTCCGGCTCCGGCTGCCCGCGGCCGGGCCGGGCTCAGCGCGGAGCCTGGACGGCACTCCCCGGCCCGCGGTGCTGGACGAGCTCTACCTGACCAGCGCCACCGGCGCCGCGGTGCCGCTCCGCCAGGTGGCGACGGTGGGGCTGGAGCGGACGCTGCCCGTCATCCAGCACTTCAACAAGGAGCGCAGCGCCACCGTCACCGCCAATGTCACCCGGGGATTCAACACCGACCGGGTGACGCGCCAGGTGCTGGCGCGGCTGGCAGGCGTGACACTGCCCGCGGGCTACCGGATCATCCCCGCCGGCGAGATCGAGAGCCGGGAGGAGAGCTTCGGCGGGTTGGGCGCGGCGATCATCGTCGCCATCTTCCTCACGCTGGCGATCCTGGTGCTGGAGTTCCGCACCTTCACCAGCACCCTGATCGTGGCCTCGGTGATTCCGCTCGGCGTGGTGGGCGGGCTGGTGGCGCTGTTCCTCTCGGGCAACACGCTGTCGTTCACCGCCATGGTCGGGTTCGTGGCGCTGATCGGGATCGAGATCAAGAACTCGATCCTGCTGGTGGACTTCACCAACCAGCTCCGGGAGGACGGGGTGCCGCTGGACGCGGCGATCGAGCAGGCCGGCCGGGTGCGGTTCCTGCCGATCGTCCTGACCACCCTGACCGCGGTGGGCGGCCTGCTGCCGCTCGCGCTGCAGGGCTCCTCGCTCTACTCGCCGCTCGCGCTGGTGATCATCGGCGGGCTGCTCAGCAGCACCCTGCTGGCCCGGCTGGTCACGCCGGTCATGTACAAGCTGCTGCCGCCGGCGCTGGCGCCGGTGGCCACCCCTGCGCCCGGCCGGCTGGCGGCACCCGCGCCGCACCCGGCCTGACCCCTCGGATCGAAGGAGTTGTCCATGGCTGCCCAGGTCGTCCTCGTCACCGGCGCGTCCACCGGCATCGGCCGCGCCATCGCCGCGCGCCTCGCGGGCGCGGGGCATCGGGTGTTCGGCACCAGCCGCCGGCCGGCGGGCGTCTCGCCGCTGCCCGGCGTCACCTTCCTGCCGCTCGACGTGACCGACGAGGCCTCCGTGGCCGCCTGCCTCGAGGCGGTGCGGGCCGCGGCGGGGCGGCTGGACGTGGTGGTGAATAATGCCGGCATCGTGGTGGCTGGTGCCGTCGAGGAGGTGAACCTGGCGGAGTTCCAGCGCCAGCTCGACACCAACCTCCATGGCGTGCTGCGGGTGACCCGGGCGGCGCTGCCGCTGATGCGGGCCCAGGGCGCGGGGTTGATCGTCGGCGTCGGCTCGGTCGCCGGGATGATCGCGATGCCGTTCGCCGGGGCGTACACCGCCAGCAAGTTCGCGCTCGAGGGGCTGTACGAGGCGCTGCGGGCGGAGGTGAAGGCGCTGGGGATCCGGGTGGCGCTGGTGGAGCCCGGCTTCTTCAAGAGCGAATTGGTCGGCGGGATGACGGTCGCGGCGCAATCGCTGGAAGCGTACGGCGCGGCGCGGGAGCGGGTCCTGGCGCGGGTGCGGCGGCTGGAGGCGGCGGCGCCCCCGCCGGCGGCGGTGGCCGACCGGGTGCTGGCGCTGGTCGAGGACCCGGCCCCGCCGCTCCGCAACGTGGTGGGGCGGGAGTGGGTCTACGTGCTGCTCAAGCGGCTGCTGCCGCAGGCGTGGTACGAGCCGTCCGGCCGGAAGCACTGGCGGCTGGACGACTGACCCGGCTCACCGCCGGTCGAGCACCTGGCGCACCCGGCGGAGCAGGTGGCTGGGGGTGTACGGCTTGGAGAGGAACGCGACCTCCGCCTGCAGGATGCCGTGGCGCATCACGGCGTCGTCGGTGTAGCCGCTGGTGTAGAGCACCCGCAGCCCCGGGAACCGGGCGGTGACCGCGGTGGCCAGCTGGCGGCCGTCCATGTGCGGCATCACGACGTCCGTGAGCAGCAGGTGCACCGGGCCGGCGTGCCGCTCGAGCACCGCGAGCGCTTCCTGCCCGTCGCCCGCGGTGAGCAGGGTGTAGCCCTGCTGCCGGAGGGCGAGGGCCGCCACCCGGCGCACGCTCTCCTCGTCCTCGACCAGCAGGATGGTCTCGGTGCCGGCCACCTCGGTGGCCTCCGGCGCCAGGCGGTCGCCCGTCGCCTCGGCACTCACCGGCGTCAGGTAGATCTTGAACGCGCTGCCGAAGCCCACCTCGCTGTACAGGTCAATGGCGCCCCCCGCCTGCGCCACGATCCCGTGCACCACCGCCAGCCCCAGCCCGGTGCCCTTCCCCCGCCCCTTGGTGGTGAAGAACGGCTCGAACACCCGCGCCGCCACCTCGGCGGGCATACCGGCACCGGTGTCACTCACCGCCAGCTGCACGTAGCGCCCGCCCGCAAGACCGGTGCGGCGGCAGGTGTCGGACGGCGACTCCAGCTCCACGGTCCGGGTCTCGATCGTCAGGCGGCCGCCGGTGGGCATGGCATCGCGGGCGTTCACCGCCAGGTTGAGCAGCACCTGGGCCCACTGCCCGGGATCGATCCGGACCCGGGGCAGGGTGGGGGCCAGCGCGGTGGCGAGCAGGATGTCCTCGCCCAGCAGGCGGCGGAGCATCTTCTCGGTGTCCACGATGACGGTGTTGAGGTCCAGCACCTGCGGCTCGATCACCTCGCGCCGGCTGAACGCGAGCAGCTGGCGGGTGAGCGCGGCGGCACGCTCCCCGGCGTGGATGATCTCGCCGATCAGCTGACTGCAGTCATCCCCCTCCGGCGCCTCCTCCAGCAGCAGCTCCGCGTTGCCGGCGATCACCGTGAGCCAGTTGTTGAAGTCGTGGGCCACGCCGCCGGCCAGCAGCCCGATGGACTCCATCTTCTGGGTCTGCCGCAGCTGGGCCTCCAGCTGCCGCCGGCTGGTGACGTCCTCGGCCACGCCGGCGATCCGCTCCACCTCGCCCGCGGCGTTGCGCACCGGGAAGGCCTGGACCCGCACCCAGCGGACCACGCCGTCCGGCCGGACGATGCGGTACTGCTCCTCATAGGCCGACCCCACCGGCCGGGCGGCCGCGGCCTGCTGCACCCGCCGCCGGTCGTCGGGATGCACGCTCTCGAGCCAGCTGTCCGGCTCGACATACAGGCTGTCGCAGGTCCGGCCCCAGATCGCCTCATAGGCGGGGCTCACGTACAGGATCTGCCGCTGATCGGCGGTGCTCAGCCAGAACACCTCGCGGATGCTCTCGGCCAGCTGGCGGAAGCGGCTCTCGCTCTCCTGCAGCGCCGCCTCGGCGGCGCGCCGCTCGGTCACGTCCAGGAACACACCCAGCACCACGTCCTCGTCGCCCAGGCGGATCCGCTCGGCGGTCACCAGCCCGTGGCGCGGGGTGCCATCCCGGCGGTGGTACGGATAGTCCACCTGCGCCAGCCGGCCCTGGGCATCGAGCCGCTGCCACAGGAGGTCATGGAACTGCGGGCTGATGAAGCCCGCCATGTCGGTGACCTTGCGGCCCACCACCTCCTCGGGCCGGTACCCGGAGAGCTCGGCCATCGCCTCGTTGATCTCGACGATGGTCCGGTCGGACACCCGGAGGATCGCAATCCCGGTGGGGCTGGCACGGAAGAGCTGGGCGAACCGCTTCTCCGAGTCCGACAGCGCCTCGCGCAGGCTGTGCTGCTCGGTCAGGTCCACGTAGGTGGCGACCAGCCCCATCACCCGGCCGGTGGCATCGTGCAGCGGCGCCGTGCTGATGCTCACGTCGATGCGGCGCCGGTCGCGGGTCATCCGCTGGGTGAGCCGGTTGCGGAACGGGCGCCCGCCGAGCACCTGGCGCCGCAGGCCCTCGTGCTCCCGTTCCCGATCCTTCGGGATGATGGGCAGCTCCCGGCCCATCACGTCCTCCGCTGGCCAGCCGAAGAGCTGTTCCGCCGCGTGGTTCCACAGCAGCACCTGGCTGCGGTCATCGAGCGCCACGATCGGCAGCGGGGAGGAGTGCAGGATCGCCTGCAGCCGGTCCGACAGGCCGCGCATGGACTCCGCGGCCGCCCGGCGCTGGCTCACGTCCTGGATCGTGGCAATCCGGTAGCGCAACACGCCGTCCGGCCCCCGGACACTGGTCAGGTTCACCTGCACCAGGACCGTGCCGCCGTCCCGGCGCTGCAGGCGGGACTCGTGGCGCGCCTGACCGTCCCGGTCCGAGGCCGCAATGGTCGCGCGGACCTTCTCCCGGTCGTCCGGATGGTACAGGTCGGCGACGTGCGTGTGGGTCAGCCCGCCGGGGGAGGCACCGACCAGCGCCTCGAAGGCGGGGTTGCAGGCCAGGAAGGTCTGGTCCGGCGCGCCGACCACCACGCCGAGGGCACAGTGGGTGAAGGCGTCGGCCCACTGGCGGATCTCGCGCTCGGCGGCGACCCGGGCGGTGACATCGCCGATGGTGATCGCGGCGACCCGCTCGCCGCCCGGCAGATCCACCAGGCCGCCGCCGTAGCGGAATACGCGGCTCCACGGGCGGTCCAGGCGGCGCACCTCGAGTTCCCATCCGTCGAGGCGCTCCCCGGCGAGGATGCGGCTGGCGGGCCATTCCGCCACCGGCACCACCTCGCCGTCGAGCGTCCGGAGCTCGAAATACCTGTCCAGCTCCGGCAGCCGCAGCAGCCACTCGTCGGTGCTGGCGAACTCGTGCATCCGTACCGCGGCGTGGTTCCAGCTCAGCACCTGGCCGCCCCGGTCGAGCACCACCACCGCCTCGCCCAGATGCTCCAGGATGGTCTGGACCCGCTCCTCGCTGGCCCGGATCGCGTCCTCCTGGGCCTTCCGTTCCGTGATGTCGTGGATGACGCCATGCCACACCGTCGCGCCGTCGGGCTCGCGCACCGGCATGGAGCGCACCTCCAGCCAGCGGACGGCGCCGTCGGGCCGGCAGAAGCGCGTCTCCTCGATGAACGGCGTCATCTCCCGCGCGGAGGTGTCAATGGCGGCGAAGAACCGCTCGCGATCATCCGGGTGGAAACACGCGATGGCGCTGCTGGCATCCCGGCGCAGCTCCGCCAGCGGCAGGCCGTAGATCCCCTCCAGCGTGGGGCTGGCGTAGGCGAAGTGGGGCGGGCCGGTGACGGGCACGCGGAACGAATGCACCGCGCTCACCGCGATGGCGGCAATCTTGGCCAGCCGCTCCTCTTCCCGGTGCAGGCGGGCCTCGTGCTCGACCGCATCATGGATGTCGGTCAGCGAGCCGACCCACTGGATCACCTGCCCGTCCGCGTCGCGCACCGGCGCGCTCCGGGCCTCGTGCCAGCGGAGCGCGCCGTCATAGCGGCGCAGCCGGATCCGCACCGCGAACTCCTCACCCGTCACGAACGCTTCCTCGCGCCGCGCGGTGAAGGCGGCCAGGTCCCCCGGCTCGACCAGCTCCCGCCAGCGGCGGCGGACATCCTCCAGCGCCAGCCCGAAGTACGACAGTCCCCGCTGGTTGATGAACTGCTCCTCGCCGTCCGGCCCGCTGGTCCACGCGATGTGCGGCAGTCCCTCCGCCAGGTGGCGGAAGGCGGCGAAGCCCTGGCGCAGCTGCTCCTGGAAGACCCGCTCCTCGGTCACGTCGCGCACCGTGCCGAGCATCCGGAGCGGGACGCCGGTCGCGTCGTACTCCGCGCGCGCGACGTTCTCCAGCCACCGCACCTGGCCGTCGGGACGGATGATCCGGAACTCGATGCGCAGCTGCTCCCGGGCGCCGACCGCGTCGGCGGAGCGCCGGGCCACCTCCTCCGCGTCGTCGGGGTGGATCAGCCGCTCGAAACCCTCCAGCGTGCCGTCAAACTGGCCCATCTGCAGTCCGACGATCTCGTAGCACTCGCGGGACCAGGTCACGTCGTGGGTGCGGATGTCCCACTCCCAGACCCCGGTCCGGGTCGCATGCAGGGCCAGGGCCAGCCGCTCCCGTTCGCGGCGCAGCCCCTCCTGTGCCACCTTGCGATCCGTGATGTCGCGAACGGCACCCACCATCCGGGTGGGCTCGCCATCCTGGCCGCGGAACAGCCGGCCGAGGTTCTCCACCCAGCGCACCGCCCCGCCCTGTTGCACGATCCGGAACTCGGTGCGCAGGTCGTGGTTCGCCGCCACGGCCGCGCGGGCCTCGGCCAGTACCCGGGCCGCATCGTCCGGATGCACTACCCGCCCGAATCCGGAGATGGTGCCGTCGAAGTCCGGCCGCGACATGATGGTGCGGCAGTCGTGCGACCAGTACATCCGGTCGGTCCCGAACTCCCACTCCCACACCCCCATCCGTGCCGCCTGCAGCGCCAGGTGCAGCCGCGCCTCGCTCTCGCTCCGGGTCTCGTCGAGCAGCCGCTCGATGATGGCGCTGAGCTCCGCCTGGTCGGGCGGCGCCACCTCGGCCGCCGCCGGGACCAGCACCTCCACCACCCCGACCACCTGACCCAGGTGGTCAAGCACCGGGGAGCAGGTCACCCATACCGCCACCTGCCGGCCGTCGCGATGGCGCCGGCGCGTGCGCACGGGGGCGAGCACGGCCGTGGCGTGGGTGACCGGCGCCGCGGCAGGATCACTGGCGGCGCAGTCGGAGGGGATGAGGTCGGAGACGGGACGGCCGAGCACCTCCTGCGCCTCGAAGCCCAGCAGCACGGCGGCGGCTGGGCTCCAGCTGGTGATGCGGCCGTCGGTGGCGCGCACCAGCGTGGCAGGCGAGTTCTTCGGCATACGGGTATTGTCGGCCCGGAGGCAGGGCGGGGTGAGGCCTGGGGGTGGGTCTCTCCTGCCCCAGAACTACTAGCTCACTGCCGGAGAAGAAATGATGAGGATTCCCATCAAGACCTTGCCGCAATTCCGGGCATGGCGAACTCAATCCAGCGTCTTGTGGAACCTCCGCACGCTGAGGGCAACGATCAGCACGGCGAAGGCGCACAGCGCGAGCAGCTCCGGCACCAGCGCCCGCGCCCCCACCCCCCGGAGCAGGATGCCGCGCAGGATCTCCAGGAAGTAGGTCAGCGGGAACGCCAGCCCGATCCACTGGGCCACGACCGGCATCGCGGCCCGGGGAAACATGAATCCGGAGAGCAGGATGTTGGGCAGGATGAACAGGAACCCCGCCTGCATTGCCTGGGCCTGGGTGCGGACCAGGGTGGAGAAGAACAGCCCGATGCCAAGGCTCGCCACGATGAAGGGGAACGCCATCAGGTAGAGCAGCACCAGGCTGCCCCGGAGCGGCACCGAGAACATGAGCTGCCCCAGCAGGATGATCACGGTGATCTGCACGTACCCCACCAGCAGGAACGGCACGATCTTGCCGAGCATCAGGCTGGTGCGGTCGATCGGCGTGACGATCAGTTGCTCGAGCGTGCCCCGCTCCCGCTCCCGCACCACCGCCATGGCGGTGATGATCACCATGGTGAGCGAGAGCAGCACCCCGATGATGCCCGGCACGATGTAGGTGCTGCTCTCGAGCATCGGGTTGTACCAGGGGCGGACCCGCATCTCCAGCCCGCCGGCGCGCGCCGGCAGCGCGGTGGGCCGGTAGGCGAGCCCCGCCTGCGCGGCGCCCTGCAGCGCGGCCGACGAGGACATCGGGTCGGCGGCATCCACCACCACCTGGGCCTCGGCGCCGCGGCCGCGCTTGAGGTCGCGGGTGAACTCGTGCGGGATGATCACGGCGGCCGCCGCCTCCCCCCGGCCGATGCGCTCGCGCACCTCGTCCCGGCTCTGCACCTGCCCCACCACGTCGAAGTAGGTGGTGTTCACCAGCGTCGCGATCAACTCGCGGCTCTCCCGGGTGTGTGCCTCGTCCAGGACCAGGGTAGGGAGGTGCCGCACCTCGGTGCGGATCGCGAAGCCGAACAGCGCCAGCTGGATCGCCGGGATGCCGACCATCATCCCGAGCGTCAGCCGGTCGCGCCGCATCTGGATGAATTCCTTCCGCAGCATGGGCCAGAACGCGAGGCCCCGGAGCCAGGCGATCATGCGAGCGCCTCCGCATCGCGCTCCTGCAGGGCGATGAACGCATCCTCCAGCGTCGGCTGCCCGAAGCGGGCGGTGATCTCCTGCGGCGCGCCGACGGCCTCCAGCTTCCCGCGCCACAGCATCGCCAGTCGCTCGCAACGCTCCGCCTCGTCCATGTAGTGGGTGGTCACGAGGATCGTGGTGCCGCGCGCGGAGAGGTCGCGGATCACCTCCCAGAAGTGCCGCCGCGCCGCCGGGTCCACGC
>CAZYIV010000103.1:0-11993 GCA_964647615.1 uncultured Gemmatimonadaceae bacterium | reverse complement strand
ACTGGCCGTTCTTCGGCGAGATCTGCCGGGCGCTGGCCCTCAAGGTGGCCCGCGAGTTCGCCCCCGAGGTGATCCTCGGCATCGCCAAGGCCGGCGTCATCCCCGGCGTCGTGGTCGCCTCCATCTGCCAGGTGGAGTTCGCCTCCATGGCCGTCACCCGCCAGGACGCTGGCGGCGAGCCGATCCTGATCGCCGGGCCCCCCGCCTCGATCCGGGGCCGGCGGGTGCTCCTGGTGGATGAGACCTGCGACACCGGCAGCACCCTCAAGCTGGCGCTGCACGAGGTCCGTGCCCTCAAGCCGTCGGAGGTGCGCACCGCGGTCTCGTTCAAGACCGGTCCCTACATCCCGGACTTCCACGCCTTCGAGACCGAGCAGAACATCATCCTGCCCTGGGACCGGGAGATCATCTCCGGTGGCGAGCTGGTGACCCGGCCCGACTACGTCCAGTGGCTCAAGGGGAACCCGACGGAGTGAAGCAACGGCTGGCCGACGCCTTCCGCTCCGCTCGCGCCGACTTCACCGACATCCGGCTGGAGCGGACCTGGGCGAGCGCGGTGGCCTGCCGTGGCAGCCGCATGGAGGGCGCCACCAGCGGCACGGAGGTCGGCGGCATCGTCCGCTGCCTCAACCGCGGGAAGGGCTGGGGCATCGCCAGCTTCACCGGGCTGGACCAGCTGCCCGGCATGGTGGCCCGGGCTCACGAGCTCTCCCTCGCCCTCCCCCAGGACGCGCCCATCCGCCTCGCCGAGATCCCGGTGCGCGAGGCCGACTTCCCCTGCGACCTCGATGGCGACGTGCGCGACGTACCCCTGGCCGCCAAGCGCGAACTGCTGGAACGCCTCAACCAGGAGATGCTTTCCACCGACCGGCGCCTGGTGGATGCCCGCGCCAGCTACGAGGACCATGTCACCGAGCGCTGGGTGGCCACCTCCGCCGGGGTGCTGCTCTCCGACACCCGCACCGAGGTGCGGCTGGCCACCGGGGTGATCGCGCGGGAGGAGAACTTCCTGGAGCGGGCCTTCGAGTCGTGGTCGGTGCGGGGCGGCTGGCTCGGCGTGCAGGAGAGCGATCACCTCTTCCGCACCGCCGGCCGCCGGGCCATCGCCCTGCTGGGCGCGCCGCGGGTGAAGGCCGGCACCTATCCCGTGGTGCTCGACCCGCGCGCCGTCACCGCGCTGGTGCACCAGGCGATCGGCCACCTCAGCGAGGCCGACACCCTGCTCGCCCGGCCCGACCTGGAAGAACGCCTCCCGATGGGCCGTCGCATCGGCTCCGACCTGCTGACCATCGGCGATGACGGCAGCGCCGTTGGGCTCTCCGGGTCGCTCGCTTTCGACGACGAGGGCGCGCCCACCCAGAACACCCTCCTGGTGCAGCACGGCGTGGTGGTGGGCCGGCTCCATACCCGCGAGACCGCGGGCCGCGCCGGCATCCCCTCGACCGGCAACGCCCGCGCCGCCTCGTTCCGCCGGCCCCCCTCGGCCCGAGTGACCAATACCTACCTGAGCAACGGCCAGGGCACCCTCGACGAGCTGGTGCGTCCCATCCAGTACGGGCTGTATTGCTGCGGCGCGCTGGGTGGCGACGTGCATCACGGCCGCTTCACCCTGATCGCCGCCTACGGACAGCTGATCCGGGACGGCCGCCTGGCGGAGATGGTGCGGCCGCTGGTGCTCACCGGCGAGGTGACCGAGGTGCTGGGCCGGGTGGACGCGGTGGCCGGCGACTTCCGCTGGAACCTGCAGGCGGCCCGCTGCGGGCGCCCCGGCGCCAGCCGGATCCCCGTGGCCGACGGGGCGCCGCACGTGCGCATCGACGGCGTGAGCGTCCGGGGCGACACCGTATGATCCTGCCGCTGCTGGAGCGCGCCGCCCGCCGGGCCACCCTCGCCGACGCCGTCACCAAGACCGACGAGACGCTCACCCTGCAGTTTGCCGGCGGCCGCCCGCACCACGCGACCTCCAGCACCTCGCACGGCACCAACCTCCGCGTGGTGCAGGACCACCGGGTGGGCAGCGCGGGCAGCGTGGAGGAGGATGTCGAGGACCTGCTCGCGCGGGCGCTGGCCGCCGCCGCCGAGGGCGAGCCGGTGGACTTCGCGCTGCCGCGCCGGGCGCTGCTTCCCGCGGTGGTCACCCACGTACCCCGCGCGGCCGCGGCGACGCTCGGCGAGCTGACGGACCTCGGGCGTCTGGTGCGCGACCGCCTGGCCCCCGAGGGCGTGGACCTGGGCCTCACGATCGAGCGCTCCGTGGGGCAGGTCCGGGTGGCGAACACCGCGGGCGTGGACGCGGCCTACGAGGTCTCGCTGGTGACCCTCACCACGCGGGCGAGCCGCCTGGTCGACGGGCGCCGCCTCGAGGTGCGTGCCACCCTCACCGGGGCCGACCTCCCGGCGCTCACCGACCTGGAGCTGCTGGTCGCCATGATCCGGCAGCGGCTCGCCTGGGCGGAGCGCGGCGCCGAGGCCGTGAGCGGCCGGCAGCGGGTGGGGTTCCTGCCCACGGCGCTGCCCGCGCTGCTCCTGCCGGTGGAACAGGCCCTGGTGGGGAAGGCAGCGCTGCACGGCGGGTCGCCGCTGGCGCGGCAGCGCGGCGCCCGGGCCTACAGCGAGGAGTTCACCCTGGTGGACGATCCGCTGCTCGACGGGCGGCCCGGCTCCCGGCCGCTGGACGACGAGGGCGTGGTGAGCCGGCGCTTGCCGCTCATCCAGGCGGGCGAGGTCGCGGGCATCATCTATGACCTGGAGACCGCCGGGCGCGTCGGCGCGACCCCGACCGGGCACGGCCGCCGCACCACCTACGGCAAGCCGCAGGCGGCCTGTACCAATCTGGTGGTGGAGGCGGGTGCCGCCGGGTGGGACGAGCTGCTCGCCGCCATCGGCGACGGGCTGGTGGTCGAGTGGCTCCGCCCCGGCACGCAGGCGAACGTGATCGGCGGGACCTTCGCCTACCCGGCGACGCTCGCGTGGCGGGTGCAGGGGGGCGAGATCACCGGCCTGGTGCCGGAGGTGACCGTCGCGGGGAACGCGCACGACCTGCTCGCCCGGGTGGTGGCGGTGGGCAGCGACCTGATGTGGGTGGGGAGCCGCGCGATGCCGCCGCTGGTGCTGGACGGCGTGTCGGTCTACTAGCGGAAGAGGTACCGGCGGGCGAGCCAGTAGACCAGGTACATCAGGCCGGCTCCAACCGCCCAGAGCGCGAGTTCCCGCAGCAGGTTGAGCAGCCGGGCCGGCCCGGAGGCCGGCGAGTGGTCCAGCGACTTGCTGTGGCGGACGTTATACGCGCACATCCGCTCAGGCGCCCAGCGCGTCCAGGTAGCTCGCCCCGCCGGCCATCCGCTCGTACAGGATCTGCAGCGTCTCCGGCGACCCGGCCAGGAACCGGCACCGGTTCTCCCCCCGCGAGCGGCACTCCACTTCCATGACGCCCAGCGTGGTCTCCGAAACCCGGCTCAGGAACTCCGCCAGCAGCCCGCTCGAGAAGTGACACGACGGGTAGGTGGCGCCCGCCGCCGGGTCCGACTCCGCCCAGTCCTGCGAGTCCACCGCGATCACCGCCGAGGTGACCGGCGTGACCCGCACGCTGCCCCAACCGTGCTCCTCGAAGAAGGCGGAAAGCGTTTCGCCGAGGTGCCGCACGTCGAGCGCGGACGGGCGCGCCACCGCGTAGCGGTCCGCCAGCCAGCTGGCGTACACCTCGTACAGCGCCGCCCCGCCGGCGAAGCCCGCCTCCTGCAGCCAGGTCGCGGCGTTCATCCCCGCTTCGCGCTCCAGCACCAGGCGCAGGTGCTGGAGGCTCTGCCGGGGCAGCGAGAGGGTTCTGGCGGGGGCGGCGACGGCGGACGGCGACATGCGGATACGCTCCGAAGGGACGTCGAAGGTTAGGGGGAGGCGGGGGAGGCGGCAAGGTCCGCCCCGGGGGGCTCAGGCGCCCGCGGCGCGGCGCTTGAGCTCCTCCTCGTCGATGATCTCGATCCCGAGGGTGCGGGCCTTCTCCAGCTTGCTCCCCGCCTCCGCCCCGGCCACCACCGCGTCGGTCTTCTTGCTCACGCTTCCGGCGACTCGCCCGCCCGCCTGCTCGATCAGGTCGGTGGCGGCCTGCCGGGACAGCGAGGGCAGGGTACCCGTCAGCACGAAGCTCTTGCCGGCGAGGGGGCCGCCCCCGCCCACGGCGCGGGGCTCGGTCAGCGTGAGCCCCGCCTGGACCAGCCGCTCGAGCAGCGCCCGGTTGCGCGGCTCGCCGAAGAACTCGGTGACCGCCTGCGCGATGGTCGGCCCGACGCCGGGCACCGCCTCGACCTCCTCGGCCGGGGCCTGCATCAGCGCCTCGAGCGTCCCGAACCGTCGCGCCAGCAGCTGCGCCACGGTCTTCCCCACGTGCCGGATGCCGATCCCGAACAGCACCGTCGAGAGCGGCCGGGTGCGGGACGCGGCAATGGCCGCCACCAGCTGCCCGGCCGACTGCTCCGCGAAGCGGTCGAGTTCCACCAGCTGCTCCACCGTGAGGTGGTACAGGTCGGCGACGTTGTGGATCAGGCCCGCGTCCCGCAGCTGCCGCACCCGCTCGTAGCCGAGGCCGCGGATGTCCATCGCGTCGCGCGAGGCGAAGTGGACGATCCCCTCCAGCACCCGCCCCGGGCAGGCGGCGTTGGGGCAGTAGCGCATCGCTTCGTCCGGCGGCCGCACCACCGGGGTGCCGCACTCGGGGCACGCCGCCGGCATGGTGAACGCGCGCTCGCTGCCGGTGCGCCGATCCGGGAGCGGCCGCACCACCTGCGGGATCACCTCGCCGGCGCGGATGATCTCCACCCAGTCGCCCTGGCGGATGTCCTTGGCCTCGATCAGGTCCTCGTTGTGCAGCGTGGCGCTGGACACCGTCACCCCTCCCACCTCCACCGGCGCCAGCACCGCATAGGGATTGAGGGCGCCGGTGCGCCCCACGTTGAGCCTGATCTCCAGCAGCTGGGTGACCGCCACCTCCGCCGCGAACTTCCGCGCAATTGCCCAGCGCGGCTCCCGCTCGCTCACCGAGCCCAGCTCGTCGTGCAGCGCCAGCCGGTCGATCTTGACCACCACGCCGTCGGCGTCGAAGGCGAGCTGCTTGAGCTTCCCCTCCAGGGTGGCCACCGCCGCCTGGACCGCGGCGAGGTCGGCGTGCCGCCCGCGGTGCTTCTCGACCGGGAAGCCCCACGTCCCCAGCAGGTCGAGCACCTCCGCCTGGGTCTCGACCCCGATCCGGCCCTCGATCACTTCCACATGGAAGGCGAACATGCGGAGCCCGCGGCGGCCCGTCTCCCGGGAGTCGAGCAGCTTGAGGCTGCCCGCGGCGGTGTTGCGCGGGTTGGCGTAGGCCGGCTCGCCCTCGCGCTCGCGGGCCTGGTTCAGCTTGTCAAACGCCTTGCGGGGCAGGTACACCTCGCCCCGGATCTCCATGAGCGGCGGGTGACCCGTGCCCCGGAGCCGGAGCGGCACGTCGTGCAGGGTGCGGATATTGTCGGTGATCAGCTCGCCGACCCGGCCGTTGCCCCGGGTGGCGCCGCTCACCAGCAGGCCGTCGCGGTAGGTGAGGCTCACTGCCGAGCCGTCGATTTTCACCTCGGTGGTGTAGCCCCCGTGGCGGGCATCCTCGGTGATGCGGGCGTTGCGGTCCTCCCATTCCGCCAGCTCCTCGGGGGAGAAGGCGTTGTCCAGCGACATCATGGGGCGGAGATGGATGTGCTTGGCGAGGGCGCTGGCCGGCTCGGCGCCCACCCGCAGCGTGGGGCTGTCGGGGGTGCGGACCTCCGGGTGCGCCGCCTCGATGGTCTTGAGCTCCACCATCCACCGGTCGTACTCCGCGTCGGAGACCTCCGGCGCGTCGAGCACGTAGTAGGCGTGGTTGGCGCGGTTGATCAGCGCCCGGAGCCGCTCGGCCTGCTCGGCGGGGGTCATGAGGGGAGGGAGGTGCGGCGGGGCCGCCAGGCGGCGCCCGGGAGGGTCACCGGGCCGCCGCCTCCTGCTGCAGCACCGTGAGGGCGACGCCCACCAGCCGCTCGATTTCCTCCGCGCTGGCGCGGGCCAGGACCCCCTCGCTCCACGGCCCCTCCCGCGCGGCAAACTCGTCCAGCAGCCGGCGCAGGAAGCCGATCAGCGCGACCCGCTCCCGCTCCACCGGCCGGGCGCCGCCCGGCTCGCCCACCCGCTGCTGCAGCTTCTCGAAGCGGTGCGCGTTCCGCAGCGCCTTGGCGGTCAGGCTGGCGATGACCTGGCAGAAGCGCACGTCGGCCTCGGAGAAGGCCGGGCCGTCGCGGAAGGTACGCAGCAGGATCGCGCCGATCGCGGCGCCCCGCCACGTGATCGGCACCACGGTGATGGCCCGGACCCGCCGGGTATCGAAGGCGCCCTTGAGGTGCGCCATCGAGGGGTCCAGCTCCACGTCGGGGATGTATACCGTCTCGCCGGTGGTGAGCGCCCGCCTGAGCTCGGGGTAGCGCTCCAGGTCCACCACGTAGTTCCGGATGCTCGGGTCCTCGAAGCTCGCCACCAGCCGCGCGGTCCGGCCATCGCGCTCGGCCAGGAAGATCGAGGAGCGGTCCAGCCCGAACACCTCGCCCAGCCGCCGGGCAATGGACTGCATGATGTCGGTGATGTGGAGCGAGCCCGCCAGCTCCTGCAGGATCTCGATCACCGCCAGCAGGTGCTTCCGCTCGTGCTCGAGCTCGCGCACGCGGCCCTGGAGGCGTTCCACTTCTTCCGAAAGGACGGCCTGGACGGTCATGGGGGGTGGGGTTGAGGTGCCGAATTGTCACCGCATGGCGAAGGAGGGTCAAGCGGGGGTACCTTGCGAGGTACCCCCGCAGGAGGACGACCGATGCGCGACCGGCGTGACCACGATTACCATGAAGAAGACGACCTGGAGGAGGACGGCCGGAGCCTGGACACCGGCAGCTTCCTGACCGGCATGCTGCTGGGCGCCGCCATCGGTGCCGGCGTGGCCCTGCTGTTCGCCCCCGCGAGCGGGGAGGAGACCCGCCGCCTGGTCCGGAAGCGGACCCGGAAGCTCGGCCGGGAGGCCCGGCAGGGCTTCACCTCCGCCAGGACCGAGGCCCGGCGGATGCTCCGGGACAAGAAAGAAGCCCTCCGCGAGCGGCTGGCGGAGGGCCTGGAGCGGGTCGAGGAGCAGCTCGGCGCCTAGTGGTCCTTGTCGTCCTTGCCCGCGATGCGGCGGGCCAGGGCGGCCCCATCTTCCTTGTACGTCGGATCCATCACGTCGAAGATCGGCAGCCGCTCGACCTCGGCCAGCTGCTGCCGCGCCTCCGCGTAGCGCCCCCGGTCCACCAGGATCTCGGCCAGGTCCAGCCGGTGGTAGATGGTCTCCGGGCTGGTCTCCACCGCCTTCTGCATGTAGACAATCGCACTGTCCCAGCTGGCCGCGTTGAAGATCTTCCCGCCGAGGAAGTTCTTGGCGAAGAAGCGGGAGAGTCCCGACAGCCGCATGATCTCCGCGTTCCACCGTCCCATGACGTGGTAGGCCTTGTGGTTCTGCGGGTCCAGCTCGATCGCCTTGAGCGCCTCCTCCCGGATCTCTCCCGCGCGCCGCACCCGCTCCTTCTTCCCCTTGGTCAGCGACGCCCGCCCGATCGCGGCGGCGAGCACGTACCGTCCCTCGGGGCCCTCGGGATTGATGGCCACCGCCAGCCGGCCGAACCGCTCCGCCCGGGCGTAGAGGGAGTCGCGCTCGGCGCTCTTCACCGAGTCCGGCGTCTGCTTGCCCAGGTCCATGAGCGACTCGCCGGCGCGCCACGCCGCCTCGTAGCTCGAGGAGTCTGCCGCGAGCGCGGCCTCGAAGTGGCGCAGCGCGACCGCCGGGTCCCGCCCGTCGTGGGCCGCGATGCCGAGCTGCAGGTCTTCCGCGACGCTGGTCTGCCCGGCGAGCGGCGCCGCCAGCACCAGCCCGAGCGCCATCACCCAGCCGCGCTTGCGTGACACTGTTGCTCCGGTCATCCTTGCTCCCGTCGAAGGTTCCGTCTTACACCGGCCGTGGACGTCAATGCTCATCACCCCACTCATCGAGCGCAAGCGGGACGGCGGCGCCCTGACCCCGGCCGAGTGGTCCGCCCTGGTCGCGGGCTACGCCGCGGGCGAGGTGCCGGACTACCAGGTGGCGGCGTTGCTCATGGCCATTGTCTGGCGCGGGCTCGAGCCCGCGGAGCTGGCCGCCCTCGCGCGCGCCATGGGCGCCTCCGGCGCCACCCTCGCCTGGCCGGCCGGCCTCCCGCCGCGGGTGGACAAGCATTCCACCGGCGGCGTGGGCGACAAGGTCTCCCTGGTGCTGGCGCCGCTCGCCGCGAGCCTCGGGCTGGCCGTCCCCATGATGTCGGGGCGGGGGCTGGGCCACACCGGCGGGACGACCGACAAGCTGGAGTCCATCCCGGGGTTCCGGACCACGCTTTCGCTGGACGAGGTCCGGCGCCAGGTGGAGCGGATCGGCGTGGCCATGTTCGGCCAGAGCGAAGAGATCGCCCCCGCCGACCGCCGGCTCTACGCCCTGCGCGACGTGACCGGCACGGTGCCCTCCGTCCCGCTCATCGCGGCCAGCATCATGTCCAAGAAGCTGGCCGAGGGGCTCGACGCCCTGGTGCTGGACGTGAAGGCGGGCAGTGGGGCCTTCCTGCCCGGGGTGGACGACGCGCGCGCCCTCGCGCGCACGATGGTCCGCCTGGGGGAGGCGGCCGGCTGCCGTACCACCGCGCTCATCACCGCCATGGACCGGCCGCTGGGGCGTGCTATCGGCAACGCGCTGGAGGTGGAGGAGGCGCTGCAGGCCCTGACCGGCTCCGGCCCCGAGGACCTGCTCACAGTTACCCGGGCGCTCGCCATGGAGATGCTGCTGCTCGGCGGGCGGGCAGGCAACCCCGGCGAGGCGCGGGCCCTGGTGGACGACGCGCTCGCCACCGGCGCCGCGCTGGAGCGGTTCCGCCAGCTCATCGAGGCGCAGGGGGGAGATCCGCGGATCGTGGACACGCCCGACCTCCTGCCCCAGGCAGCGGAGGTGGAGCTGTTCGAGGCGCCCGCCGCCGGGACCATCGCCGCCGTGGACCCGCGGCCCCTCGGCGAGGCGGTCGTCGCGCTGGGCGGCGGCCGGCGCCAGCTGGGCGATACCATCGACCCGACCGTCGGCTTTGTGGTCTCCGGGCGGCCGGGCAGCAAGGTGGTGAAGGGCGAGCCGATCGCGTCGGTGTTCGCCGCCGATCCGGCGGGCGTGGAGCTGGGCCTCGCCGCGCTGCGCCAGGCGATCCGCTTCGGGCCCCCGGAGCCGGCGCTGCCGCTGCTGCTGGGCCGGGTCAGCGCCGCGGACGAGGTGCTGGTCTGATGGGGCTGCTGTTCACCGCCGCGACCATCGCGGCGCTCCTGGTGTGGCTGCTCTCGCCCGCCCGCCGCCGCCGGCCCATGGAAGAGCCGATCGAGGACGCCGACGAGCTGGCCGCCGCCGAGCGCGAGGTGCGCGACCTCGGCGCCGCGACGCAGCCGGAGGAGGGATTCCAGGGCGATGACTGGGGCCCCGGGGCGCCTCGTGGCGGAGCCGGACGGTGAGCGGGCGCGACCGGCTCGCGGCGCTGCTCTACACCGGGCTGGCGCTGTTCGCCCTCACCCCGTGGGCCTCGCCGGCGATTGCGCTGGCGCTGGGCGTGGGCCTGGCCCTCACGCTGGGCAACCCGTTCCCCGACCAGAGCCGCCGTGCGGCGAAGTGGCTGCTGCAGGGCTCGGTCGTGGGGCTGGGCTTCGGGATGCCGCTGGCGGCGCTGGTCCGCGCCGGTGCGCAGGGCGTCGGCTACACCGTCGCGGGAATCGCGCTGGCGCTCAGCCTGGGCCTGCTGCTCGGCCGGCTGCTGGCCATCGCGCGGGACACCTCGCTCCTCATCACCGCCGGCACCAGCATCTGCGGCGGGAGCGCCATCGCCGCCGTGGGGCCGGCCATCGGGGCGCGGCCGGAGGCGATGACCGTCTCCCTCGCCACGGTGTTCGTGCTGAACGCGGTCGCGCTGTACCTGTTCCCGCCGATCGGTCACCTGCTGCACCTCACCCAGCACCAGTTCGCGGTGTGGGCCGCGGTGGCCATCCACGACACCAGCTCGGTGGTCGGCGCCGCGGCGAGCTACGGCCCGCAGGCGCTGCAAGAGGCGACGGTACTCAAGCTGGCGCGGGCCCTGTGGATCATCCCGCTCAGCCTGGGGGCGGCGGCGCTGGCGCGCCGGGAGGGTGGTGTCGAGGCCGCTGGCAACGCCCGGCGCCCGGCGATCCCCTGGTTCATCGGGCTGTTCGTCCTGGCGGCGGTACTGCGCACCGTCGCGCCCGCGGCTCTCCTCCCCGCGTTCGACGGCGTGGCGCACCTGGCCCGGGTGGGACTGGTGCTGACGCTCTTCCTGATCGGGGCGGGGCTCACGCGCGCCACCCTGCGCGCCGTTGGCGCCCGGCCGCTGGCGCAAGGCGTGCTGCTCTGGCTGCTGGTGGGGAGCCTCACCCTGCTCGCGGTCACGCGGTGGATGGGGCAGGGGTAGAACGCCGGCGGGGCGGCCCCGGTGACCGGGACCGCCCCGCGGACCGCCGCCCCGGCGGGCGGGTTCAGACGTCCAGGTGGCTCACGTACTTGGCGTTCCGCTCGATGAACTGGCGTCGCGGTTCCACCTCGTCGCCCATCAGCTCCTCGAACAGCTTGGAGGCCTCCACCGCGGCGTCGAGGGTGACCCGCAGGATGGTCCGGCGCGACGGGTCCATCGTGGTTTCCCACAGCTGGTCCGGATTCATCTCCCCCAGGCCCTTGTAGCGCTGGATGGAAATGCTCCCCTTGCCGTCCCCGCCCGAGAGGCGCTTGATGTACTCGTCGCGCTCCTTCTCGTCGTAGGCGTAGAACTTCTCCTCCTTCTTGCCGCTCCCCTTGCCCACCCGGAACAGCGGCGGCTGCGCGATGTAGATGTAGCCGGCGTCGATCAGGTCCGGCATCTGACGGAAGAAGAACGTGAGCAGCAGGGTGCGGATGTGGGCGCCGTCCACGTCCGCGTCAGTCATGATCACGATCTTGTGGTAGCGCACCTCGTCCAGCTTGAAGTCCTCGCGGACCCCGGCGCCGATCGCCGTGATCATCGAGCGGATCTCCTCGTTGGAGAGGATCTTGTCAATACGCGCCTTCTCCACGTTGAGGATCTTGCCCCGGAGCGGGAGGATGGCCTGGAACTGGCGGTCGCGGCCCTGCTTCGCGCTGCCACCGGCGGAGTCGCCCTCGACCAGGTACAGCTCGCACATCGCCGGGTCGTCCAGGGAGCAGTCGGCCAGCTTGCCCGGGAGCACCGCGCCCTCGAGCCCCGACTTCTTGCGCACCAGGTCGCGCGCCTTGCGGGCTGCCTCACGGGCGCGCGCGGCACTCACCGCCTTCTCGATCACCGCGCGGCCCACGCTCGGCTTCTCGTCGAGGAAGGTGCGCAGCTGGTCGTAGACCACCTGCTTGACGATGCCCTCGACCTCGGAGTTGCCCAGCTTGGTCTTGGTCTGCCCCTCGAACTGCGGCTCCCGGACCTTGCAGTGGATGATCGCCGTGAGGCCCTCCCGGATGTCCTCGCCGGTGAGGGTGAAGTCCTCCTTCTTGAGCGAGCCCTGCTGCTTGGCGAACTCGTTCATGGCGCGGGTGAGCGCCGCCCGGAAGCCGGTGAGGTGGGTGCCGCCCTCGTGGGTGTTGATGTTGTTGACGAAGGTGAAGATGTTCTCGTTGTAGCCCTCCTCGTACTGGATGGCCACGTCCACCTCGACATCGTCCTTGGTCACCGTGAAGGCGATCGGCTTGGGGTGCAGCGCCTTCTTGTTCCGGTTGAGCCACTCCACGAACTGCACCAGCCCGCCCTTGGCGAAGAAGGTCTCGGTCCGGGGCTCGTCGGGGCGGTCGTCCTTGAGGGCGATCGTCACCCCCTTGTTCAGGAACGCCAGCTGCCGCATCCGGTCGGCCAGGGTGTTCCAGCTGT
>CAZYIV010000102.1:0-12023 GCA_964647615.1 uncultured Gemmatimonadaceae bacterium | reverse complement strand
GCGGCTCGCGGCAGGGTGGGACAGTACGGCGCTCGCGGCGCTGGCAAGGTTGCCGACGAAGCAGAAGCTGCGCCGGTTCGCGATGGAGGCCAGGGGCAGCGGGATTGGCAGGCGCAGGAGCCGGAGCAGTCGGGCCATGTTTCCCGGATTTCCGGGGCCGTAGACCAGGGGCGGGCGCAGGATGCACCAGTCCGGCACCCCCTCTCCCAGGCAATCGGCGAGCCCGGACTCAGCTGCCGCCTTGCTTCGTCCGTAAGGAGAATCCGGGGCAGGAGGGGTGGCCCCGTGCACCGGCGCCGAGGCGACGGAGCCAGTCACCGCCACCGAGCTCACCAACACCACACGATGGACTCCCGATCGCCTGGCCGCATCGGCCAGTTGCCAGGTGCCTTCGGCGTTCACCCGGTGATAGGCGTCTTCCAGGCCGTGCGCTTCACGCGGGGAGCGGTGGGCGAGCGCCGCAAGGTGGATTACGTACGCCACCTCGTCGAGTGCCGCGTCCCACTGCGTGGTGGAGTCGATCTCCCCGACCAGACAGGCCTCGTCCCAGGGGCCGGACGCCGGCCTCCGGAGGGCGGCCCGGACGCGGTACCCCTGCGCCTGGAGCGCGGGCACCAGGTACCGCCCGATGAAGCCCGATGCCCCAGACACCAGCACCCATGACGCGGTGCTCACTCAGCCCCGCGCAGTCTGGCGGCGACCCTCGCCTGCCAGGGTCAGAGCAGCATGCATCCGCTCGGCCAGGTGGTCTCGCGAGAATCGCGCCCGGGCGATCTGGGCCGCGTTGGCGGCCAGCCGCGTGCGCAGCCCGTCGTCGTCCACCAGCAGCACGATGGCATCTGCCAGCGACGCGGGATCGTTCGCCGGCGCGGTGAGGCCGCAATCCGACTCGGCCAGCAACCGGCGGATCCACCCCTGCGTGGTCTGAATGACCGGCACTCCGGCCGCGAAGGCGTCGAACAGTTTGTTGGGCGAAACGGAACCCAGCACCGGGACAGAACGGAAGGTCACTAAGGCGCAGGTGGCGCGGTGTAGCAGCCGCACGACATCGCCCTTGGGGCGGATGCCCAGAAAAGTGATGTTGCCGAGCCCCAGCTCGGCGCAGCGGGCTTCGAGGTGTGCCCGCTCCATCCCATCCCCGGCCAGCAACAGACGGATGTCGCTTCGCCCCCGGGCCTGGAGGACTCGCGCGGCCTCAACGATCTGTCCGCAGTCATCCATCCGGCCGAGTGTGCCCGTGTACACCACAAGGCCGCGTTCGTGGGAATGCCCATCCCGGCCGAAGAGCTCGAGGTCGGCGGCATTGGGTACCACCTCAACCCGCGTCCCGGGAACGGCCTTCCGCACCGCCGAAGCCATGTCCTCCGAAAGGGCTACCACCACGGACGAGGCCCGATAGCACAGGCGCTCGAAGCGCCGGGCCAGCCAGATGGCCAGCCGGTTGCGCAAGACGCCGAGCTGAATTGCGCCCTCCGGCCAGAGGTCCCGGACCTCGAAGACCAGCGGACGGCGTCGCCCCCAATGCCCGACCAATCCCGGCACACCGGCCGTGATCGGTCCCGAGGAGGCCACGAGCACGTCCGCGGGCAGGGTAAGGGCGTACCAACTCGCCACCAGGGCGTAGAGAAGGAAGGTGCCCAGCCGTACCAGAATACCATGTTTGTTCGAGAGTCGCACGTTGATCACGCGGACGTCGATTCCTTCGATCGTCAGGCGTTCGAGCCACCGCTCGGGTCGGAGATCAGACTTGTCGTAGACACTGGTGACGACAGTGACGGTGTCGCCGCGGGCAACCCAGCGCCTCGCAAACTCGTAGCATCTCGTGCTCCACGAGCCCTTCGGCGTGGTGAAGTACTGGTAGAAGTAGACGATGTGCATGCCGCGGCGTCTACCGACCGACGGGGGACCGCGACGCCGCGGGAGTACCTGGGCCGGCAACTAGCCAGGCCCGGGCAGTGGCATTCACACCAGGTGGTTTGCCCCGGAACCGTGCGTCGAGCGGCAACTCGCCCGCGGCGAGAACCGCCTCGGCCCGGGCGTCCGACTGCAGGTCGTATTGGATGATCTCAAGCCCTGCGGCGTCGACCAGCGCGCGGAACTCGTCCACCCGGAGACGGTTGTGGTACATGAACCGATTGCCCGCCATCCGCGCCCACGCCGCCTCGCTGAACTGGAGGAAGTTCACGGTGGTGATCCGAGAGTCGGAGTGAGCGAAGTGGTCGGTGAAATCAATGTTGTGCACGAACCGCCCGGTGGGCCGAAGGAGACGCCTCCCTTCCTGGAAGATCTCACCGAGCACCCCAGGCGGAATGTGCTCCAACACCGTGAAGGAGACGTGGAGGTCAAAACTCGCCGACGCGGCCTCCATGCGCCGGGCATCGCCGGGCGCGACGTAGGTGATGTCGAGCAACTCCAGCAGGTCGGGAAGCCGCGCCCCCCGCCAGGTCAGGAGCCGCTCGAGGCGATCCAGAATGCCCCGGGCCCCAGGAAGGGTGGCGAAGACGGTGCGGATCTCTTCTGCGTGCTCCCGCATGTACCGAAGATCCTCGAACACCAGTTCCGGCCGCAGGTACGGGTTGAGGTCCACCGTGACGATCCGCTGAGCACCACAGGCCCAGAGGGCCATCGGAAGGTTGAGCCGACGCCCGGTTCCCACCTCGAGTACCGCGGCCCCGGCGATCGTGAAGCCCAGCCGCTGAAGGCGCTCCACGATGGCGACACCTGCCTGCAGCCGGCTCACGGGATTCGCGTCCCGAAGCCCGGCCAAGCGGCGCTGCAGCTGGTAGTAGACCTCGTAGCCGATCCCGCGCGGCAGGGCGGCAACGGCGTTCTGAATCGCGGCCTTGAGCCTCCAGTGCATCCAACTCACCTCGCAAGTGTGCGGCTGGCCACCTCGGTCGCCGGCCAGAACCCTTTAGCCCGCACCTTGGCCGCCGACGAGCCATGGTCTCGCCGGGGACCCCGGAACTGTACGCGGTCGGCGGACACCCTAGCGACTTGACAGGGCCTAAGGTAACCCGGTAACAATAAAACACTTAGCCTCAAGGAGCGACATGAGCCGTCCGCCCGGCCGGACCCGGCAGCACCCCCGCCACGATGCTCCCGGCGACGCGATGAAGCTCCCCCCAGAACACCGCGCCGGCACTCGGCTCGCGCACCGTCGTGGGGTCACGAGGTGACTTCCAGTTCGACGCTCCTCGTCCTCATGCCGATCGTGAGCCCCTGGGCTCACCGCGTGGTGGAAGGGCTTTCCGATCACGGCCTGAAAGTGCATGTCGCCGACCTCAACGTCCCGGCACCACGCAATCGCATCCGGACGGCGGAGGCCATCGAGGCACTCCGGCCCCGGGTGGCAGGCATTCACTTGTATCCGGCGCGCGGCCAGTCGCCGTGGCAGTTGGCCGCCGGCACATGGCAGATCCGGCGCCTCAGCCGACGACTCGGCGCGCATGCAATCCTGGCGCTCTATGGCGGCCGGCAGGCAACGATGGCCTGGATCAGCGGGGTGCGACCGTATCTCGTGTACGTCGTCGGCAGCGACGTGCTCCGCACCCGCGGACTGCGTCGCAACCTGCAGCGCCGCGCCCTCGGGCGGGCGGTGCGTGTGTTTGCGAACGGACAGGCGCTTGCGGCGGAAACCCGTGCCCTCGCACCCGCGGCACCGGTGGAGGAGCTGTACCTGGGGATCGACCTGGTCCGATTTCAGCCTCCGCGCAGCCGTCGGCGCGGACCACACCTCGTCTGCAGCAGGGTCTTCGACCGGGTCTATGATAACGCCTGCATCGTGCGCGCCCTTGCCAAGCTGGATCCCTGGCCGGAAGGCCTGCGCATGACCTTCTTGTCGTCCGGACCGCTTCTCGAGGAAACCATCGCGCTCGCGGACCAGCTGATCCCTCCGCCTCACAGGTCTGCGCTCCGGTTCCTCGGGGGGGCAACCGATGGCGAGCTGCTCTCCGCCCTGCACGAGGCGACCTACTACCTCTCGGCCGCCCATTCGGATGGCGCATCTGCGTCGTTGCTCGAGGCGATGGCCACCGGATTGCTGCCGATCGTGAGTGACACGGCCGCCAACCGCGAATGGCTCGTGCCGGAGCAGGACGCCCTGCTCTTTCCTCCGGGGGATGCGGCGGCACTGGCCCGGGCGCTTGAGTCGGCGTTCGCCTGGCCCGCCTGGGCAGAGGATGGCCTGGCCCGGAACCTGGCGCTCGTCGCGGAGCGAGCCAACGCGGCCACCAACCTCCGCCGCCTCAGGGACCTGCTGGTCGCGGCCCAACCATCCCTGCTCCCGCCGGAGAGGCCACCGTGCTAGCCGTGATTCTCGCCGGGGGCAAGGGCACCCGGCTCAAGCCCTTCACCATGAACATCCCCACGCCGCTGCTACCCCTGGGGGATGTTCCGGTGCTCGACATCGTGATCCGCCAGCTCGCGGCCGATGGCTTCGATCGGGTGATCCTCACGCTCGGCCACATGGCCCCGTTGTTCAGCGCCCACTTCGGGGACGGGTCGGCCTATGGCGTCCGGATCGAGTACCTCCGGGAGTCCGCGCCGCTGGGCACGGCGGCACCGTTGCGCTCGCTGACGAACCCACCGGCCGACTTTCTCGTCATGAACGGCGATCTGCTGACCGACCTGTCGTTCCGTGGCCTCGTCGAGACCCACCGGCGCGTCGGGGCAGCAGCGACAATCGGCGTCGCGGCGCGGCGGGAGAAGGTGGACTACGGCGTCATCGAGATGGGGGATGATGGAGGCTTCCGCGATTACCGGGAAAAGCCAGAGCTGCCCTACTTCGTGAGCATGGGCATCAACGTGCTGAGTGCCCGGGCCCTGCGGTCCATCCCGGCGGAGGGCAGGTTTGACATGCCCCAGCTGATGCTCGCCCTGCACGCAGCCGGGGAGCGGGTGTACTGCCACCGCTCCTCCGAATACTGGCAGGACATCGGGCGGTTCGACGACTACACCCGCGCCAGCGAGGACTTCGTCGCCAACCCCGGACGCTTCCTCCGCGGCCAGGCCCCATCCGGGCACCCGTGACCACGCTCATCACTGGGGCCGCCGGCTTCCTCGCCGGTCACTTGGCGCCGGTGCTCGGCACCCGCTTCTCCGGGCCGGTAGTCGGGGCGGATCTCCTGCCGGTGACACGGGCAGGCTTCGACACCAGCCTCGGCGTCGATCTCCGGGAGGCAGGGCCGACCGACGCCCTCCTGGCTCGGGTCCGCCCGGCCCGCATCTTCCACCTCGTGGGGCTGCTGCGCGGCACTGACGAGGACCTCCAGGTGTCCAACGTCGAGACCACGCGGCATCTGTTGCGGGCGGTGCAGCGACACGCCCCCGGCGCGATCGTGGTCCTGCTGGGGTCCGCGGCCGAATACGGCACCGTCCCGCCCGAGCGCCAGCCCGTGCACGAGGCCGTGGCGGGGGGCTCGGCCAGCGCCTACGGCCAGGCCAAGCGGCAGGTCTCGGCGCTGGCCCGGGAGGCCGCAGCCGCAGGACTCCGCGTCGTGGTGGCCCGCCCATTCAACGTCATCGGCCCCGGGATGCCCGACACCCTGGTGGCCGGGGCGCTCATCGCCCGGCTCCGCGCCGCCCTCGCCGCCGATCCGCCGGGCGCCATCACCATCGGCCGGACGAGCGCCGTCCGGGACTTCATCGCAGCAGCGGATGTGGTGGAGGGCCTGCTGGCCGCGGGCGAACACGGCGCCCCGGGCGAGGCCTACAATCTCTGCACCGGTGTGGGCCACAGTATCGAGGAGCTGCTGGAACTGCTGCTGGCCCAGGCGGGGAGGGCCATCCGGGTGGAGACCGATCCGGCACTCCTCCGCGGGGATGACGTGGACCGGATGATCGGCGACTGGAGCCGGGCCCGGGAGGTGCTCCGCTGGTATCCCACCCACGGCTTCGAGGAGACGCTCGTGGCGGCCTGGCGCGCCAGCGCCTGAGCCTTACTCCGTCCCCCCGGGATTCCGTCCGCGCGCGAGCGGTCCCATGAGGCGCCGCACGTCGGCCCTGGCAGCGGCCAGGTTCCCCGCCAGCTCAGCGAAGACAACGGGATCGGCTCGCCGCTGCTCTTCCAGCGCATACCGGACAATCGCCACCACCGCGCCGACGACACAGCCGATCATAAAGGCGACGAGCGTCGTGAGCGCCAGCCCCCGGCGGTCCGGCCGCGCCGGGAGTTCAGGCGACTCGGTAACGGTCAGGAGCGGCGTGTCGCGGATCTCGTCCAGCTTGGCCTGCTCAAGGGCCTGCACGAGGCCGGAATAGACCTCCTCCCGCTGGTTCACCACCCGGGTCAGACGCTCCTGCTGCAGGGTCAGCTCCGGCGAGGTGGCAAGGCTGGCCCGGTTGCGCTTGGCGAAGTCGCGGGCGGCATCCTCCGCGTCGGCGAGTTCCTGCGCGACCTCCGTCAGGCGCCGTTCGAGGAACTGGCGCTGCGCCGTGGCCTGGGAGCGTCGCGTCTCCACATTGAAGTTGTTCAGCAGGTCGAGGGCCGACTCCGTCAGCCGGAGCGACAGCTCGGGATACCGGGTCGTCGTCTCGACCCGCACGATGTTGGTGCGGGTCGAGACCGAGATCCGCATCACCTTCTCCAGGGCCTCCATCGCCTTCTCCCGCGCCCGGGCGGAATCGGCATCCCGGATCCGGGCGTAGGTGACGAACGAACCGTGGTAGGCCTTGCCCTGCCAGCTGAAGTCGATCGGCTGGCGGACCAGGGGCTCGAGCACCGTGCGCGAATGCAGCAGGTCGGCATAGAACGCCGGCGACTGGTTGCCATCCGACAGCGGCAGGGCGAGGCCGAATTGTGCGGCGACCCCACCGAGCACCGACTTGCTCGCCTGCGGCGTGAAGGCGGCGCTCGCGGTGTAGGTGCGCGGCAGCAGCAGGACCACAACGCCCACGAGGAACGCAAGCCCCGCCCCCGAGCCAAGCACCAGCCGCCGGTAGCGCAGGATGGCGGCCATCGCGCCAACCAGCGACACGCTACCCGCGGGCTCCTGCATTCCCATCGGGTGATCTTCCACGCGTACCCTCCTCCACGCGGTGTCCGTCACCTCAGGTGGCGCCGCTCAGCTGCCCCTCGGCCGGGACCGGCGGGAACGCCAGCGGGATGACGAGGTTGTCCCCGTCCAGCACTGCCAGCAGGGTCCAGAACGACTGCGAAACATAAAAGCTGTCCATCACGTTCGTCGACAACATGATACCGCAGTGCACCACCAGGAACGCCAACCAGGCGTTCCGGTGCTGCGCGGACAGGGCCCGTGCCGCCGCGACGCCGAGCAGCCCGGCGAATAGCAGCAGCCCGAGGACCCCGAGGTCCGCCGCGATCCGCATGAAGTTGGCGTCCGCGACTTGCCCCAGCGGAACCAGCCCTGCGTTCTCTGCCGCCGACGCGGTCCCACCCAGGCCCACGCCCAGCGGCAGGCGCTGCAGGTAGCGCAGCCCGGGGCCGTATCCCCGATCCTCTGCGAATGCCGACACGCCCTCGCCCATCTCGGTCGTCAGCCGCTCCAGCACGCGATCCGCCAGCGGCTCCCCGGCCCGGGCCATCTGCAGGCCGGCAATTGCTACCGAGAGCAGCACCGTCACCCCGACCAACGCTCGCGCCGCCCGTCGCCGCGGCGCCAGGAAGGCCAGGAACACCAGCGCGACGCCCAGGCCGACGAAACTGGCCCGCTGAAGGGAGAGCAGCGCCCCGGCCACGAACAGGAGGGACAGCACCAGGCCCAGCCGGGCGACCCGGCGGCCCGCCACGGTGAGCAGGATCAGGCTCGTGGCTCCCAGGTACCCCGTGGTGGTGGAGCCCAGGTAGGACTGCAGCCGGGCGTAGAACTGCCATTCCTCCGCGGCCCCCGTCTGGGCCAGGATGCGGGTGAGGTAGGCCGTGTAGTAGTCCGGCCGGGTGAGGTACGCGTACAGGCCGAACAGGATCGCACCGGCATTGAGCAGCAGCAGTCCGCTCACCAACTGCGTCCGCTGCTCCGTGGGGACGGACTTGGCGGCGAAGTAGCAGAGCATGGGCAGCACGAAGTAGTACAGCCCGTAGCCGTACGCGCCCAGCCGGCTGGGATTCGCCGGCTGGGCGTACAGCACCACGCTCATGAGGGACCAGGCGGCATAGAGCAGGACCGCCAGGTCGAGCCAGGTGAGCGGCCGGGCCAGTCGGCCCAGCAGGTAGCCGAAGCCCAGGATTCCCGGCAGCACCGTCAACAGCACGACCCCGGCGGCCAGCCCGCCATCCCCGCCACGCAGCAGTGTGCCCAGGGCCAGCAGGTGCAGCCCGGCTAGGAACCCGAGCAGCAGCGGTGCGCGAAGGCTCCCCGGAATCATCGCCGGGCCAGCCCAGCGTGGAAGCGACGGACTGCAGCGCCCACCTGTTCGGCAGCCCCACCGAGGCCGGCACCGATGTAGGCCGCGACGATCCGGCGACGGCCCTCGGCCTTGAAGCCGGGTTCCCGGTCGTACCGGCGGACCGCCTCCAGCAGCGCCTCGCGGCTCTCCACCAGGATCGAGCCGTCAAGGTCCATGATGGGCCGGAAGTGCTCGAGGTTGTAGTACTCCCGGCAGGGAATACGGCCGGGCGGGACCGGGCCGGGGTCGTACCCGATGTGGATGATCGGGCGGTCGAACCAGGCCGCCTCGATCGTGACCGTGGAGAAGATGTTGATGTTCATGGTGCAGAACCGCAGGCAGTCGCGCGACTCGCGGACCTCGTCGGCCGAGGGCACCCACTCCTCGATCGGTTGACCCGGTTCCAGCTGGGTGCGGCGCAGCGCCACGGGGTAGCGCCCCAGCAGTGCCGCATACCCCTCGAAGTTGTCGAATGGGTGGCACTTGATCAGGACCTGCAGGTCAGCCGGCACCTCCCCCTCCACGATGGCCCGCAGCAGGTCCTCGATGATGACGTGCTGCTGGTTGTGCCGCACCTGCGGCATGGTGCTGAAGAGGAGAGTGCGCCGGGCCGGGTCCAGCCCGAACCCGGTGCACCAGTCGGCGTAGCTCTGCGTAGCCGGGTCGCCGTAGCTGTCGTACTGCGGGATCCCGGTCACCTCGATCTGATCGGGCCGGTAGTCCGGGTAGGTCTCGAGCAGCTCGCCCCTGGTACGCCGGTTCCACACCAGGATTTTCCCCAGGCTGCCGTGGAGCAGGACCTTCGAGGAGAGGTGGTCCCAGCTCAACACCATGTACAGGAGCGGCAGCCCGGCCGCCATGGCATTCCGGAGGAGGCACTCCTCCCAGTAGGCCGTTGCATGCGTGGCGAAGAAGATTTCGACCCGGAACTCCCGGAGCACCGGCACGTACCTTCGGTCCGGGTTGAGCGCCAGGTCCAGCCGATCCACCCAGTCATACAATCGCCGGGCAGACACCAGGCGCACCGCCGCCTTGACCGCGGCCCCGCCCACCACCTGGTAGGCCGGGCGCCGCTGGAACCGTTCCCAGATCTGCTCGGTCGCGCTGCCCCGCCCTTCCATGTAGAGCTTCTTCTTCAGCTGCCGAAAGAGCGCCCACCGACGGGGTTCCCGCCCGGGCTCGATCTCCACCACCTGCGCCCGCCGGTCGTAACCGAGGCGGGCCAGGGTCCGCCGGATCGGGGGCGAGGCCAGCACCACCACCCGGAAGTCGCGCGACAGTGCATCCAGGATCCCGGCCTGGAAGACGTTGCGCAGCGCGAGGCTCGATGAGACGGTGAGGGCGATGCCCGGCCTCGGATCCATCAGGCCGTCACATGCGGTCATCAAGCGACTTCTCGCTGGCGCGATGCTGCAGCTCGGGCAGGACTCGCCCGAGCTGCACCAGGATCTCTGTTTTCGACGGCATCGCACCCCCCGCCTGCAGTGCCGCTGCCAGCCAGCCCACCACGGCATCCAGTTCCGGCGGTGAGCCCGAGGGATACGACACACCGGCCAGGTGGGGCAACCCGATCTCGTGGGCGGCCTCGCCGGCGCCGACGAATTCCTCGAAGGCCTTCTCGCCCATCGTGTCCAGCGGCGTCAGTAGCAATGGGTACTCCCCCCGCCCGAGGGCCGCCTCCACCCCTCGCCGCGCCGCCTCCTCGTCCTCCACCACCCAAGGGCGCAACCCGAGCCGCTCGAGCAGCGCCCTCGCGACCTGCTGCAGCTCCCGCAGGTCCTTCCCCGGGTCCAGTCGCGGCACCACAATCGTGCCGTCCGCCGCCGCGGCCGCGGCCAGCAGGCAGAGCTGGCCCGACTCCGGCAAGGAGAGGAAGTAGCGACGGGTGGCCCGTGGCACCGCGAGCGGCTGGCGCTTCTCCAGGCGGAAGAGCCAGCCCTCGAGCAGGCTCCCGGCAGAGAACGCCACATTGGCGAACCGGGCCGACGTGACCCCGATGCCGGAGCGGGC
The DNA here is from genome assembly GCA_964647615.1 of uncultured Gemmatimonadaceae bacterium. GTDB lineage: Bacteria > Gemmatimonadota > Gemmatimonadetes > Gemmatimonadales > GWC2-71-9 > JADJOM01. Next base: position 1,667 of record CAZYIV010000102.1, on the reverse strand, counting down.
ACGCCGCCCCGGCGCCAGAATCACGTGCTCCATGAGCCGCTTGCTGGCGCCCATCAGGTTCACCGGGTTCGCGGCCTTGTCGGTGGAGACGCTGAAGTAGTGCGCCGTGCCCCCCCGGGCGGCCAGCCAGTCCAGCAGGCGGCTGGCCCGCAGCACGTTGGTGTCCAGCATCTGGAGCAGGGTGGAGGCGTCCTTCTCCGAGCGGACGTGCTTGAGCGCCGCGAAGTTGAGCACCACGTCGTAGCTCGACTGCCCCTGCAGGAACCGCTCCATCAGCGGCGAGCCGAAGTCCAGCGGCAGGGTGCGGAAGTCCCGGATCGCGAGCCCTGCGGGCCGGCTGCGCAGGTCTCGCACCAGCTCGGCCAGGCCGTTCTCGCTCAGATCCGCCACGTGCAGGGCGGCGAGGTCAAAGGCCGTCAGCTCTCCCACGGTCGCGGCGCCGATGCTCCCCGCACCGCCGATCACCAGCACGCGGCGCCCCGCGAGCCGCTCGGCCAGCCTGGGCCGCGCCGCAGCCAGGTCGGGACCGAGGAGCGGGGCGGCCCGCCCGGTGGCGAGCCCTGCCAGCGCGCGACGGTCCAGGACGGGAATCATCGCCCCCCCGCCGTGGACAGGGGATGGGTGCCCCCGTTCCGCACCCGCGCCAGCATGGACCGCAGCGTTCCCGTGACCCGCTCGCCCAGCTCCCGGTTGAGGCGCAGCACCAGCACCGCGTACGCCGTCCCGGCCAGGCCGATCGCCAGGATCCGCCACAGCAAGCCCGCGGCCCCGCTGGCAAGGCGAGCGACACCGAAGGCGAGGAAGGACACCAGCAGGAACGGCAGGGTGTCTCGCGTCAGCCAGGCCCGGTGCTCCCCGGGCAGCACCCGCGGGAACATCAGCACGGGCATCGCCAGGAAGTTGAAGATGTTGAACACCAGCCAGCCGATCGCCGCGCCCGTGATGCCCTGCGTGCGGGTAAGCCAGATGGTGAGCGGCACCGCGATGAGGGCCCCGACGCCGTTCAGCGCCAGGGGAATCCACGTGTAGCCGGAGGCCACCAGCAGCGAGAAGGGCACGCTCATGAACGTGTTGAAGAGCACCGCCACACCAAGGATCGCCAGGGCCGGAGCCGCTTCCTGCGCGAGCTGCGCATCCCGGGTCCACAGGCGCAGGACATCCCCCGCGAAGAAGACCAGGATGCAGGCAAGCGGAGTTGTAAGAAAGGCCACGGACTGCACCGAGGCATGGAATGTTCGTGCGAGGTGTTGCCGCTCGGCCCGCTGATGGTGCTGCGTCAATCGCGGGAATGCGGCCACCTGGACCGGCATCGCGACCTTCGTCAGGCCGTTGGAGGCGAGGCTCGCGGCGTTGTAGTAGCCCAGTTGCGCCAGGGGCAGGAACGTGGTGACCACAACCTTGTCGACCTGCTTCAGCGCCAGTGCGAAGACCGAGAGCCCGCCCACGCTCACCGAGAAGCGCCAGACGCGGCGCAGCAGCCCGGCGTCGAACGAGCCCCCGAGGCCGTCGAGCCCCTCGCCCAGCCGGAACAGGGCGACCCGGAACATCGCCAGCTCCACCAGCGCGAATGCCAGCTGGCTCCAGTAGAACGCGAGCGGGGTCCGGGCCACCACCACGAGGACCAGGATCGACCCGAAGCCGCGCAAGAAGGTCGCCGCCGCGGAGAC
>CAZYIV010000101.1:0-12623 GCA_964647615.1 uncultured Gemmatimonadaceae bacterium | reverse complement strand
CCCTTGTTCAGGAACGCCAGCTGCCGCATCCGGTCGGCCAGGGTGTTCCAGCTGTACTCGAGGACGCTGAAGATCTCCGGGTCCGGCTTGAACCGCACCAGGGTCCCGGTGTCCTTCACCTTGTCCATCTTCTCCAGCTTCTTGACCGTCTGGCCCCGCACGAAGGTCATCCGCCACTTGAAGCCGTCGCGGCGGACGATCACCTCGGTGCGCTCCGAGAGGGCGTTCACCACCGAGACGCCCACGCCGTGCAGGCCGCCGGAGACCTTGTAGTTGGACTTGTCGAACTTGCCGCCCGCGTGCAGCACGGTCAGGGCGACCTCGACCGCCGGCAGCTTCTCGGTGGGGTGCATGTCCACCGGGATGCCGCGGCCGTTGTCCTCGACCGAGATCGAGTTGTCCTTGTGGATCGTGACCTTGATCTCGTCACAGAACCCGGCCAGCGCCTCGTCGATCGAGTTGTCCACCACCTCGTAGACCAGATGGTGCAGCCCGTTCTCGCCGGTGGAGCCGATGTACATGCCCGGCCGCTTGCGGACCGCCTCGAGGCCCTTGAGGACCTGGATCGAGTCCGCGCCGTAGTCCTGCCCGTTCTGCCCGTCGTGCCCGTTTTCCTTGGCCATGCCCGTTCCCGAATGAGGTTGCGCGCCCCGGGGGCGCCTGCCCGTGCCACGCGCGGAGCGCCGCGCGCGTCCTACCCGTCGTCCCGCGGCGGCAAGCCCCGCGGCACCCAGCGGATCTGCGTGATCCGCCCGCTCCGGCCGGTGTTGAGCCGGGCCAGGATCTGCGGCGTCATCATGGAGAGCTCCGCGGCCCACGCCGCCGTGGCCACCCGCACCCGGAGCACGCCGTCCGCCGTCACCGATTCCGCGGCGGTGACCTTCGCGATCTGCGGCCCGACCAGCTCCGGCCAGGCCTCGATCACCCCCGCCTGCCCGACACGCCGCGAGAGCCCCGCCCGCTTCAGGTAGCGGTTGAGCGCCTCGGCGAGCGGCGTGGGGTGCCGCGGCGGCGGATCGTACTTCACGCCCATCGAGCCTCCCCGTCTCCTCAGTCCGCCGCCGAGACCCGCCCGTCCGCGACCCGCCACACCGGCAGGTCGAGCCCGGAGGGCAGTTCGTCGTCCCGCGGCGCCGAGATGAAGGTCTGCGGCGCCCGGCCGGTAAAGAGGAGCGCCGCCAGGCGGCCCTGCCGGCCCTGGTCCAGCTCGGCGAACACATCGTCAAGCAGCAGGACCGGGCAGCGCCCCGTGGCCCGCTCGATGGTCTCCAGTTCCAGCAGCTTGAGCGCGATCGCCGCGCTCCGCTGCTGGCCGGTGCTGCCGTAGTCGCGGAGCGCCCGGCCATCGAGCCGGAGCTCCAGGTCATCGCGGTGCGGCCCCACGGTGGTCATCCGGCGCCCCAGGTCGCGAGGCCCGGCCTCGGCCAGCCGCGCCGGCCAGCTCGCCGCATCCCCCAGCTCGGGGTGGCCGTGATACGCCAGCGACGCCTCCGCGGCGTGCTCACCCAGCGCCCGGACCAGCGCGGCGAACCGTGCCGCCATCAGCGCCGCCCAGGCCGTCCGCCGGGCCACCACCACCGCACCCGCCTGCGCCAGCGGCGCATCGAAGGCGGCGGCGAGGTCGGCCCGGCCCTGCCGCAGGGCGGCGTTCCGCTGGGCCAGTGCCGCCCGGTAGCGCGACAGCGCCGCGAGGTACGCCGGATCCGACAGCGCCAGCGTCCGGTCGAGGAAGAGCCGCCGGGTCGCGGCGGGCCCCGAGGCGAGCCGCACATCCTCCGGCGCGAAGGTCACCGCCAGCCAGGTCCCCGCCACGTCCACCAGCCGCGCGCTCGGCGCCCCGTCCACCTGCAGCTGCTTGCGCCGGCCCGCCGTCCGGAAGGTGGTCGCCACCTCGTGCGAGCGATCGCCCTTGAGGAAGACCAGCTCCACGTGGAAGCCCGCCTCGCCGAACCGCACCAGCTCGCCATCCACCGCAGTGCGGAACGACCGGAACAGCACCGGGTAGCCGATCGCCTCCAGCAGGCTGGTCTTGCCCTGGCCATTGGCGCCCAGCAGGACCGCGCCCCCATGGGGCACGTCGAGGGCCGCGTCGGCGAGATTGCGGAAGCTGCGCACCGCGAGCCGCTGCAGCCGCATCACTGCACCCGGATCCAGCGGGTGGCGGTGTCGCCGCGGTTGCCCAGGCGGTCCGTGCCGAATACCCGCAGCAGGATCGAGTCCCCCACCAGCCCGCCCGTCGTCAGCGGCAGGCCGAACCGGACCGTATCGCCGCCCCCGGTGAAGGGCGGGAAGGTGGTCAGCCCGCCCACGGTCTCGAAGTAGACCGTGTCCACGCCGTCGGGATCGACGGTCCGGCCGGTGACCACGAAGTTGGGCCCGGCAGTCACCGTGGTATCGGTGGCCGGCACATCAATGGTGGTGGCCGGCCCGTCACCGCCCGAGGGGCCCGTCGGGCCGGGGGCACCGATCCGGTCCCGGGTGGCGCAGCTGGCGAGCAGGGTCAGGAGCCCGAGGGCGGCGCCCCGGACCATCCGCTTCCCCGGCAGCCGATACCCCGCGTCCATCCCGGGAAAATTAGCCCGTCCGGGGGGGGATTGGCAGTCGCAGGCGGGCGCTCAGCGCCCCTCGAAACGCGGTGGGCGCTTGCCCAGGAAGGCGGCCATCCCCTCCCGCATGTCGCTGGTGGCGGAGAGCAGGCCGAAGTGGTTGGCCTCCAGCAGCAGGGCCTCCGTCTGGGGCATCTCGAAGCCCGCGTCCACGGCCTCCAGCACCGCCGCCACCGCCAGCGGCCCCATCCCGAGCATGGTGCGGAGCGCTGCCTCCGCGGTGCCGAGGAGTTCGTCGGCGGGCACCACCCGGTTCACCAGCCCGATGCGCCAGGCCTCCTCAGCACCGATCATCTCGCCGGTGAGGAGCAGCTCCAGCGCCCGGCCGCGGCCCACCAGCCGGGGCAACCGCACCGTGCCGCCGTAGCCCGGCCCGATGCCGAGCTTCACCTCCGGCTGGCCGAATCGCGCGGCCGGACTCGCGAACCGGAGATGGCAGGCCATGGCCAGCTCACAGCCGCCGCCGAGGCAGAACCCGTTGACCGCCGCGAGGACCGGCTTCCGCAGCGCCTCGATCCGGCGGAAGACCGCCTGGCCCCGGAGCGACCGCGCCTTGCCCTCCAGCGGGCCCTGGCTCGCCAGTTCGCCGATATCCGCCCCGGCCACGAAGGCCTTGGGGCCGGCGCCCGTCAGGATCACCCCTCGCACCGCCGGATCGGCCTCGAAGCCGCCGAAGGCCTGATCCAGCTCCGCAATGACCTCACCGTTCAGGGCATTGAGTTTCTCGGGCCGGTTGACGGTCACTGTGGCGAGCCCGTCCCGGGTCGTCACGAGCAGGGTGGCGTAGGACATCGGGCGGTTCCTGGGATGGAGGACTGGCGCAGGCTGGCGAGGCCGGAAGCTAGCGCGGCGTGTGTCGGCTGCCCACCACGGATGCAGGCGCACCACAACGCCTGGGATGCCTTGTAGACTGAAAATCAGTCGCGCGCGGTGTCGGCGAGGTGATTTTTTCGGCCAGTGCTCCGTTGACACTGTCAGAAAAATAGACTTCAGTGTTTCCAATTATTGGCAAATAAACCTTTCTGTAATAATATTTTAGGCTGTACATTGCTCATTGCTATGTTCGAAAAATATGCATTCTAGTGTGGTCAATGGCACTCAGCTTGCCATTCCCACTGTTGGAGTCGGGATATCCCCGTCGGCTCGCGCCGGGGCCCCCAATCGATCCTGTCACGGAGGAGTTCATGCTGCGCCCCCGTCCAGTCCTCATCCTGCTCGCGGCCCTGGTCGCCTTTGCGGGATGTGCCACGGACCAGAGCCCGACCGGGCCTGCGGCGCCTGCCGCGACCGCCATGCCCCAGTCGGACCTGTTCCTGGCCAGCCGCCTGAACGGGCTCCTGACCTGCTACCCCCAGCCCTATGCCAGCGCCTCGGCGGTGATCGGGCCCGAGGGTGGCGTGCTCCGCGTCGGCCGCCACACGCTGGTCGTGCCGCGGGGCGCCTTGTCCGCCCCCGTCCGCATCACCGGCGAGACCCCGGTCGGGACGGTGGCCGCCGTCGAGTTCGAGCCCCACGGGCTGCAATTCGCCCAGACGGCCACGCTCACCCTGGACTACTCCGCGTGCCCCCTCGGCGGACTGCAGATCCTCAAGCGGGTCGCCTACACCGATGATGAATTCAACATCCTGAGTTACCTGGTCTCGCGCGATGACCTGATGGGGATGCGGGTCAGCGCCGACCTCCACCACTTCTCGCGGTACGCGGTGGCCTGGTAACCCCCGCGTGCAGATCATCGGGCGGCGGGGGCAGGTTGCGGATCATCCGGGCGCGGCCGACTGGCTGGCCGCGGGGCGCACCCACGAGCGGGCCGGCAGGCTGGCGGAAGCGGAGGGCGCGTTCGCGTCCGCCGTGGCCACGGCAGAGCGGGCGGAGGAGCCGGCGCTGCTCAGCGAGGCGTTGCGACGGTGGGCCGTGGTTGCGCACCACCGGAACCAGCCGGACCAGGCCCAGGAGCTGGCCGGGCGCTCCTACGCGGTCGCCCACCTGGCGGGCGAGCCGGGCCTCGCCGCCGAGGCGCTCAACGTGCAGGGGGGGATCTCCTTCGAGCGCGGGCAGATGGATGCCGCGCGCGAGGCCTTCGGCCGGGCACTCCGGCTCGGGGGGGAGGCGCCCGCCCTCCGCAGCCGGGTCGAGCAGAATCTCGGCATCCTCGCCACCATCCACGGCGACCACGAGGCGGCGCTGGGGCACTACCGATCCTCCCTCGAGGCATGCACCGCCTCGGGGGACGAGCAGGGCTGCGCGATCGCCTATCACAACCTGGGTATGATCCGCGCCGACCGCGGTGAGTACGCCGAGGCGGAGCGCTGCTACCGCGAAAGCCTGGCGCGGGCCCGCCGCCTCGGTGCGGTGCACCTGCAGGGCCTCTGCCTGCTCAACGAGGCGGAGGTTCACCTGGCGCGGGATGCCCACGAGTCGGCGCGCGAGGGCGCGGAGCAGGCGCTCGCGATCTTCGACGAGCTCGGCTCCCGCATGGACAAGGCCGATGCCTACCGGGTCCTCGGCATGGTGTACCGCGAGACCGGGCGTCACGCGCTGGGCGAGTCGCGGCTGCAGGCGGCGATCGCGCTGGCCGTCGAGACCGGCGCCGTGCTGGGCGAGGCGGAGGCCAGCCGGGAGCTGGGCCGCCTGTACCAGGCGATGGGCCGCAACCAGGACGCGCTGACCCGGCTGAACGCCGCCTACCGGCTCTTCCGGCGGCTGGATGCCCACCTCGACCTGGTGGACGTCGCCGCGAAGGTGGAGGACCTCGAGGGCACCTTCCTCGCGGTGGTGCGGGACTGGGGGCAGTCGATCGAATCGGCCGACAGCTACACCCACGGGCATTGCGAGCGCGTGGCCACGTTCGCGACCCGGGTGGCGACCGCCCTGGGGCTGGGTGACGTGGAGCTGACGACGATCCGGCTCGGCGCCTACCTGCACGACCTGGGCAAGGTGAAGGTGCCGCACGAGATCCTCAACAAGCCGGGCCGGCTCACCCCGGAGGAGTTCGCGGTGATCCAGCAGCACCCCGAGTGGGGCGTGGAGCTGCTGGCCGGCATCGAGTTCCCCTGGGACATCACGCCGATCATCCGCTGGCACCATGAGAAGCTCGACGGCACCGGCTATCCCGACCGGCTCAAGGGCGACGACATCCCGCTGGCGGCCCAGATCATCGGCATCGTGGATGTGTACGACGCCCTCACCACCACCCGGAGTTACCGGCCGGCGATGACGCAGCCCGAGGCCGTGGCGGTGATGCAGCAGATGGCCCATCACTGGCGCCCGGAGATCTTCGCGGCCTTCATGGGCACCCTCGGCGCCACGGCGGAGGTGGCAACGTGAGCCCCGTGGCGGAGCCGCCGGGCCTCGCCGCGGTCCGCGCCCGGGCCCGTCGGGGTGAGCTGGCCGCAGCCGAGGCCGGCGCCCGCGAGCTGCATGCGGCGCAGCCGCCGGAGAGCCCTGGCCGCGGCGCGACGGCACACCTGCTGGGCGGGATCGCCTTCGAGACAGGGCGGCTGGCGGAGGCCGAGGAGTGCTTCGAGGAGGCGCTTCGGGTGGCCCATGCGCAGGAAGACCTGGGGCTGGCCGCCCGGGCAACCACCAACCTGGCCTCCATTGCCCACCTGCACGGGAAGGACACGCTGGCGCTCGGGCTCTACCGCAGTGCCCTGAGCGTCTGGGAGCGGGAGGGCCACGACGTGGGCATCGCCCAGGCGGCCCACAACCTGGCGCTGCTCCACCGCCAGGCGGGCCGGCCCGACCTGGCCCGGCCCTTTGCCGAGCGCGCCGTGCGGGCGGCAACCCGGGCCGGGAATGCCTCGCTCGAGGGCGTGGCGCGGATGGGGCTGGTGGAACTGCTCCTGGCCGACGGGTCATTTGTCAGTGCCGCGGCCGAACTGGCCCGGGCCCGGCGCGTCGCCACGGCGGCCTCCGATGCCATCGGTGTGGCGGAAGCTTGCCGGCTCGACGGGTTGCTGGCGCTGGCTGACGGGCGCACCGCGCTGGCCCTGCGCCACGCGGTGCAGGGGCGGCGCCGAGCGCTCCGCGCCGGGGCCGCGCACTGCGCGGCGGAGTGCGCCGAGCTGGCCTTCAAGGCGAGCCGCCGGCTCCGCCGGGAGCGGCGGGCACGGGCCTACTACCAGGCGGCGGAGGCGGCCTACCTCCGGATGGCCGCGCTGCCCGCCGTGCGGCGCCTCGAGGCCTGCGCCGCGCCCTGACCGATCCGCCGGGCGGCGGGTATCTTCCGGGCATGCAACCCGAACCGATCGGCTGGGCCCCGGGACACGGCGTCCGCCTCCTCGACCAGACCCTCCTCCCCCTCGAAGTCCGCCAGCTCCAGCTCGAGACCGTGGACGAGGTGGCCGAGGCCATCCTCCTCCTGCGGGTCCGCGGAGCCCCGCTCATCGGGATCGCCGCGGCCATGGGGGCGACCCTCGCCGCGCGCGGCGCGGGCCGTACTCTCGAGCACGTGCTCGCCGCCTGCGACGTGCTGGAGGCTACCCGGCCCACCGCCGTGAACCTTCCCTGGGCGATGCGGCGGATGCGGGCCCGGGCCCGCGCCGCGGCGGCCGCCGGGGAGGCGCTCCACGCCGCGCTCGTGGCCGAGGCCGATACGATCTGGGCCGAGGACCGCGCCATGTGCCGCCGGATCGGCGAGGCGGGACTGCCGCTGCTGCCCAGCGGCGCCACCGTGCTCACCCACTGCAACGCCGGGGCGCTCGCCACCGGCGGCATCGGCACCGCGCTGGCGCCGATCTACCTGGCGCATGCGGCCGGTCGTGCCATCCAGGTGGTCGCCGACGAGACCCGCCCGCTGCTGCAGGGGGGACGGCTCACCGCGTGGGAGCTGAGCCAGGCGGGGATCCCCACCACCGTGATCACCGACGGGATGGCCGCGAGCCGGCTGCGCGCGGGAGACGTCACCTGCGTCATCGTCGGCGCCGACCGGATCGCCGCCAACGGCGACGTGGCCAACAAGATCGGCACCTACGGCGTGGCGCTCGCCGCGATGGCGCACGAGGTGCCGTTCTACGTGGCGGCGCCGCGCTCCACCTTCGACTTCGCCACCCCGGACGGGGCGCGGATCCCGATCGAGCAGCGACGCCCCTCCGAGGTGCGGCAGACCGGTGGCGCGACCACCGTACCCGAGGCCGCCGGCGTCTGGAACCCCGCCTTCGACGTGACCCCGGCCGACCTGGTGCGCGGCTACCTGACCGATGCCGGGCTGTTGACCGCCGACGAGCTGGACCAGCTGCGCGAGCCGGCGACCGCCTGAGCCCGATGCCCTCGATCCTTGCCCTGGACCAGGGCACCACCGGTTCGACGGCGCTGGTCCTGCACCAGGATGGCCGGGTCATCGGCCGCGGCTATCGCGAATTCACCCAGCACTTCCCCCAGCCGGGCTGGGTCGAACACGATCCCGACGAGATCTTCCGCGTCACCCTCGAGGCGGCGCGGGAGGCGCTGGCCGCCGCGGGCGGGGAACGGCCCGCCGGGCTCGGCATCACCAACCAGCGCGAGACCGTGGTGCTGTGGGAGCGTGCCACCCTTCGCCCGGTCGCCCCGGCGATCGTCTGGCAGGACCGCCGCACCGCGCCCCGCTGCCGCGAGCTGCGCGAGGCGGGGCATGAGCCGGGCATCCGCGCGCAGACCGGCCTGGTGCTGGACCCCTATTTCTCCGCCACCAAGCTCGAGCTCCTGCTGCGTGACCCAGACCTCCGCCGGCGCGCCGGCCGGGGCGAGCTCTGCGCGGGCACCATCGACAGCTGGCTGGTGGCGCGGCTCACCGGCGGCCGGGTCCACATCACCGACCACACCAACGCCTCGCGCACCCTGCTGTACGACCTCGCGGCGCGCGACTGGGCCCAGGAGCTGCTGCAGCTCTTCGGGGTCCCGCGTGAGGTGCTGCCGGCGATCGTTCCCTCGGCCGGCGTGGTCGGCGAGAGCGACGCGGCGCACCTCGGCCTGAGCCTGCCGATCGCCGGGCTCGCCGGGGACCAGCAGGCGGCCCTCTTCGGCCAGGGGTGCGTGCATGAGGGACAGGCCAAGAACACCTACGGCACCGGCGCCTTCCTGCTCACCTACACCGGGCAGCGGATGCCGCGGTCGGAGCACGGCCTGCTCACCACCGCCGCCGCCGGCCCGCGCGGCGAGCCGGCCTATGCGCTGGAGGGGAGCGTGTTCATCGCCGGCGCGGCGATCCAGTGGCTCCGGGACGGGCTGGGGCTGGTCGGCCGCGCCGCCGAGACCGAAGCGCTGGCGCGCAGCGTGACGGACACCGGTGGGGTGTACTTCGTCCCCGCGTTCGTGGGGCTGGGGTCGCCCCACTGGGAGGCTGAGGCGCGGGGGACGATCGTGGGCCTCACCCGGGGCACCTCCCGCGCCCACCTGGCGCGCGCGGCCCTCGAGGCGATGGCCTTCTCCAGCGCCGACCTGCTGCACGCCATGACCGCGGACGCCGGGCTCGAAGTGCCGGCGCTCCGGGTGGATGGCGGCGCCACCAGCAACGACTGGCTGATGCAGTGCCAGGCGGACCTGCTCGGCGTCCCGGTGGAGCGGCCCGACAACGTGGAGACCACGGCCCTCGGGGCCGGCGGGCTGGCCGGAATCGCGCTCGGCGTCTGGCGCACCGTGGACGATTTCCTCTCCCACCGCCGCTTCGCCCGGTTCGACCCGGCGCTCGGCGCGGCCGACCGCGAGGCGCAATGGGCCGGCTGGCGGCGTGCGGTCGCCGCCGCGCTGGCCTGGGCCCGCCACTGACGGGCAGGGTGCCTGGAACGACAACGGGGTGGCGCCGCGTGCGGAGCCACCCCGTTTCGCGTTCCGGTCAGGCGGGGCTCAGAAGCGCCAGGTGAGGCCGCCGAAGAACTGGTTGGTGTTGCCGTCGGGGCCGGTCTCGCGCTGGCCGCTGAAGGAGAGGAACCAGGCCCGGGCCAGGCTCAGGTCGAAGTCCAGCCCGTACCAGGTGAACTTCCGCAGGCTGCTGCTGGCCGCGGGGTTGTCCTCGCGCCGGATGCCGCCGTTGAGGTCCACATGGAGCGGCTGCCACGGGTCGGCGCCGACCCGCAGCGTGAACAGCTTGCCGGACAGGTTCGGGTTGTCGTACCAGGTGCCGCGCGTGGTGAAGGAGAGCTTGAGCGGGGTGACCCGGTCGAGCCCGAAGGTCCCGCTGTAGGAGGTCGCGTCGCCGGCGGTCTGGCCGGTCGAGCGCCGCACCTCGCCGCCCACCCGGATCTGGCGCCCGATCACCGAGATGCCGCCCGCCACGCCCTGGCGGTAGGTGTCGTCGAAGGCGATCGAGGGGTCGATGAAGTCGCGGTAGAGGCGCACGTTGCGCCGGTTGTCATAGGAGCCGTTGAACGCCAGCCAGCGATAGGGCCGCAGCGAGCCGCTGAGGTAGGTGCTGGTCCACGAGATCGAGCTCTCGCCGGCGGCGACCTTCCACGGCCGGTAGTAGTCCACCTCCTGCAGTCCATAGAGCGATAGCAGGCGGGTGCTCACCGACAGCTGGGCAAACCCGAACTCCCGGTTGGCCCGGCCGTTGGCATACGAGCCCACCGCGCCGGTGGTGAGCGACCAGATGTTGGGGCTTCCCGGCTTGCTGTGCCCCTGGACGTAGGCGCCGAAGTCGCTGACGTCCCTGGAGAAGCCCAGGTTGGCCGGCTCCGGTTCCAGCCCGCCAAACCCGCCGAACGAGAGGTGGGTGCCGTTCAGCTCCATGAGCGCGCCGTCGAACAGGCTGATGGAGGTGACCGCGGTGAGGTACTGCCGGCCCACGACGGTGTGGAACCGCGCACCGGGGGCGTTCCAGTGCAGCGCCGCCTGGTACACGCGGGTGTGCCCGTCGACGATGCTGGAGCCGTCGGCCCGCGTGGTGGTGGTCCGCCGGGTGCGGAGGTCCACCGCGAGCCCCACGGGGCTCCCGCCGACCTGCTGGCCGTCGATGCGCAGGTCCGCCGTCGGCTGGCTGAAGCCGCTGCTGGTGGAATCCTCCTTCGCCACGAAGTAGCGCGCCCCGACCCGGCCGTGGATGCCCGGGCCGCTCAGCCGGCGCGCACCGCTGCGACGCTGGGTGGTGGTCGTCGCGGCGCCGGCCACGGGGGCTGTCTGGACGGTGGCGACGTAATGCACGATCTCGCCCACCTGGATGTCGGTCGCGCCGCTCACTACGGTGCAGGAGGCCTGGCGCGAGGAGAGGAAGACCACCCGCAGCGTGGCGGCGACCGCCTCCCGCCGGATGACCTGCAGCTCCTGGCCCTCCGTGAGCCCGTCGGCCCGCCCCGCGCCGACGTACACCGAACTGCCCGCGAGGTAGGTCACCGTGGTGGTCCGCACCCCGGTGGTGTCCTGGGCCTGGCCGGCCACCGGGCGGGCGCCGGCCAGCAGCGCCAGCGCGATCGGGAATGCCCGCAGCAGGTGGGAAGACCGGCCGCCCTCCCCGGGCCGGCTCAGGGACGGGGATGGCATCGCAGGCACTCCGTGCTGATGTACGCATAACCGGACCGGCCCTGGTGCGCAGAGTCCATCCGGGACTTGCTGTGCTCGTGGCAGGTGAGGCAGGTGAACTGGGCGTAGTCCGTCTGCACCTGGTGGCAGTCGGTGCAGGCGTTCCACGCCTGCTTGTGCTTCCCGCTGTAGATCGGGAAGTACTGGCCGTCGTGGTTGAAGGTCGCGCCCTGCCACGTGGTGGTGGTATGGCACGACTTGCAGTCGGTCGAGAAGCCCGAGGCCGTGTGGTTGGGGTTGACCGTGCTGTTGTAGTCGGTCTGGTGGCAGCTCACGCAGGTGGTGGGCTTGCCGACGTAGACCCCGTCGCCGTGGCAGGCACTGCAGGGCGTCGTGGTGTGCGCCCCGGTCAGCGGGAACTGGGTGGTGCTGTGGTTGAACGTCCCGCCGGTCCACGTGGTGGTGGTGTGGCAGTTGGTGCACGTGGTCGCGAACCCGGCCGCCGCGTGCGGCGGGTTGTTGGTGCTGTTGTAGTCGGTCTGGTGGCAGCTCACGCAGGTCGTGGGCTTGCCGGCGTACACCCCGTCGCCGTGGCAGGCGTTGCAGGCGGTGGAGACGTGCGCGCCCGTCAGCGGGAACTGGGTCTGGGCGTGGTTGAACACCGCCCCCGTCCACTGGTTGGTGCTGTGGCAGCTGGTGCACGTGGTCGAGAACCCGGCCGCGCCATGGGGTGGGTTGGAGGTGCTGTTGTAGTCGGTCTGGTGACAGCCGATGCAGGTGTTCGGCGTCCCGGCGTACACCCCGTTCTTGTGGCACTGGCCGCAGGTCGTGGCCTGGTGCGCGCCGGTGAGCGGGAAGGACGTCAGGTTGTGGTTGAACGTCGCGCCGAGCCACGCCGTGGTGGTGTGGCAGGTGCTGCAGGTCGTCGGGAACGACGGCTGGGTGTGCTTCGGGTTGGTGGTGCTGTTGTAGTCGGCCTGGTGGCAGCTCGCGCACGCCGTGGACTTGCCCTTGTACACCCCGTCCCCGTGGCACTGGGCGCAGGCGGTCGCCCGGTGGGCGCCCGTCAGCGGGAACTGGGTCGCGTCATGATTGAAGACCGCCCCGGTCCAGATCGTCGTGGTGTGGCAGGCCTGGCAGTCCGTGGGGAAGCCGGCCGTCGCATGGTTCGGGTTCGTGGTGCTGTTGTAGTCGGTCTGGTGACAGCTCACGCAGGCGGTGGGCGTGCCGGTGTAGACGCCGTTCTTGTGGCACTGGTCGCAGGTCGCCGCCCGGTGGTTGCCGGTGAGCGGGAACTGGGTCAGGTCATGGTTGAACGCCGCGCCGGTCCATGCCGTGGTGGTGTGGCAGGCGGTGCAGTTGGCCGGGAATGCCGGCAGGGTGTGCTTGGGATTGGTGGTCCCGTTGTAGTCCTGCTGGTGGCAGCTGCTGCAGGCCGTCGGCTTGCCCTTGTACACCCCGTCGCCGTGGCACTGGTCGCAGGTGGTCGCCTTGTGGGCGCCGGTCAGCGGGAACTGGGTCGGGACAGGGAGGTAGACCGACCGGGAGGGGAAGGTGGACGGTGTGGAGGACTGGGAGTCGGGCGGGTAC
>CAZYIV010000100.1:0-13242 GCA_964647615.1 uncultured Gemmatimonadaceae bacterium | reverse complement strand
GTGCGGTCGGCGATGCTCTTCGCCTCCGCCGCCGTGGTCCGCCGCGGGTCGGCGAGCCGGGCCAGGTCGGCGCGGATGGCGTCGAGGCGGGCCAGGTTCTCCGGCGCCGAGATGATCAGCAGCCGCATCACCTTCCCTTCCGCGGTCCGGCCGATCACCTCGGTCCGCACCCGGTCGGGGGCCGCGGCGATCATCGCGTCGAGCGCCTGCTGTTGCTGGTAGTACATCGTCTGGCGGGTGCCCACCACGTAGCCCACCAGCGAATCGGGCCGGGGCACCGCCGGGCGGTACGGCCCGCGGGTGTAGAAGTCGAAATCCTGGCCGGCGAGCAGCGACGGCAGGAGCAGGAGCGGGAGCAGGAGACGCATGGAGTGAGAATCCGGGAAAGGAGGCGACTCGCGCGGGGCCGTGGCCCCGGCACGCGGAGAACTTAGTCCGCCCCGCGGGCCTCAGCCAGCACCGGCCGGGCGGGCGCGGATCGCTGGCGGCCGAGCAGGTCCCAGGTCTCCGCCACGACGGCGCCGAGCAGGAACACCAGCGCGGTGTAGTAGAGCCAGAGGATGAACAGCAGGATCGCCACCAGGTTGGCGTCGGTGCTGAAGCGGTTGGCGATCGTCTGGTGGACCAGGTACCAGCCGTAGAAGCGCTTGGCGATCTCGAACAGCACGGCGGTGAACAGCGAGCCGGCCAGGGCCGCCCGCCGCGGCAGGCGCCGGGGGGAGGCGTGGCGGAACACCACGTAGAAGAGGCCCACCGAGAAGCCGAACGCCAGCACCGCCCCGATCCAGCGCCCCAGCCCGCCCGCCAGCAGCTCGAGCCCCGGTGTCCGGTCGACCACATCCTGGCCCCGGGTGGCCAGCACCCGGAGCCCGGTGGTGAGCGACGCGTTCACCACCATCAGCGCCAGGGTGAAGAGCACCATCACCGCGTCGCGCAGCTTGCCCGCCAGGAACCCGACCACGAAATGCTGCCCGGTGGGCCGGCGGGGGACATCGTAGACCAGGGTGAGCGCCGTGCGCACCGAGGCGAACAGCCGGGTGGCGAACCAGAGGAACAGCGGGATGGCGTACAATGAGATCGCGAGCCGCGCCCGGGTGAAGCCGAGCAGCACCCGCTCGACCGCATCGAACGGCCCCTGGCCGTCGGTCACGGCGACCGGGGGCATCAGCCGGCGGAACAGCTGGTGCAGGTCCTGGGCGCTGGAGCGCGGGGAGAGGTGCGCGATGTGAGTGAGCGCCACCAGCAGGAGCAGCAGCAGCGGGATCGCCGCCAGGAGGGCGTCGAAGGTGAGCGCGCTGGCCAGGAAGAGGATGTTGTGCCGGTCCGCCTGGTGGGCCGTGCGCCGGGTGAAGGCCCCCAGGTTGCGGAGCCGGAGGAGCGGGTCGTCCGACCTCAGGCGACCGGCTCCTCGTCGTCCTCCTCGTCGGCCGGCGGCGGGGCCCCGCGGCGCCGCGCCCGGGCGGCCGCCAGTCGGCGCTCGAGGTCGTCCCGCACTTCCTCCCGCTCCTCCCGCGGCGTCGGGGCCGCCGGCCGCCGCTCGCTCCCGACGCGGTCGCTCAGCTCGCCGAACTTCTCCTCCGCGAGCGCCCGCACCCGGCGCATCCGCCGCTGCAGCACTCGCCGGGTCTCCTCGCCGCTCTGCGGCGCGAACAGCAGCCCCGCCGCGAGGCCCAGGAGGGCGCCGAACAGGATCGGGCCGACCCCGCTGCCCTCCCGCTCGACGTAGATGACCTCGCGCTCCTCGTCGTCGTCCCGCGTCATCCTCACTCCCCCGCTTCCGCGTCGTCCTCGGCGGTGACCAGGGCCCGCTCCAGCGAGGCGTGCGACTGGTAGGCCGGGACCACGAGCTTCCGCACCAGCGCCGCCGTGCCCTCCACCTTGAGCTGGTCGAACAGGAACCCGAAGGTCTTCTCCAGGTCGGCGCCGATCGCGCCGCGCGCCTCGGCCGGCAGCGACCAGACCTCCCGCTTGAACGGGCCGATCGCCTTCTTGCGCGCCTTGTAGTAGAACTGCTCTGGCGTGTCGCCGGCCTTCTTCTCGCCCTGGGCGTTGGCGTCGAGCCAGGCGTACATCCGGTCGCGCAGCGCCGCCGGCAGCGCGGCGTGGTCGAATACCAGGCTCTGGAAGTTGGTCGCCAGGTGAATCTCGGCCGTCTCCAGCCGGGCGAAGTTGCCAAACGCGTCCGGCGGCAGGGTGCTGGCGCCGTGCTGCACCGCACCGGCCATGCCGTACTCCTCGCGAGCTACCTTGGACAGCGCGGCCAGCGCGTCGAGATCCAGCTTCACCTTGGCGATGGTCCCGTCGGGCAGCACCACGCCGCCGTGGCTGGTGCCGGTCTGCACCGAGATCTTGGAGATCCCCTCGAGGTCGCCGTGGCGCCGCAGGCTCGGCACGTAGCCGTCCATGAACGCGCGCAGCTCCTCGACGGTGCTGTTCTTGTGCCCCACCTCGCCGATCTCCGCGCCCACCGAGACCGACATTCCCGCCGGCTCGATGTCCCGGATGAAGGCGGTGATCTCCGCCGCCCGCTCGAAGTTGAGCCGCTGCTGCTCCAGCAGGGTCGCGTGGGAAAGGTCCACCAGGGTGGAGGTGTCCACGTCGATATTGTAGAAGCCGGCGCCGACCTCCTCCTTGATCAGGCGCTTGACCTCCTCGACCTCGGCCTGCGGGTCGGCCTGGTACTTCTTGGCGTTGACCTGGCAGTGGTCGCCCTGGATGAAGATGGGCAGCAGGTGTCCCTCCCGGAGCGCCGCGCCGATCATCACCGCGACGTACTCCGCCGGCCGCTGCTCGGTGTAGGCGATCTCCGACCGCGCGATCTCCAGCAGGATCGCGCCGGCCTCGCGCGCCTTCGCGGCCCGGAACACCGCCCGCGCGGTCTCGTAGGCCAGCATCCGCACGTTGATGGCCGGCACGGTAAATCCGCCGCACTCCCCCCGGCCCCGGGCGAAGTACACCGGACCGATGGAGGCGGGTCGCACACCGACCGCCTGCCCCAGCTCCCACAACAGCCAGCGCGCCGCCTCGCGCGCGCCGGTCTCGCCGAAGACCGCCTGCCAGACCACCCGGTCGGTCGCCTCCGTGGCCAGCCGGGCGGGATCGCTCACCTTCACCGCGTCGCCGGCGCGGGTCACGGCGCCGCCGTACAGGGCGATCAACTCGGCGCGGGCATCAGCCATAAGTCAATGTCCTCTTGAGAGTTACATGATGGGACGGGGAATCTATGCCCCCGACCACAGGGCGTCAAACCGGCGCCCCGGTCAGCGCACCTTGAGCTTCAGGGTGTAGCGGCCGGTCTTCTTGTCGAAGGTGTTGGCCCGCACCCAGTACTTCCCGTCGGCCGGCAGCTCCACGGTCACCTTGGCCGGCTCGCCCACCGAGGCGCCGTCAGTCTCGATTGATGAGAAGGTGTCACCGCCCCGGGGCGCGCGGCCCAGCAGCAGGTAGGGGCGGAAGTCGGGCGACTTCATGGTGATGATCACCACCTGCCCCTTCTTGCCCTCGAAGGACCAGGTATCCACGTAGGTCCCGTCGCCGCTGTCCTCATCGTCCTCGGTGAGCTTGCCGGAGACTTCCTCACCCTTCTTGAGCGGCTTCACCTCGCGCCGGACCGGCCGCGCAGCTCGCGTCGGCGTGGCCTCGACGGCGGGCGGCGTCGCCGCCTCGCCCTTGATCGCGCGGGAGAGCGACATGCCCTCCTGCAGCGGGCCCGCGGAGGGCAGCGGCGCCGCAGGCGCGCTGGGCGCCGGGGCGGCGGCGGTCGGGGCCGGCGCTCCCGGCCCGGCCTGGTCGCTCACCACCAGCAGGGTATACGCCCCTTCCCCGGCGAAGAGCGCGTTGGGCCGCACCCAGTATTCGCCGTCAGAGGGAAGGGTCACCACCAGCTTGGCGTCCTTGCCACCGGCGCCGTCGTTGTCGCTCTTCCACCACTGCCAGTGTCCGTTGACCACCGGCCCGAACGTCAGGTAGGAGTTCACCTCGGTGGACCGCTGGACCATCGTGAGGGTCTCGCCCCGGCGGCCCTGGTACACCCAGATGTCGGCGTAGCTGCTGTCGTCGATCCGCTCGTCGCCCGGACCCAGCTGGCCGCGCAGTTCCTGGCCCAGTACCAGGGGCATGTGGGCGCCCGGCGTCGCGGAGACCAGCGCACCGCCGCCGGCCGGTGCCTCGACCGCCACCTCGGCCGGCGCGGCGGCCCCCGTCTCGAGCACCAGCGAGTAGGCGCCGGTCTCGCCCTCGTTGAGGGTGTTGGCCCGGGCGATGAAGTCCCCGCTCCGCGACAGGGTGAGGCGCACCAGCGCGTCGGCCCCCCCCGCCCCGTCGTCGTCGGAGCCAAGCTCGTGGTAGTCGCCCGCGTCGTCCACCCAGCCCACGCTCAAGTAGGCGTCGAACGCCGAGGAGCGCAGCGTGATCCGCACCTCCTGGCCGGCAGTGCCGCTGAAGCGCCACAGGTCGGCGTAGGTGTTGTCGTCCAGCCGCAGGTCGCCGGCCCGGAGCTCGCCCCGCGCCTCGACCCCGGGGCGCAGCACCGCCTGGGCGGCGAGGGGCGCGGTGGACACGACGGCGACGAACACGGGCACCGCCAGCCGGGCGGCGCGGAACGGAAGGCGGAGCGATCGCATACGGATCCTGGTGGGGTGAAGGTCCGGGGACGTGCCTAACAGGCGTCCCCCGGCGGCAGGGTCACCGGCTCGGCGGTGTACCCCGGCCGCCCCATGGCGGCAAAGGTCAGGCGCTTGCCCAGCTCCACGCCAGGCTGGTCGAACGGGTTGACCCCGTACCAGGCGCCGGCATATCCGGTGGCGAGCTGGAAGAACATGATGGCCTCCCCGAGTGCCGCCGCGTTGAGTTCCGGCAGGTGCAGGGCGCAGTTCATCCGCCCCATGCGGGCGAGGGCCGCGGAGGTGGCCTGATATTCGGCCTGCAAGAGCCCGGCCAGCGTCTGGCCCGGGAGGTAGGCAAGGTCGGCAGGCAGATCCCGTCCGGCGGGGATCTCGAGGTCCTCGGCCGGCCGCTCCACCGCCATGAACGTCACCACCTTGTCGTACGGCCCTTCCATGAAGAGCTGCACCTGGCTGTGCTGGTCGGTCGGGCCGACGGCGCCGACCGGTGTGGGGCCGGTGTGCACCTCCTGCCCCCGGCGGTCCTCGGCCTTGCCCAGGCTCTCGGCCCACAGCTGGCGGAACCACTCGGCGAATTCCCGCAGCCGGTCGGTGTACGGCATCAGCACATGGACCCGCGCGCCGAGGGTCGTGTCGGCGGCCCAGTGGAGCCCGGCCCAGAGCGCCGCCGGGTTCTGCAGCAGGTCATCCGCCTCGGCGCGGGCCAGGGCGGTGCGGGCACCGGCGAGCAGCCCCTCGATATCAATGCCGACCAGCGCCGCGGGCAGCAGCCCCACCGGCGAGAGCACGCTGAAGCGGCCGCCCACGTCCGGCGGCACCTCGAGCGCCGCGATCCCATCGCGCTGCGCGATCTCCCGCAGCGCGCCCTTCTTCGGGTCGGTGGTGAACACCAGGTGCCGTGCCGCGGCCGGGCCGAGCGCCGCCTCCAGCCACTGCCGCACCACGAGGTACTGCGCCATCGTCTCGGCGGTGCCGCCTGACTTGCTGATCACGTTCACCAGCGCGCGGCGCGGGTCCATCCGCCGCAGCGCCTCGGCCACGGAGGTCGGGTCCACGTTGTCGAGCACCGTCAGCCGGGGGAAGAAGTCCCGGCCCTCGTCGTCGAGCTCGTTCCAGGCGGGGCGCTTGAGGGCGTTGAGCAGCGCCCGCATGCCCAGCGCGGAGCCGCCGATCCCCAGCACCAGCACGTGGTCGAACGCCTGCCCCACGCCTTCCGCGAAGCGGCGGATCTGCTGCACCGGCTCCGCCTGCTGGCCCAGGCCGTAGAAGCCGTACTCCCCCAGGCCGCGCCGCCGCCGCACCTCCGCCTGCACCTCGCTGAACTGGCGCCCCAGTTCCTGCAGCCGGGTGCGGCTCAGCCCGTGGACGTTGTCCAGCCGGTCGGTGAGCATCCGTCCGTAGTGGAACTTCATGCGCTGACCTCGATCGAAAGCCCGTCGTAGGCCGGGAACACCCCATCCGGCAGCTGGCGCGCCAGCTCGGCGTGGGCGGTCTCGTGCGTAAGGTGCGTGAGGTAGGTCCGCTCCGCGCCCAGGGCGCGCGCCGTCTCGATGGCCTCGCCGATCGAGAGGTGGGTCGGGTGCGGCCGCCACCAGAGCGAATTGAGCACCAGCAGCTTGAGCCCCCGCAGCGCGGCGTGCGCCTCGGGCGGCACCGCCTTCACGTCGGTGATGTAAGCGATGGGCCCGAAGCGGTAGCCGAACACCCGGATCCAGCCGTGCTCGAAGGCGAGCGGCAGCACCGGGATGCCGGCAATCTCCACCGCCGTCCCCGGCTCCAGCGGCCGCAGCTCCAGCAGCGGCTTGGAGGTGCCCTCGAAGGCGTGCACATCCTGGTCGAAGATGTAGCGGAAGCCCTCGCGCACCCGCTCCAGGGTCTCGACCGGTCCGTAGCAGGCGAGCGGCGCCCGGTTGCGCACCGAGAAGATGCGCAGGTCATCAATGCCGTTGAGGTGATCGGCGTGCTCGTGGGTATAGAGCACCGCATCCACTCGCTCGACGCCCGCCGCCACCAGTTGCAGCCTGAGCTCGGGCGAGGTGTCGATCAGCAGCGTCCGCCCGCCCGCCTCCACCAGTGCGCCGGACCGGGTCCGGCGGTCCCGCGGGTCCTCGGAGCGGCACACCGCACAGTGGCAGCCGATCTGGGGAACCCCGAAGGACGTCCCGGTGCCGAGGAAGGTGAGGCGCACGGTCAGAGCGCTTCGATCTTGAGCAGGTTGGTGGTGCCGGGCACGTCGAACGGCACGCCGGCGGTGACCACCACCCGCTCGCCGGGCCGGACCAGCCCGCGCTCGAGGATCTGGCTCCGGGCCTGGGAGAGGAGGGTGTCGTAGTCGCTGGAGTGCGCGGTGAGGATCGGCAGCGTGCCCCAGACCAGGGAGAGGTGGCGCCAGGTCTCCGGCTCGGGAGTGGCCGCGATGATCGGCACCGCGGGCCGGTAGGTCGCCACCTTCCGGGCGGTGAAGCCGCTGCTGGTGAAGCAGAGGATGAACGGCACGTGCAGCAGCTCGGAGGCGGCACAGACCGCCACGCCGATCGCATCCTCGGTACGCGCGGGGACGCCCGAGCCGGGGCGGGCATGGCGCGCGTCGTCGGTCTCCGGCTGGCGCCGGCCCACCGCCGCGTCGAAGGCGGGGCTCCGGCCCTGCCGGTGGGTCTCCATCTCCCGCGCGATCCGGTCCATCGCGCGCACCGCCTCGATCGGGTATTCGCCCACCGCGGTCTCGGCCGAGAGCATCACCGCGTCGGTGCCATCGAGGATGGCGTTGGCCACGTCGGACGCCTCGGCCCGGGTGGGCACCGGGGCGTGGACCATGGACTCCAGCATCTGGGTGGCGGTGATGACCGGCTTGCCGTGCAGGTTGGCCTCGTGGATGATCCGCTTCTGGACCAGCGGCACCTCCTCGAACGGCAGCTCCACGCCCAGGTCACCGCGGGCCACCATGATCGCGTCGGAGGCCTCGAGGATGCCGCACAGGTCGCGCAGCGCGGTGTCCTTCTCGATCTTGGCGATGAGCTTGATGCCCTTCGGCACCAGCCGGCGCAGCAGGTCAAGGTCCTGCGCCTTGCGCACGAACGACAGTGCGATGAAGTCCACCCCCAGCTCCACCGCGAGGGCCACGTCCTCCCGGTCCTTCTCGGTGAGGGCCGGGGCGCTCACCTCGATGCCGGGAAGGTTCATCCCCTTGTGCGACTTGAGCTCGCCGCCGTACTCGACGGTGGTGATCACCCGGTCGCCCTTCACGTCGGTGACCCGCACCGCCAGCAGTCCGTCGTTCAGCAGGATCCGCGCGCCGGGGTGCACGTCCCGCGCGATCGCATCGTAGGTCGTCGGCAGCTCGCCCGGCGTCACCACCGACTCCGGCGCGAACACCACCTGGGCCCCCGGCACCAGCTGCACCGGCTGGGTCAGCTGCCCCACCCGGATGCGTGGGCCCTGGAGGTCCATCAGGATCCCGATCGGCTGGTTCCGCTCCTCCCGCACTCGCTGCACGGTGGTGATCCACTCCCGGCGGATCGCCGGGGTGCCGTGCGAGGCATTCACCCGGACCACGTTGACCCCGGCGTCGAGCAGGGCGTGGATCTGTTCCGGGGCGGCCCAGGAGGGGCCGAGGGTGGCCACGATCTTGGTGCGGCGGATGGCGGACGCGGGCACGGCGCTCCTCGGGGAATGACGGCGGGGGGTGGGTCGGGTCCGGGGGGAGTCTAATCGGACGGGGGGGTGGGCGGAATGCGCCGCGGCACTCGGATCAGCGTCGGTACACCACCTCGCCGCCCACGACCGTCAACCGGACTTCCGCCTCGCGCACCGAGAGCCAGTCGCCCGCCAGCACACCGGGGTCCATGCTCCACGCCACCAGGTCGGCGTCGTAGCCAGGAGCCAGCCGGCCGCGATGCGGGGCCAGCCCCTCGGCCACCGCGTTGCCGATGGTGTAGCCGCGGAGCGCCTCCTCGAAGCCCAGCCGCTCGCCCGGCTGCCACCCTTCCCCGAAGCTGCCGTCAGCCGCGACCCGTGCCATCGCCGCCGCCAGGCCATGGCGCGGGTCCGGGGCGGTCACCGGCACGTCGCTGCCGAATGCCAGCACCGTGCCCTGGCTGAGCAGGGTCCGGAAGGCGTAGGTCCCCGCCCCGCGCGCGCCCCAGCGCTCCTCGGCCAGGAGCACGTCGCCCGGCAGGTGCGAGGGCTGCATGGACAGGACGATGCCCCCCGCTCCCGCGCGGCCCAGGTCGGCCGGGGCGATGCACTGGGCATGCTCGATCCGGTGCGGGATGTCGGCTGCAGGGATCGGCTCCAGTAGCTCCAGCGCCTCCCGCACCGCGGCGTCGCCGATGGCGTGGATCACGCTGGCGATCCCCGCCTCCGCCGCGGCCCGCACCGCGCGCCGGGCCACCCCGGGATCCGCGAGGGTCACCCCGCGGTCGGTGCCGCCCTCGTAGGGCTGGAGCATCCAGGCGGTGCGGCTGCCGAGGCTGCCGTCCAGGAACAGCTTCACCCCGCCCAGCCGGAGCCAGGCCGATCCCAGCCCGCTGCGGGCCCCGCTGGCCAGGAGCCGCGGTAACTCCGCCACCGGCGGGTGGAACAGCACCCGGAGCCGAAGCCCCCCCTCCGCCTCCAGGGCCCGGAAGGCCCGGAGGGCCTCCGGACCCTCGACGTCGTGCACCCCGGTGATCCCCATCCGGTGCACCGCCGCCTGGGCCTCCCGAAGCCCCTCTTCCAGGACCCGGGGATCGGCCCGGGGCACCACCTGGCGCACCAGTTCGGTGGCGAGTTCCAGCAGGAGGCCGGTCGGCTCTCCGTTCCCGTCCCGGACGATCCGCCCCCCCGGCGGGTCGGCGGTCTCCCGGGTGATCCCCGCCGCGGCCAGGGCGGCGCTGTTGACCCAGGCGGCGTGGATGTCCACCGACTCGAGGAAGGCGGGGTGCCGGGTCACGCCATCCAGCGAGCGGCGGTCGGGCGGGTCCTCCCAGTGGTTGGCATCCCACCCGTGCCCCAGCACCCAGCCGTGCTCCGGCACCGCCTGGGCGATCCGGCGCAACGCCTCGGACCGGCGAGGGGCCCCGGCCAGGTGGACCCGTCGGCGGCCCAGCGCCCAGTGCGCCAGGTGGGTGTGCCCGTCCACGAGGCCGGGAGTGATGATGGTCCGGGGAAGGTCGAACCGGGGAACGCGACTGGGTACCCGCCGCTCCAGGTCGGCCGCACGTCCGACTTCACGGATCACGCCGTCCTGCCACCACACGGAATCGCCGCTGGAGTCGGGGGCTAGAGACAGCACCCGACCACCACGGAGGAGGCCGCTGTTCATGTCGGAGAGAAGGGACATTTCCACAGGACAAAAGTACGCCGTCAGGGCCGTAACTGCCCATCGTGACTCACTTGAGACACGCTGCAACTTATCCACATGGGGACAGCAGCCCAGCACGCTCCCACGCAATCCCGAGGGAAGTCACCAACGCCTGTGGAAAGCCAATGTTTTCCACATGTGGACCGGGAATTTTCTGCCGATGAGCTTCGCAGGGCCGCCGCTCACAAGGGGCTAGACACCCAGGTGGTTTTCCACGTGAAGTGGATCGGCTAACCACAATTCCCACAATGGGAAAAAGGCCGCCCTGAATGTTGATAATACAACTGATGACACTGTCGCCTGTGCTCGGTATTGTATGCACAGCCTGTGCATACACGGAGGCGCATGAACCGCCGGGCCGCCCGGGGGAGCTCCCTGGGGGCCAGATGGGGAAAACCCCGGTGGCCACGGCCACCGGGGTCCTTGTCCGCTCCGGCTCTGCTCCTGGGGGGCTCTAGGGCACTGTGGAAAACCGTACTTCGCCGGTTCCGCCGATAGAGACCGTCCCGATCATGCGGATCGGCGAGGCGGTCAGGGCCTTGGCCAGGGGGCCCTTTCCCTGGATCCGCAGCGAGCCGGAGAGGCCGGCCAGCTCAGTCGGGGTGGTCCGGAACTCTTCCCGCCAGAGCCGGTTGTTGTCGCCCTTCACGATGGCCGATCGGACCACCGGGACGGGCACCAGGGTGGAGTCCGGCCGAGGGTGGCCGACGAAGGAGATGACCGTCCGGTCCAGCTTGTAGGAGATCTCCTCGTCCTCGGACTCCGTCACCGAATCCCGCCGGATCTCGATCCGCTCCATCTGGACGAACTCCAGTTCCATCTGCCGCTTGAGGCCGGAGCTGTTGGTCGCCAGGACCACCTGGGACAGGGCCGGCTTCCCGCCGCTGGCCTCCCCCGTGGCCGCAATGCCCCACCAGTACAGGGCAAAGTCGCGGCCGCGGTCACCGGTCTCGTGCGGCCGCCGGTTGGAGGTCACCCCGCTGGAGAACCAGAGGCAGGACTCGGCCGGGATCCACGACCCGTACTCCGGCTGGTCGGTGATGACCCGGCGGAGGGGGGCGACGAGGTCGGGCCAGTCGCTGGCCGGCACCACCCTGAGCCCCTTCTGCAGCCGGTCGGCCGCCTCCCGGGGCGCCATCAGGAAATACAGGCACCACCCGCCCCGCCCGGTGCCGAGTTCCCAGGTGACCCGGGTTTCGGAGGGGGTCTGGGCGGACAGCGGCGCGGCATCGAGGGCTGCACCCGCCAGGACGGCGAGGGCGAGGGCGAGGGCGGAGCGAGGACCGTGCGCGGGCATCGGGTCGGGGTCCAGGGGTTGGGGTCAGCGCTCGCGCCGGGCGTCACGGATGGCCCGGCCAAGGTCGCGGTAGGAGCCCGGATCGAGCGCCTGGAATCGGAGGTCGGTGTAGCTCACCTCGCCCCGGGGATTGAGCACGTAGACCGTGCGGCGATTGTACCCCGGCCGGTCACTGGCACTGCCATACTTCCGCGCCACCGCCTGGTCCGGGTCGGCGAGCAGCCGGAAGGGGGCGCCCAGGCTGGCGGCGAACCGCTGCTGGGTCTCCAGGGAGTCGGCGCTGATCGCCACCAGCACCACGCCCTCCCCGAAGAGGTCGCCGTACTGCTCGGTGAAGGTCCGGAGCTCCGCAGTGCAACCGGGGGTGAATGCCTTCGGGAAGAAGGCCAGCACCACCACCTTCCCCCGCTGGGCGCTCAGGCTGAACCAGGGCTCGCTGGTGACGACCCGGCCCGCCTCGGCCCATGGCAGCGAGAAGTCGTGCGCCCGGTCGCCCACCCGGGGCCCGTCCACGAGGACCGCCGTGGCCCGGCCGATGGTGGAATCGGCCTGGGCGTGGAGCGGCGCCACACCGGCCGTTGCGGCAAGGGCGCCAAGCAGCAGGATCGAGATACGCATGGTCTACTCCGAGGCACCGGCGGCGCGAGCGAGCGCCGCCTCGAACTGCTGGTCCGCGCCGACGCCGGTGTAGGTCACCTTGCCGGCCTTGTCCACGATCACCACGTAGGAGGTCGCCGGGGCCTCGTAGGCCCGCGTGCTGGTGCCCTGGTCATCATACAGGATCCGGAACGGCACCTTGTGCTGCTCAAGGTAGCGCCGCACCCGGTCCGGGGTCTGGTTCACCGTCACATTGATCCCGATGAACTCGACCTTGTCCCGCAGGCGCTGCTGTGCCGCCACGAACCGGGGGAGCAGCGCCTCGCAGTTGGTGCACCAGGTGGCCCAGAACTCGAGCAGGACCGGCTTCTTGCCCAGCCACTGGCCAAGGTCCACCAGCTTGCCGTCCAGGTCGTGCACCGCCACCACGGGGGCACGGGTGCCAGTCGCGAGCCCGGTGTCCTGGGCCAGGGCGGGCGTTGCAAGGAGGAGCGCCCCGGCGATCCCGCCGAGGAGAACGGTGCGGCGCATCAGGAGACCTTTCCCATCTGGATGAAGTAGTACTCCGCCATGGCCAGCAGAACCAATCCGGCACCCCGCTTGATCCACGCCGTCCATGGTCCGCTCCGGGGCAGCGTGGCCCCCGACCCGGCCAGAACCCCGACCACGGCCAGGAGCGCCGTCATCCCGAGCGAAAAGACGAACAGGTAGAGGAAACCCAACACGGCGCTCCCGGTCGCGGAGACGAACGTCAGGGCCGCGGCGAAGGCCGGGGCACCACAGGGAGCCGCCACCAGGCCCGAGGTGGCGCCCATGGCGAAGACCCCGCCCACCGAGCCACCACCGAATTTCCCCGCCCATGCCAGCAGCCGCTGGGGGGCGCTGACCGGGAACACGTCCAGCATCGCCAGGGCGAAGAGCAGCAACAGGTTGCCCACGGCGAAGAAGGCCCAGCGATTGGAGCTGATGGCCCCGAAGAGCGACCCGGTGAGCCCCGCCACCAGCCCCAGGGAGGCGTACACCAGCGACACTCCCAGCACATACACGCCGGTATACCCAAGGGTCCGGGCCCGGGAGCGCGCCTGGGCCCCCGACCCGCCGAGCACCCCGGCGACGATCGGGACCATCGGGTAGACACAGGGGGTGAGGCTGGTGACCAGGCCGGCGCCGAACATCAGCGCCAGCCCGGTCAGCGGCTGCTCACGCAGCACCTGAGCGAGCGGCGCTGCCATACCGGGTGTCCACGTATTCGTCGAGGATGCGGAGGAAGTCGGCGACGATCGTGTCGCCCTTGAGGGTCACCAGCAGGCGGCCGTCCACATAGACCGGCGCCTTGGGCTCCTCGAAGGTGCCGGGGAGCGAGATGCCGATGTTGGCGTGCTTGG
>CAZYIV010000099.1:0-13622 GCA_964647615.1 uncultured Gemmatimonadaceae bacterium | reverse complement strand
GCCAGCAGCCGCGCCCGGCCCTCCGGTGCGTTGGCGTACACGTCGAGGTAGATCTGCTCCGGATCGAGCCCCACCTCGAGCAGCGCCGCCGCGGTGCGCAGGGTGCCGGGGCGGGTGTTGCTGAAGCGGAACCCGCCGGTGTCGGTCAGGATCGCGACGTACAGGGCCCGTGCAGCCGCCGGGCTCAGGGACCAGCCATTGGCGTGGGCCAGCTGGAAGACCAGCTCGCCGGTGGCCGAGGCCTCCGGATCCACGTAGCGCGGCCCGTCGGGGAGGAGGCCCTGGCTCACGTGGTGGTCCACGCAGGCCACGGTGACGGCGCGGTCCACCACCGTCTGGCTGAGCATGCCGAGCCGGCCGACGTCCGCGATGTCGAGCACCAGGATGAGGTCGGCCTTGCGCAGTTCCTTCACCGCCTCGGCGCTCTTGTCCACGCCGGGGAGGTCCTGGAACAGGAAGTGGTACCGCTCCGGCGTGGGCGAGGGGTTGGTCACCACCGCCTGGACCCCGATGCCCCGGAGCAGGTGCACCATCGCGACCTCGCTGCCGAGGCCGTCGCCGTCCGGGTTCACGTGGGTGGTGATGCAGATGCGCTGGCCGGGCTGCAGCGCGGCGGCGAACTGGCGGGCCAGCGCGGCGCGCTCGGGGGAAAGCTGGGGCGGCATGGGCCGGGAAGCTAAGAGGGGGGCGGGGTCAGGGGTAGGTGGCCAGACGCCGGGCGGCGGGGCCCGAAGGCCCGCCGCCCGGCGTCCGGGGGTGAGGCGAACTCAGGCGCGGTTGAGCGCCGAGTGCCGCCGGCCGTACCCGAAGAAGACCAGCAGGCCGAGCGCCATCCAGATGCCGAGCCGGTACCAGGTGTCCACCGGCAGGCCGTACATCATGTAGCCGCAGATCAGGATGCCGAGGATGGGGACGATCGGCACCAGCGGGGTGCGGAAGGGCCGCGGCAGGTCGGGCTGGACCTTGCGCAGCACGATGATGCCGCCGCACACGATCACGAACGCCAGCAGGGTGCCGATGGAGACCAGCTCGCCCAGCAGGCCGATCGGGAACACCCCGGCGATCACCGCGGCCACCAGGCCGGTGATGATCGTGGAGATGTACGGGGTGCGGAAGGTGGGGTGCACCTTGCCGAAGAGCGGCGGCAGCAGGCCGTCACGCGACATGCTGAAGAAGATGCGCGGCTGGCCCATGAGCATCACCAGCACCACCGAGGCCAGGCCGGCGATGGCACCGATGTTCACCAGGAAGCCGAGCCACTTGAGCGCCGGGCCGGCCTTCTCGATCGCCACGAACACCGGGTGCGGGACGTTCAGCTCGGTGTAGTGGGCGATGCCCGTCATCACCAGCGCCATCGCGATGTACAGCACGGTGCAGATCGCGAGCGAGCCGAGGATGCCGATCGGCAGGTCGCGCTGCGGGTTCTTGGCCTCCTGCGCCGCCGTGGAGACAGCGTCGAAGCCGATGTAGGCGAAGAAGATCACGCCGGCGCCGCGGACGATGCCGCTCAGGCCGAAGTGGCCGAACTCCCCGGTGTTGGGCGGAATGAACGGGGTCCAGTTGGCGCTGTTGACGTACTTGACCCCGAACCCGATCACCAGCAGGACGATCGTCACCTTCACGTAGACGATGATGTTGTTGAACCGGGCCGACTCCTTGATCCCCACCACCAGCAGGGTGGTGATCAGCAGGATCAGCACCATCGCCGGCACGTTGAGGATGCCGTTGACCAGGTTGAAGCCCTTCCCGGCGCAGTCGGCCACCGTCACCGCGGTGCGGGTCACCGCATCGAAGGCCACGCCGCCGGTCGAGGGGTCCACGCAGATCTGGGCCGGCACCAGGGTGTGGGTGCCCACCACGTTGTAGGGCGCGCCGGTGAGGGCCGGCGGCAGCGTGATGCCCAGTTCCGCCATGAACGCGGTGAAGTAGCCCGACCACCCCACCGCCACCGTCGAGGCGGCGAAGAGGTACTCCAGGATCAGGTCCCACCCGATGATCCACGCCACCAGCTCGCCCAGGGTGGCGTAGCCGTAGGTGTACGCGCTCCCCGCGATCGGGATCATCGAGGCGAACTCGGCGTAACACAGCCCCGCGAAGAGGCAGCCGAACCCGGCGAGGATGAAGGACAGGGTGATCGCCGGCCCGGCGTACTGCGCCGCGGCGGTCCCGGTCAGGACGAAGATGCCCGCGCCGATGATCGCGCCGATGCCCAGCAGCACGAGGTTGGTGGCGGTCAGGGCCCGCTTGAGGCCTCCGTCGCCGTCCTCGGGCATCAGCTCCGAGAGGGACTTGGTGCGGAAGAGGGACATGAACAGCTCCCGGGGGAGAGGGGGCGGTATGGGGGAACGGGGTCGGTGCTACGGGACTGCGCCCTGCGGGGCCGCGCGGCCCCGCCGGCGGCCCCCCCCGGGGGGGGGCCGGCGGGGGGCGGGCCCGGCCAGGACCGGGGAGTGAGGCCCGGGGCGGGGGGTGGGCCCCGGCGGGGGGGGGGGGGTGTGGGGGCCCGGGGGGCGGGGCCCGGGGCCGGCCCCCGGCGGGGCGGCGCGGCCCGGCGGGCGCGGCCGGGGGGGGCGGCGCCGGCGGGGGGAGGCCCGGGACTAGACGTTGTAGTTCGGCGCTTCGCGGGTGATGGTCACGTCGTGCGGGTGCGACTCGCGGAGGCCGGCGCTCGTGATCTGCACCATCTCCACCTCGGTCCGGAGGTGGTCCACCGAGGCGACGCCGCAGTAGCCCATGCCGCTGCGGAGGCCGCCGACCATCTGGAACAGCACGTCGCCCACGGGGCCCTTGTAGGGGACGCGCCCCTCGATGCCCTCAGGCACCATCTTGGAGGTGGAGAGCTCCCCCTCCTGGAAGTAGCGGTCGGCGGAGCCTTCCTGCATCGCCGCGAGACTGCCCATGCCGCGGATGGACTTGAACCGCCGCCCTTCCGCCAGGATGGACTCGCCCGGGCTCTCGTCGGTGCCGGCGAGCATCGAGCCCATCATCACCGAGCTGGCGCCCGAGGCGAGCGCCTTCACGACGTCGCCGGAGTACTTGATGCCGCCGTCGGCGATGATGGGAATGTCCACCCCCGCCCCGCGCACCGCCTCCATGATGGCCGTCACCTGGGGCACACCCACCCCGGTGACCACCCGGGTGGTGCAGATGCTGCCCGGCCCGACGCCCACCTTCACCGCGTCCACCCCGATCCGCGCCAGCTCGCGGGCCCCCGCCTCGGTGGCGACGTTGCCCGCGATCAGCTGCACCTCGGGGAAGGCGTCCCGCAGCAGCTTCACCGTCTGCAACACACCGTCGCTGTGACCGTGGGCGGAGTCGATGACCAGCGCATCGGCGCCGGCATCGATCAGGGCCTGGGCCCGGTTCTTCGCTTCCGGGGTCCCGCCCACCGCCGCCGCCACCCGCAGGCGGCCGTGCTGGTCCTTGTTGGCGTCGGGGTACTGCTTCCGCTTGAAGATGTCCTTGACGGTGATGAGGCCCTTGAGCCGGCCCGCCTCGTCCACCACCGGGAGCTTCTCGATCCGGTGCTTCGCCAGGATCCGCTCGGCCTCGTCCAGCCCGGTGCCCACCGGCGCGGTGACCAGGCGGTCCTTGGTCATCACTTCGCGGATCGGCTGCTCGAGGTTTCGCTCGAACTGCAGGTCCCGGTTGGTGATGATCCCCACCAGCATCCCCGCCTCGTCCACGATCGGAACGCCGGAGATCCGGAACCGGGCCATCACCGCCGCCGCTTCCCGGAGCGGCCGGTCCGGCGCCAGCGTGATCGGGTCGCGGATCATGCCGCTCTCGCTGCGCTTGACCCGGTCCACCTCCGCGGCCTGCTTGGCCACGGTCATGTTCTTGTGGATCACGCCGATGCCGCCGGCGCGGGCCATCGCGATGGCCATCTCCGCCTCGGTCACCGTGTCCATCGCGGCGGAAACCAGCGGAATGTTGAGCGGGATCGCGCGGGTCAGGCGGCTCCGGACGGATACCTGGCGCGGGTGGACGGTGGAATGGCGCGGGACCAGAAGGACGTCGTCGAAGGTGAGCGCCAAGCCGGGACGGACGGTGCTCATGCGGACGCCACGCGGAGGACGTTCAGGGGTTCCATCCTTAAAGCTACGGGGCGGAGCGGACCCTCCGCAAGGTGACCCTCACCCCGCCGACGGCGCCCCCCGCCGCCACAGGTAGTAGACCGGAATGCCGAGCGCCACGATCAGCAGCCCGGGCCAGGTGTAGAGCGGCTTCCGGAGCAGCAGCACCCCCATCAGCCACGCCACGAGGACCAGGTAGACCGCCGGCCCCACCGGGTAGGCGAACGCCTTCACCGGCCGGGGCAGCTCCGGCCGGGTCACCCGCAGGCGGAACAGTGCGATGATCGTCACCAGGTAGAACACCAGCGAGGCGAAGATCACGTAGTCGAGCAGGTTGCCGTAGCTGCCGCTGAGGCACAGCACCATGGCCCAGCCCATCTGCGCCAGCAGCCCGAAGGCCGGGGTCTTGTAGCGCGGGTGCAGCCGCCCCGCCCCCGCGAAGAACAGCCCGTCCTGCGCCATGGCGTAGTACACCCGCGGGCCCGCGAGCGTCAGGCCGTTCACGCAGCCGAAGGTGGAGAGCATGATCGCGATCGCCATGAAGACCGCGCCCGCAGCGCCGAACATTGCCTCAGCGGCGGCCACGCCCACCCGGTCCTGCGCGGCGTACTGCAGCCCGCGGCTGGCGACGTCCTGGCCCGCCGGGTCGCCGGCGAAGGGCAGCAGGTGGAGGTAGGCGAGGTTGGCCAGGAGGTAGAGCGTCATCACCAGCGCGGTACCGACGCCGAGCGCCAGCGGGAGGTTGCGGCGCGGGTCGCGCACCTCCGCCGCGGCGAAGGTCACGTTGTTCCAGGCATCAGCCGAGAACAGGCTTCCCACCATCGCGGCGCCGAAGACCGGCAGCACCGCGAGCGACCAGTCCCCCGTGCCCCAGAAGCCGGCCCGGTTCACCACCCACGCCTCCGAGGCGTGGCGCAGCCCGAGGCCGCAGGCGATCAGCACCAGGAAGGCCAGCACCTTGGCCGAGGCGAAGACGCTCTGGACCCGCGCCCCGAGCGTCACCCCGACCACGTTCACCAGGGTGAGCACCAGCACCACGCCCAGCGCCACCAGCCGCTGCCACGAGAGCCCCAGCTCGATGGTGCCGCCCGGCATCGGCAGGTGGCCCAGCGAGAGGAAGACGTCCGGCGTGATGCCCGGCAGCAGCACGCTCAGGAACTTGCCGAACGCCACCGCCACCGCGGCGATGGTCCCGGTCTGGATGACGGTGAAGAGGGTCCAGCCGAAGAGGAACCCGACCAGCGGCGAGAGCCCCTCGCGCAGGAAGACATACTGGCCCCCCGCGGCGGGCATCATGGCGGCGAGCTCGGCGTAGGCCAGCGCGCCCATGACGGTCATCAGCCCGGTCACCAGCCAGATGAGCAGCAGCGCGCCCGGCCCCCACGGATCCACCTGTCGCCCGATATCGGCGGACACGATGAAGATCCCCGAGCCGATCATGGTCCCCACCACCAGGCTGATGGCGGCAAAGGGGCCGATCCCGGAGACGAAGCTGGGGCTGGAGCTGCCGGGCGGGGTCGCCTCGGTCACGAACCCTCGGCGGGGGGCGGCGGGGCCGGGGCCTTGGGCGCCGCGGGTGGCGCCGCGGGCGGGCCGCCCGCGGGGGGGGTGGTGGCCACCTTCACCGCCTCATCCACCACCGCCTGGCCAGCGGCGGCGAGCCCCTTCATGAGCCGGCCGGCGCTGTCCATGACGGAGGCGGTCCCGCTGATGGCCTGTACCGGCAGCTTGGCCGCGCGGATCGTGTCCTCGACGGTCTCGGTGATGCGCGCCAGCAGGCCGGCCGGCATGGCCCGCTCGGCATACTTGCTCTCGAGGAATTCGATGTAGTCGAGGATCTGGTAGGCCCGCTCGTCCGGGAGCGACTCGAGCCGCCGGAGGATCCGCTGCCTGAGGAGGTCGTTCATGGCCTGCTCCGCCTTCCCGCCGTCAGTTGGCGACGCCGTCCACCACGGAGACCAGGTTGAGGATCGGCGTCGGGAGATACTTGCTGGAGGCGGCCTGGAGCCGGCCCCGCACC
Source organism: uncultured Gemmatimonadaceae bacterium (assembly GCA_964647615.1). Taxonomy (GTDB): domain Bacteria; phylum Gemmatimonadota; class Gemmatimonadetes; order Gemmatimonadales; family GWC2-71-9; genus JADJOM01. The sequence goes on along the minus strand of CAZYIV010000099.1, from coordinate 7,526 downwards.
ACGATCTCCTTCAGGGCGGGGAGCGCCTCGAACCGGGCCACCTGGCTGGAGGGCACTACGACGTAGACGAAGCCGGGTTCCGGCAGGGGGCCGCGGGTGAGCAGGTAGGGCTGCCCCATGGGGATCTCCGGCCGCAACTCGTCCGCCTTCTGCACCGCCACGAACTGCAGCCGCCACTCCAGGGTCCGGCCGATGTACCGCGCGGGGTTGGCCCGCACCTCGGCCTGGCTGACGCCCCGCAGGATACCGCTGTCGGCGGCCTGCAGGGTGCTGTCGGGGACCCAGACCTCGAGCTGCACCCGGCTCCACCCCTCGGTCTGGGCGACCACCCGGGCCGGGACCCCGGAATCCACGGTGCCGATCTCGGTGCCGCCCGCCTCGACCCGGAGCTCCGTGCGCCGGCCGATGCTCACGCCGCCGGGGAGCGCGGGGGCCGTGGGCGCCGCCGCGGCCGGCGCCGAGACCAGCGCCTTCTGCTCGACCCACGCGGAGCGCTGCACCCGGGTCCAGCTGCCGCGGGTCTCCTTCTTCAGCACCCCGGCGCCGTTCACCAGCCGCGCGACCGGGGTGCCCTCCGGGGTGCGGCGCAGCTGCTCACCCCCGCTGTGGCGCACCACCGCGTCGAAGCCGTCGCGGGCGAAGGAACCCAGCGACGCGCTGGGCAGCCAGCCGTCGAAGGTCACCTCGGTGTAGGCGCCGGAGCGCTTCCCCGGCGACACGTCGGCACCGGCGAGCAGGGTGCCCAGCACCGTGCGGCCCGGGGCCTTGGTGAACCGGGCCTCGCTGCCCAGCGTGGCGGCGGACTGGCCGGCGGCGGGAAGGACGAGGACGACCAGGGCGGCCCCCAGCAAGGCTGGTAGGCGGCTCCGTCGGGGACTAGATTCTTGCGCGGCTCGCACGCTTTCGATTGTAGAGACGCCGGAGAGTCATGTCAAACACGCGAGGACCCGCCGGACCCGTCGCGCTCATCGTGCTGGATGGCTGGGGCTATCGCGCGGCCCGTGAGGGCAACGCGATCGAGCTCGGCCGGACGCCGGTGTGGCACCACCTGTGGCAGGACCAGCCGCGCACCCTGCTCCAGGCGAGCGGGCTCGCGGTGGGCCTGCCCGAGGGGCAGATGGGCAACTCCGAGGTCGGGCACCTCAACCTCGGCGCCGGCCGGGTCGTCCCCCAGGACCTGGTGCGCATCTCGCAGAGCGTCCGCTCGGGCCAGTTCTTCCAGCTGCCCCCGCTGGTGGAGCTCTGTCGCGGGCTGCGCGACCGGGGCCGCACGCTGCACCTCGTGGGCCTGCTCGGCCCCGGCGGCGTGCACGCCATCGACGAGCACCTGCTGGCCTGCCTCGAGCTCGGGGCGCGGTTCGACGTGCCCCGCATCGCGGTGCACGGCTTCCTCGACGGGCGCGACACCCTGCCCACCATCGGCGCGCAGGTGGTGGCCAAGCTGGTGGCGGACATCGCGCGGATCGCCCCCGGGCGGGCGCGCATCGCCAGCCTGGTGGGCCGCTACTACGGCATGGACCGGGACCGCCGCTGGGAGCGCACCCGGCTGGCCTACGACGCGATGGTCCGCGGTATCGGCGCGCCGGCCACCGACCCGGTGGCGGCGGTCGAGGCGGCGCTCGCCCGCGGCGAGACCGACGAGTTCGTGAAGCCGATCGTCCTCATGGACGGCGAGCGGCCGGTGGCCCCGCTCCGCGACGGCGACGGGGTGCTCTGCTTCAACTACCGCAGCGACCGGATGCGGCAGATCGTCCGGGCGCTGATGATCGACGGGTTCGACGGCTTCGACGTGACCGACCGGCCGACGCTCGCGATGGTCACCATGACGCAGTACGACCGCACCTTCCCGGTGCCGCCGGCGTTTCCCCCGTTCAGCATGGCGAAGATCGTGGCGGAGGTGCTGGCCGACCACGGCCGCACCCAGCTGCGCACCGCCGAGACCGAGAAGTATCCCCACGTCACCTACTTCTTCAACGGCGGGTACGAGCCGCCCTACAAGGGCGAGGAGCGGGCCCTGGTCCCGTCGCAGAAGGTGGCGACCTACGACCTGGCCCCGGAAATGAGCGCCGCCGGGATCACCGATGAGCTGGTGGGCGCGCTCCGGAAGAAGAGCCACGACTTCCTGCTCTGCAACTTCGCCAACGCCGACATGGTCGGCCACACCGGCGTCCTGCCGGCGGTCATCCAGGCGGTGGAGACGGTGGACGCCTGCCTGGGCCGGGTCCTGGAGGCGGCCGAGGCGGTGAACGCCACGGTGCTCATCACCGCCGACCACGGCAACTGCGAGCTGATGATCGACCCGGAGACCGGCGGGGCCCACACCGCCCACACCACCAACCCGGTACCCCTCGTGGCCCTCCGGGCCGGGCCGGGGCCGCTGCGGGCGGGCGGGGCCCTGTGCGACGTGGGCCCCACGGTGCTCCGCCTGCTCGGCATCGACCCGCCGCCGGAGATGACCGGGCGCGACCTGCGCCTGCCCTGACGCCGGGGCTCCGCCCCCGCACCCGTCCCCTTACTATTCGATCCATGCCATTCGCCCTCCGGGCCGCGGCCCTGGCCCTCGTGGCCGCCCTGCCCCTCAGCGCCCAGGTGGGCCACGCCCCCACCAGTTCGCCCTACCGCGACATCCCCCGCGGCAAGTCGCTCACGCTGCTCGGGGGTGACGTCGGCGGGGACGGCGGCAAGCTCGGGATCGGCCCCCATCACGGGCGCTCCTACGGCCTCCGGCTCGACCTCCGGATCGGGACCCCGCTCCACTTCCAGGCCACCGTCGGCAAGGCGGAACTGGAACGGCTGGTGGTGAGCGCCGCCGACAGCGTCGCCACCCGGGTGAAGGGACCGGTGGACCAGTCGCTCACGATGATCGAGGCGGGGTTCCAGCTGAACCTGACGGGCAAGAAGACCTGGAACCACCTCGCCCCCTTCCTGTCGGCCGGGATCGGCTACGCCCATGGCTCCGACCTCCCGGCGGGCGGGGTGCAGGACTCGAGCGGCTACCGCTTCGGGGGGAAGATCTACCTGGTCCCGTCGGTCGGGACCCGCATCTTCCTGGGCAACTCGCTGCACCTCCGGCTGGAGGCGCGACAGCTGTTCTGGAAGCTGAGCTACCCGCTCAGCTACACCGCGGAGCCGGCGGCCGAGCCGTCCACCGACCCGAACAATCCCAATGCGGTGCTCCCGGGCGGCAAGCGCGACCAGTGGAGCGGCGGCCGCGAGTTCCGGCTGGGACTCGGCTTCGCCTTCTGAGCCGATGCGGCTCTCGCTCACCCGCGTGGTCGGGTTCCACGCCACCCACCACTTCGGGCTGCCGGGCCGCGCCGCGGCGGAGAACCGTGCCCGGTTCGGGCCGGTGGTCGAGCCGCACGGCCACGACTACCGCTGTGCGGTGACGGTGACCGGCCCCGCGGCGCCCGCCGACGGCATGCTGCTCGACCTGGCCGAGCTCGACGCCCTCCTCGCCGAGGTGGTGGGCCCGCTCGACGGCGGCGACCTGAACCGGCTGGTGCCACCCTTCGCCGCGGGCACCCGGCAACCCACCTGTGAGGCTCTCGCGGCCTGGCTCTTCGGCTGCCTGGCCGACCGGCTGCCCGTCGGAACCCGGCTGCGGCGCGTGGAGGTGAGCGAGGGCCCCGAGCTCTCCGCGGCCTGCGAGGCCGGGGACTGAGCCGGGCCCGGCGCGCTGTGCGCGCGCCGGGGGCGGGCCGCGTCTCCTCCGGGACCGCGCTGCACGCGGCCCTTCACGCCTTCCCGCGCCAGGCTTCACCCTGTTCCCGGCCCGCGCCGGGGCGCCGGCGGCGCGACCCGGCCGGGGTGCCGTCCCATGGTGGAACTCCCTGCACGAGGGCGAGCGATGCGCCGTTACCTCCTCCGCTGGACGCTCCCTGCCCTGCTGCTGACCGGGCCGCTGGCGGCCCAGGCGACCGCTGACCAGGCCCGGCTGATGTTCACGGTCGGCGTCGGGCAGACCTCGGGGGGCGGCACGCTGTGGCGGGTCGGGCACCAGCCGTTCATTGTCGGACCGGGCCAGGACGACACGCTCGCCGTGGCGCGCACCTTCCGGCGGAGCCTCAACGTCCTGTTCTCCGGCACCTACTTCCCCAAGGCCTCGCTGGGGCTCAACGTGGAGGCCCAGCTGCTCGGGCTGGCCACCGAGGATCAGTGCAGCATCACCGCGACGACCGGTGCGGCGGAGACCAGCCAGCTGTGCCGGTCCCTCAACCGGAACGAGGACAACGCCTCGGCCGTGGCCCTCGCCGCGGGGGTGGTCTACCGGGCCTGGAGCAGCCAGGTCCTGCACCCGTATGTCCGCGCCAGCGCCGGTTTCGTGGTGTCGCAGCAGAGCTTCCTGAACGTGGAGGGCAAGCTCAGCAACGACAGCACCGGTACCGCGGTGCTGCCGCTCTACCGGGACGACCGCCCGGTAGGGGTGCACCCGATCCTCTCCTTCGGCGGCGGGATCGTGGCGGTGATCGGCCGCGGCTACCAGTTTCGCACCGAGATCCGGGACAACTGGGTGCAGCTCCCGAAGGTGTCGGGCCCCACCGTCCGGCAGGGGCTCAAGCCGCCCAGCACCTCGGTCGGCAAGCATTTCCTCTCGGTGACGATCGGGTTCGATATCGTGCTGGAGCGGAAGCGCGGCCGCCGGTACTGAGGACGCCGACCATCCCCCGCTCGCCGGCCACCCCGCTCCTCCTTGCCGTGCTGGTCGCGGCACCGCTCGCGGCCCAGCGGGAGCACGACCAGGCTCGACTGTTCATCGGCGCGGGCCTGCTGCATGTCAGCGGGGGGGGCGCGGTGTGGCAGGTGGGACAGCAGCCGCTGCTCGACGCCGCGGGCACCGACACGGCCCGCCTCGCGCGCAATCTCACCAGCGCGCTCGGCATCACCATCCACGGCGCCTACTTCCCCTCGGCGAACTACGGCTTCGCGGCGGAGCTGGTCGTGACCCGCATGGGCACGGCCGACGACTGCACCCTGACCTCCCGTGCCGGCACCGACTACGCCGCGGACCTCTGCGGCTCGCTGCAGAACAACGAGGGCGGCGCCAGCACCGCCATCGTCGCCGGAGGGGTCATGCTCCGGCCCGACTGGCGTGGCGGGGTGCAGCCGTACCTTCGCGGGATGGGCGGGTTCGCGATCATGCAGGAAAGCTTCGTCGCCACGGACGGGCAGGTCCGTGCCGGCGGTGGGGAATACGCCGCCGCCTCGGTCTACCACGACGAGAACGTGACCACCACGTCGCCCTACCTGACCGTGGGGCTGGGCCTGGCCACCCCGCTGGGCCCCGGGTGGCAGGGGCGGGTGGAAGTGCGCGACAGCTGGCTCCGCCTCACCGGGGTGGACCATGCCACGGCCCGGCAGGGGGTGCAGCCGAAGGTGATGACCCGCGGCCATCACCTGCTCATGTTCATGGTGAGCATTGATGTGGTGCTGGAACGGAAGCGGGGCCGCCGCTACTGATGCAGGGCGCCATCATCGCGGGAGGCGAGGCCCGGCGCTACGAGGGCGTGCCCAAGGGCCTGCTCCGGGTGGGAGGGGAGCGCATCCTTGATCGCCTGGTGGCGGCCTTCACCGCTGCCCTCGGCGCGGCCCCGCTGCTGGTCGCCAATGCGCCCGACGCCCCCGACTGGCACCCCGGGCTCCGCGTGGTGCGCGACCTCCGCCCCGGCACCGGGGCACTCGGCGGCCTGCTCACGGCCGTGAAGGCGGCACCCGCGCCGGTGGTGGTAGCGGCGTGGGACATGCCCTTCGTGACCCCCGCCCTGCTCACCGCCCTCGCCGAGGGGCTCGGCGACCGGGACGCGCTGCTCCCCGCCAGCGCGGGGCCCCGGGGGCTCGAGCCGCTGTGCGCCGCGTACGGCGCCGGGGCGGGCCCCGCGATCGCGGCCGCCCTCGACCGGGGGGAGCGACGGGCCATCGGCTTCCATGACGGGGCGAATGTCGGTATCCTCAGCCACGAGCGGGTCGCCAGGCTGGGCGACCCGGCCCGCCTGTTCTTCAACGTGAACACGGCCGAGGACCTCGCACGGGCGGAGGCGCTGTGGCGGGAGCACGCATCCTCGCAGTGATCGGAAACAAGAACCACGGCAAGACGACCCTCGCGATTGCCCTGGCGGCGGAGTACGCCCGCAAGGGACGCCGGGTGCTGACCGTCAAGGATGCGCGGCAGCCGGTGACCGCCGACCGCCCCGGGAGCGACAGCCACCGGCTGTTCCACGAGGGGAAGTCGGCCCGCACGCTGCTGGTCGGGCCCGGGGTGCACGCGCGGTTCGATCACCCCGAGGAGGGCGACGACATCCTGACCCTGGCGCGGCGCCACGGCGACGGGATGGACCTCGTGCTGGTGGAGGGGGTCGAGGTGCCGGGGGTGCCCCGGATCGAGGTGTTCCGCACCGCGGCCGGTCCCAAGTCCGTCTATGGCTCGGCCAAGGACCGGGACGAGTGGGTGGCCATCATCACCGATGACGAGCGCCTCCAGGCCGCCTGCCCCGTGCTCCGCTTCCGCGACACGATGTGGCTGCAGCTCCTGGCCAACCTCGGGTGGGAGAAGGCGCGGGCCCTTTGACCGCGCCCCTCGCCCCGCGCGAGGCCGCCGCCCGCATCCTCGCCAGCCTCACCCCCCAGCCCGCCTTGCGGGTACCGCTCGACGATGCGCTCGGCGCGGTGCTGGCCGAGCCGGTGACCAGCCCGCTCGACCTCCCCGCGTGGAACAACTCGGCGATGGACGGCTACGCCGCGCGCAGCGACGACGTGCGGGGCGCCACGGCCGAGGCGCCCCGCCGGCTACAGGTCGTGGAGTCCATTCCCGCCGGCGCCTTCCCCACCCGCCCGATCACGCCCGGCACCTGCGCCCGGATCTTCACCGGCGCCCCGGTTCCCGACGGCGCCGACTGCGTCATCCGCCAGGAGGACACCGACCTCGGCGTCGCCACGGTGGCCATCCGGGACGATCGCGACGCTGGGGCCAACGTGCGCCGCGCCGGCGAGGACCTTCGCCGCGGCGCGCTGGTGTTTCCCGCCGGCACCGATCTGGGCCCGGCCCAGCTCGGGGTGCTCGCCTCGATGGCGGTGGGGCATCCGCTGATCGTGCGCCGGCCGCGGGTCGCGATCCTCGCCTCGGGCGACGAGATCGTGGACCTGGACCAGCCGGACGAGATCCTGGCCGGCCGCAAGATCGCCAGCAGCAACACCCACACCCTCACCGCACTGGTGCGGCAGGCCGGGGCCGAGCCGCTGTCGCTGGGCATCGCGCGGGACACGCCGGCGAGCCTGCGGGAGCACCTGGCCCGGGCGCCGGAGGCAGACCTGCTGGTGACCAGCGCCGGCATCAGCGTCGGCGAGCACGACCACGTCCGCGCGGTGCTGGAGGAGCTGGGGACCGAGCTCCGGTTCTGGCGCCTCCGCATGCGGCCCGGCGCGCCGGTGGGCTTCGGGATGCTGGGGGCGCTGCCCTGGATCGGGCTGCCGGGGAACCCCGTCAGCACCATGGTGACCTTCGAGCTGTTCGTGCGGCCCGCGATCCGCCG
>CAZYIV010000098.1:0-13791 GCA_964647615.1 uncultured Gemmatimonadaceae bacterium | reverse complement strand
GCGAAATTCCGCGCCCGTCCGGCCGATTTCCGCGGTCGTCCGGCGAAATTCCGCGGCCGTCCGGCGAATTTCCGCAGTTGCCCAGCGACTTTTGCCCGTGAAATACCCCGCCCGAGCGGCTCCCGTGTCACTCCGACAACCATCGGCACGAGCGATGGCGATGGTGGCACGCGCGTCGCATCTCCCGCCTCCGCCGTCCGGTGGCTCGAGACATCGCCCGGCAGTTCCGCCGGCCACGCCACGCGTTGGCCGGCCCACATTCATGCAGGAGGAGTCCCAACGAAGGGAGTGGTACCGATATGAAAAGCGTTACCCGTATCCAGCTCTCCACGGCGGTGAGCGCCAATGCGTTCCTGCAGGAGCACCCGGACCCGAGCACCGGCGGCAAGGCGATGGCCGACCAGCTGGCCCAGCTCATCGCCCACGCGGAGGCCCTGGCCCAGCAGCAGCACGCCGGGCAGGCCACCAGCACCGCCGCGACGACCCGCAGGTCGGAACTGCGGGACCAGCTCTTCGTGCACTTCCGGAGCCTGGTCGAGATCGCCCGCACGGCGTCGAAGTCGGAGCCCGGCATCACGCTCCACTTCCGGATTCCGCGCGGCCGCCCCAATGACACGACCCTGCTGGCCCTGGGCCGTGCCGGGGTGGCCGAGGCCCTCGAGCACAAGGACCAGCTCACCGCGCTCGGGATGCCCGACTCGCTGCTGGAGCAGATGACCGCCGAGCTGGACGAGTTCGCCCGGGAAGGCATCCGGCAGCGGCAGTCCATCGCCGCGCACGTCGGTGCCGGCGCCGAACTCGGCGCCGTCATGAAGGAACTGCTGGCGCACCTCAAGCACATTGATGCGCTCCAGCGGCTCCGCTTCCGGGACCAGCCCGAACTGGCCGCGGCCTGGAAGAGCGCCCGCAACGTGCCCTATCCGGTCCCGGCCAAGGGGACCACTGTTGGCCCGTCCGGCCCGGTGAAGGCCGCGTGACCGGCGCCGGTGGGACGACCTCCTGATCCGCTCGCTCCGGGGTCGGGGGGTCGGCCCCGGCCGGCTCCCCGGAGTCCACCCTCGCGGACACCGCCGTCTCCCCGGGTGGACATCTTCCCCGCGCTGCCGCCATCGCCCCGCATCAGGTCAACCTCGCCCGCAACCTCCGACGCGCAATCAGCACAATGACTTGCGCGTTAGCCACGAGGCCCGGCCCCCGCTGGGCGACTTGTGTGGCACACTCCTCGCATTCCTCCCCGCGTCGTCCTCGACATTCTGTCCGATGTGCCTTGCCGTTGTCTGGCGCTGGTCCGCCTCGTGCCCTCGCCCCGCGCTCCGGGGCGCCCCCACCGCGAGGTCGCCGGCCTGCCCGCCGGGATCCTCCTGGCGGCGCGGAAAGGAATCCGCCCGCATGCGCGCCACCGTCCTCGCCAAGCTCGATTGCGCCCGCGCCGCGCTGCTGTTCTGCGACCGGCACCCCGGCTGGAACGAGGCCATCACGGCCACCACCGAGCGACTGCGCCACTGGCTGGTCCAGGCGGAGCGGATGCGGTTGCAGCAGCTGGCGGCACTGGAGGAGATGGAGCGGGCCGGATGGGAGCGGCAGGAGCTGGCGAGGGCATTCAAGGAGCGGGTCCAGCCGCTGCTCCAGCTGGCGGTGACGGTGGCGCAGGTGCGGGAAGTCCCGGAGCTCAGGCTCCGTCACCTGGGAAAGGTGGAGGCGCCGGGAAATTTCCTCCGCGCCGCCCGGCAGTCGCTGGCGGCGGCACAGCGTCACCGCGCGATGCTCCAGGAGGCCGGGATGCCGCCGGCGATGCTGCCGGCGCTGCTCCGTGACTACCAGGCGCTGCGCACGGCGCACCACCGCCGCCGCACCAGCCTCGAGGTCCACGCCGCCGCCACCGCCGACACCGAGCGCGCCGGGCGCGAGTCCATGCGCCTGGTCCGCCACCTCGACGCGTTGTTCCGGATCCGGTTTCTCGCCGCGCCGGAGGTGCTGGCGGAGTGGCAGATGGTGCTCGGGCGGGGGAGGGAAGGGAGCGCGCGGTCGGTGGCGTGAGGCCGCGGTGCCCTCACGCCGTCCGCGCCCGCCGGGCCGGGCGGGCAGCCGGCGCGCGCTTGGGCACCGGCAGCGCGATCGGCCGGTCCAGCTGGGTCTTGAGGACCACCGTCGTGTGGGTGTGGTCGATCCCCTTGATCGCCCGCAGCTTGTCCACCAGCGCCAGCAGGCCGTTGGTGCACGTGACCCGCACCTTGAGCAGGTAGCACAGCTCGCCCGCCACCGAATACGCCTCCTCGATCTCCGGGATCGCGCTCAATTCCTCCTTGAGCACGCCGCACGCCCGGCTGCTGCGCACCCCGATGAAGGCCAGCACGTCGAGCCCCACCGCCTCCGCGTCAATCGTCACCGTCCAGCGCCGGATCACGCCCTCCGTCTCCAGCCGCCGCAGCCGGTCATGCACCGACGACGGCGCCAGCTGCACCAGCCGGCCCAGGTCCTCCAGTCGCTGGTTGGCGTTCTGCTGCACGGCATCGAGCAACACAAGATCGATGGCGTCGAGACTGGGCATGGCGGCGCTCCGGTTCGGGTTCCGAAAGAAATTCGGCGCATTTGCTCATTTGAGCAAGAGGATTGTAGTGTGTCGTTGCGACACCAAAACTCATTAGGGCCCCTCCGACCCCTCGGGCTTCATGACTCGCGACGCACGCAGCTCCGCCTGGTTCCTCATCCTCGCCCCCGGCATCATCTGGGGCGCCTCCTTCCTCTTCATTGCCGAGGGGCTCGAGGCCGTCGGCCCCACCGGCGTGACCCTGCTCCGGGTGCTGATCGGATTTGTGACCCTGAGCCTGGTGCCGGCAGCCTGGAAGCCGATCCCACGGGCCGACTGGGGCCGCGTCGCCCTGCTGGGCGTCGTCTGGCTGACCTTTCCACTGTCGATGTTTCCCTTCGCCGAGCAGCGGGTCTCCTCGGCGCTGACCGGCATGCTCAATGGCGCGACGCCGCTGTTCGCCGCCATCGTCGCGTCGGTGCTCGCCCGGCGGCTCCCCGGCCGCCCGATCATGATCGGTCTCGGCATCGGGATGCTGGGCGGCGTGCTGATGGCCCTCCCGTCCGTCGGGGAGGGGCGCAGCAGCGCCCTCGGCATCGGGATGATCGTCGCCGCCCTGATCTCCTACGGATTCGCGCTCAACATCGCGCGGCCCCTGCAGCAGCGGCACGGCGCGCTGCCGGTGATCCGGGCCGCCCAGGGCGTCGCCCTGGTGTTCCTCGCCCCGCTCGGCTTCGACGCGGTGCGCCACGCCCACTGGAGCCCCGTGCCGGTCGTGTCCCTGCTGGCGCTCGGCGCGCTCGGGACCGGGCTCGCCTTCGTCATGACCACCGCCGCCGCCGGCCGCATCGGCGCGACCCGCGCGGCGTCGACCGCGTTCATCATGCCCCCGGTGGCCCTGGTGCTCGGGGTGGTGCTGCGGCACGAGCATGTGGCGCCGCTCGCGATTCTCGGGGGTGCCGCCTGCCTGCTCGGCGCCTGGATCATGAACCGGGCCCAGCGCGCCGCCCTCGCGCCGCCAGCCGCCGCGCCGGTGTCGCCGATGCCGGCGGTCTCCCGCCCGTGAGGCAGCGCGCTCTCCGCCCTCGCGGGTGGGCGGCAGCACTGCTCGTGCTGTTGCCGTTGCTCTCCGCCGCCGCGCTGACGGCCCAGCAGGCCACGGTCACCGGCCGGGCGTCGGTGGCCGGCCGCGATACCCCGATGGCGCTGCCCCGCCTCACGGGGCCGGTCCGGATCGATGGCCGTGGTGACGATGCGGCCTGGGCGGCGGTGCCGCCGCTCCCGCTGACGGTGTACCTCCCGGCCTACGGTGCCGCGCCGACCGAGCGCACCGACATCCGGGTGGCCTACGACGACGAGGCGCTGTACGTCCTGCTCGACGCGTGGGAGGCGCACCCCGGCGGCGTGCGGGCCAGCTCCATGGTCCGCGACGACGACGCCCCGGGCGACTTCTTCAACGTGCTGCTGGACACCTTCGGCGACCGCCAGACCGCGGTCAGCTTCAGCACCACCCCGGGCGGGCAGCGCAACGACTGGACGATCAGCAACGACGCCCAGTCCAGCGCATCACTCAGCCCCGCCTGGAACGGGGTGTGGGATCTCGCCACCCGCCGCGGTCCGGAGGGATGGCATGCCGAGTTCCGGATTCCGTTCTCCACTCTCCGGTTCGCCGGGGACGGGCGTCATGTGGAGTTCGGCCTCAGCCTCAACCGGCTCACCGCCCACGCCAACGAGCGGGTGACCTTCCCGGCCATCGAGCCTTCGTCCCCGATGGCGCTGTGGAAGCCCTCCCGCTGGCAGCGGGTGTCGGTCGAGGGGATCCATCCCGGGCGCAGTCTCCGGGTCATGCCCTACGTGCTGGCCGGATCCCAGGGCAGCCGCGCCCCCGACCCTGCCAGCTCCCCCTGGAACCGGGACGACCGGTTCGAAGCGGGCGGCGACCTGAAGTTCGGCGTCACGCCGAGCCTGACGCTGGACCTCACCGCCAACACCGACTTCGCCGAGACCGAGGTGGACGACCAGCGGATCAACCTGACCCGGTACCCGCTGTTCTTTCCCGAGCGACGGGCGTTCTTCGTCGAGCGGGCGGGCACCTTCGAGGTGAAGACCGGGGAGAGCGACATCCTCTTCAACAGCCGCCGCGTGGGGCTCACCCCCGCCGGCGATCCGGTACGATTGCTGGGTGGGGCTCGGCTGGTGGGGCGGGTGGGCGGTTGGGACCTGGGGCTGCTCGAGGTCCAGACCGGACGGACGCCAGCCGGAGTCCGGGAAAACCTCGGCGTGATCCGGGCGCGGCGCGCCCTCTTCAACCCGCGCTCGTGGGTCGGCGTGATGGCCACCACCCGGGTCACCACCGACTCCGGCCAGGCGGCGCTCGCCGCCGATGGCGACCTCAACCTCGGCGGCGACGACTACTTCGGCTTCGCGGCGGTGGCCCTCGCCGGCGACGCGGGCAGCGGGGCGGGGGGTGGCGTCCTGCCGCGTGGTGCACTGCGAGTGCGAGTGGAGCGCCGCCGCGACCGGGACCTCTGGTACCGTGCCGCCCTGTCCACCACCGGCGCCCGCTATGCCCCCGCGCTCGGCTACGTGGAGCGGCGCGACGCCGTTCAACCCCTGGCCGAGCTGGGGTACGGCCTGCAGATCTCGCCCGCGGGGCACGTGCTGAAGGGCAGCGCGCGGCTGGTGCTCAACTACCGCAACGCCGCCGGCACGCTGGAGAGCTCCACCGGCAGCGCGATCGTGGCGCTGCAGCAGCCGGGCGGCATCACCTGGACCCTCACGGCCTCCCGGCAGGAAGACGACCTGTCCGCGCCGTTCGCGCCGACCCCCTCGACGAGCGTGCCCGCCGGCCGCTACACCGCCCGGTCGCTGAGCCTGGCCGTGTCTCCCCCCGGGGGCCCACGCCTGGTCGTGGGCGGCACGGTACGGGCCGGCGAGTACTACGATGGCCACCTCGCGTCGCTGGTGCTGTCACCGGAGTGGCGCGCCTCGGCCCATCTCCGGGTGTCGGGGGAGGTGGAGCTGGACCGGGTGAGCTTCCCCGCCCGGGGGCAGCGCGAGTGGTCCCGGTTGGCGCGGCTCCGGGTCCTCGCCTCCGCCACGCCGCAGCTTTCCCTCAGCGCGGTGTTCCAGGCCAACAGCCTGGCCGACGTCGCCACCGCCAACCTCCGGCTGCGCTACAACATCCGGGAGGGCCACGACCTCTGGGTGGTCTACGGCCAGGGCCTGAACCTGGACCGCAACCGGTTCGACCCGGCGGTCCCCGCCACGGCCAGCCGCTCGGTGCTGGTGAAGTACACCCGCAGCTTCGGGGAGTAGTTCGACCGGCCGGGCCGGCGCCTCCGGTGGGCGTCGGCCTACTCCCGCCCCCCATTCCATCCCACCACGACCCGCAGCTGACCCCGCGTGGCCGGGTCGCTCCGGACCATGATGAACTGGCCATCCGGCCCCACATCCCAGTTCGGGTCCTGGGAGAAGTCGTAATCGCCCCGGAAGAGGACCTCGGGCGGGCCCAGCACCGCGAACGCCGCCCCGGTCCGCACCCGCACCGCCTCGATGGCCGGCCCCTGCCGGAAGTACAGCGTCCGCCCGTCCCGCCCCCAGTGCGGCTCGTTACCGCCGCTGGTGCTGGCCTGGGTCACGGTGCCGCCATGCGGATACCCGCGTACGTACACCTGCTCCACGCCATCCACCCGCCGGGAGAAGGCCAGCCACCGTCCATCGGGGGAGACGCGGCCGTCCACCTCATCCTGGTCCCCCAGGGTGACCACCTCGAGGACACTGTCCCCGGGGACCACCCTCACCAGGTCGGCCCGCGACCCCCGCCACCGCTGCGCCAGCAGCCGTCCGTCCGCCGGCCAGTCCATCGGATAGAGATCTCCCTCGGGCCGCGGACCGGTGACCACCGGTGTCGGTGGCTCGCTCCCCTGCCACCGGGCCCAGGCCATGCCCTTCGGCACCGCGAACGCGAGCCGGGTGCCGTCCGGCGCCCAGACCGCACCGATGTTGTGCCCGGCCCGCGGGAGCGGGATCAGCTGGCCGCGGGACAGGTCCGCGACCCAGATGGCCGACGGCCGCGGGTCAATCGTCAATGCGACCAGCCGCCCATCGGGCGAGAACCGGGGAAAGCGATACCCGCGCGGCGGGAAGGAGAGCGGCGTCTCGCGCCCGTTCCGGTCCACCCGCGACAGGGTGCGCTCGAACCCGCCCGCGATATACACCAGCGTCCCGCTCCGCGAGATCGCGAACTGCGCCGCGCCGCCCCCCGGCCCGCGGAAGGCATCGAACGCCGGGGTCGCCTCGCCGGTGACCTGCAGCCGGCGGGGATCGAACCCGACGACCATGATGTGCCCCTCGTGCTGGTCGTAGAGCAACCGGTCCGGCGGCAGGAAGACCGCCTGCGAGCCCCGCAGCAGCGGCCGCCGCTGCCCGTCCGCGAGGTCGAGCGCCTCCACCTCGCCGTCCACCGTCACCAGCAGGTGGCGCCCGTCCGGAAGGAGGCTCGGCCACCGTGGCGTCGCGGTCCCCGCCGCGCTGTCCCCCGGCGCCGTCCCGACCGCGAGCGGCACCGGCGCCCCGCCGCGCTCGGAAAGCCGGAACCCCCCGGCGCCCCGGATGGCGTACACGATGGTCCCGTCGGGTCCCCATGCGGCACCCTCCGGCACGCCGGCCGCGTCGGCCAGCACTACCGGCGCCCCACCGGCGCGCGCCACCTTCTGCAGCTTGCCATCGGCAAAGAACCCGATCCAGCGGCCATCCGGCGAAAGGAAAGGGCTCCCCGCGCCATCGGTGCCGGGCACCGGGGTGGAGGCGAAGTCGGCCATCGGCCGGAGGTAGAGCTGGACGTGGCCGGCATGCTCCCCGGCATAGGTGAGCACGGTCCCGTCCGCGGAGAGCGCGAGCGGCAGCGGGTCAACCGCCAGCTGCACGCCCGGGTCGAGGGTGATGGACGAGCGCACCGGCGTAGGCGGCGGGCGGTCGCCGAGCAGCTGCAGGGCCCACAGCAGCCCGGCGCCGGCGAGCACCACAATCCCTGCGACCGCCCCGAAGATCACGCGCCAGCGTCTCGCGCCCCGCCGCGCGCGCTCCGTCCCCGGCACCGGGGCACCGCTCCCCGCCTCGCCCTGCAGCGCCGCCCCGAAGGCCGCCGCGCTGGGCCACCGGTCGGCCGGCACCTTCTGCAGCGCGGTGAGCACCGCCGCCTCCAGCGCCGGCGGGATCGTCGCCCGCACCCGCGACGGCGGCCTGGGCGGCTCGGTCAGCACCCGTGCGATCACCGCCTGCGCCGTGGGGCCGGTGGAGGGCGGCTCGCCGGTGAGCATCTCGTAGGTGACGGCGCCGAGGGCGTAGACGTCGCTCCGGGCCTCGAGCTCGCGCTCCGCCGCCGCCTGCTCCGGGCTCATGTACTGCGGCGTCCCCACGCTGAGCCCGGTCTCGGTGAGCCGGTCGCCGCCGGCCTGGCGCAGCGCCAGCGCCACGCCGAAGTCGGCCACCAGCGCGCGGCCGTCATGCAGCAGGATGTTCTCGGGCTTGATGTCGCGGTGGAGGATCCCCTGCCGGTGGGCATAGTCCAGCGCCTGCGCCACCTCGGCGGCCAGCCGCACCGCCTCGGGGATCGGCAGCTGCCGCTCCCGGTCCAGCCGCCGCCGCAGGCTCTCCCCCTCCACGTAGGGCATCACGTAGTAGAGAAGCCCGGCGGCCTCGCCGGAGTCGAACAGCGGCAGGATGTGGGGATGCTGCAGCGCCGCGGTGGTGGCGATCTCGCGCAGGAACCGTTCGGCGCCGAGGGCCGCGGCGACCTCGCGCCGCAGCACCTTGATCGCGACCCGCCGGCCGTGCCGCAGGTCTTCCGCCAGGAACACCGTCGCCATGCCACCCTGGCCCACCTCGCGCTCGAGGCGGTACTGGCCGGCTAGGGCCTGGCGCAAGGCGGAGAGGGAGTCGGTCAGGGGGCGCCGCGGCGGTGAGGGGACGGCGGTAAGATGCGCGCTTCCCGGGAGGGCGGGAAGTCGGGCACGACGCCTGCCGTGGGCGCCCCCGCGCCGCCCCCGGGGATTGCGCCCGCCCGGTCCGGACGGTACCCTCCTATTGTAATCCCATACAAGCCGCGGTCCCGCCGTCCGGGGGCACCCTCCCGCCCCCGAAACCCCCGGCCGCCCCGTTCGTATGGCAAAGCCATAGGAGATCCATGTCCCCCAAGCGCGACATCCAGCAGGGCACCCTCGCCCTGATGATCCTCCGCACCCTGCAGGGCCTCGGCGCCCAGCACGGCTACGGCATCGCCCGGCGGATCGAGGAGGTGAGCCGGAACCGGCTCAGCCTCAACTACGGCACCCTCTACCCGGCGCTGCTCAAGCTGGAGCAGGAGGGCGCCATCGAGGCGGAGTGGGGCACCAGCGAGAACAACCGCCGCGCCAAGTTCTACCGCCTCACCGCCGAGGGGCGGAAGCGGCTGGCCCGGGAGACCCGCGAATGGAACGAGACCGCCGATCTCCTCGCCGCCTTCCTGGCGCCGAAGCGGGAGGCCTGATGCCCCGGCTCCGCGCCTGGCTGGCCCGGCTCGCCGGGACGCTCCGCTCCCGGCCTCCCGCGGCGGAACTGCAGGAGGAGCTGGAGGCGCATCTCGAGTTCGAGATCGCCGACCTGGTGAGCCGCGGCATGGATCCCGCCGCCGCCCGGCGCCAGGCCCTGATGCACGCCGGCGGGCTGGCCCAGGCCGCCGAGGCGGTGGACGACCAGCGCCGGCTGCCGTCGCTGGCCAACCGCTGGGCCGACCTGCGCTACGCGCTGCGCGGCCTCCGCCGCGCGCCCGGCTTCAGCGCGATCGTGATCGGCACCCTCGCGCTCGGCATCGGCGCCACGACCGCCATCTTCAGCGTGGTCGAGGCAGTCGTGCTCCGCCCGCTGCCCCACCGCGACGGGGAACGGCTGGTCTACCTGCGGCAGATGCACGACGGCGCCGACGGTGCCAGCATCGGCTTCTCGGTGCCCGAGGTGCGCGACCTGCGCAATGGCGCGCCCGCCTTCGCCGCCGTCGCCGAGCTTTCCCCGTGGACCATCACGCTGCAGCGGCCGGAGGGTGCGGAGCGGGTGGACATCGCGCTGGTGACGGGAAACTGGTTCGAGGTGATGGGCCTCAAGCCGATTCTCGGCCGGGTCACCGGCCCCGCGGACGACGGACCCGGCGTGCCGCCGGTGGCGGTGCTCACCTGGGACGGCTGGCGCCACCGCTTCGGCGGCGATTCGGCGGTCGTCGGCCGGCAGGTCACCATGGATGGCAAGTCGGTGACGGTGATCGGGGTGCTGCAGCCGGCGCCGTTCTTCCCCGGCCGGGCCGACGCGATCGTCAACATGGTCGTGAGCGAGCATCACCTGAGTGCCACCATGGTCGAGGGCCGCACCCACCGGATGACGGAGGTGGTCGCGCGGCTCGCGCCCGCCGCGACCGAGGCGCTGGCGCAGGAGCAGGTGAACGCGACCTTCACCCGGCTGGGGCAGGAGTATCCCGACGTGTACCCGGCGGAGATCCACAGCCACGTGGCGGTGATCCCGTTCCGGGTGGTCATGGCGGAGCGGGTCCGGCTGCTGCTCGGGCTGCTGGCGGGGGCGGCGCTGTGCGCCCTGATCCTCGCCGTCGCCAGCGTGGCCAACCTGACGCTCATGCGGGGCGTCACCCGCGAGCCGGAACTCGCGGTACGCGCGGCCCTCGGCGCCGGCCGCGGGCGGCTGCGCCGCCTGCTGCTGGCCGAGAACCTGGTGCTTGCAGCCGCCGGCGCCGCGTTCGGTACGGTGCTGGCGCTGGGCGGCATCCGCCTGCTGACCGCGCTGGTGGCGCGGTACTCGCCGCGGGCCGACGAGATCCGGCTCGATCCCGCCGCGCTCGGCCTCACGCTGGCGGTCGCGCTCGGGGTGGCGCTGCTGCTCTCGCTGCTCGCCTCGCTGCCCGAGGAACACCGGCTCGGCGCCTGGATCCTGGCGGGCGGGCAGCGGGCCGGCACCGGACGGCCGCGGCTCCGGGTGCAGCGCGCGCTGGTGGTGGTGCAGGTGGCGGTGTCGGTGGTGCTGCTGGCGGGCGCCGCCCTGCTCAGCGAGACGCTGTTCCGGCTGTCGGAGGTTGCGACGGGGCTGCAGACCGAGGAGGTGCTCTCGGTGTCGGTGCCGCTGCTCAACAGCAGCGAGATCTTCGGCGGTCCGCCGGCCTACAACCGGGCCTGGGCCAATTACGAATCGATGCGGCAGCGCCTGGCCGAGCTGCCCGGGGTCTCGGACGCCGGCATCGGCTACGAGGCGCCGCTCGATGCCTCGAACATCCTGCTGGACCTCAAGGTGGAGGGCGCCGCGGATCCGGGCGACGGGCATCGCCCCAGGGCGGCGCTCCGCACCGCGAGCCCGGAGTACTTCCGGGCCTCGGGCATCCCGCTGGTGGCGGGGCGGGGGTTCGAGGCCACCGACCGGTTCGGCACGGCGCGCGTGGTGGTGCTCAACGAGCTGCTCGCCCATCAACTCTTCCCCAGGGGCGACGCGCTGGGCCGCCAGGTGGCGTGGACCGGCGATGTGCTCCGCTTCACCCCGTTCAGCCCCGAGTGGCGCACCGTGGTGGGCATCGTCGGTACCACCCACCAGGGCGACCTCGACGCCGCGCCGGTGCCGATGGTCTACATGCCCTTCGCCCAGGAGGTGCCCTTCAGCGGCACCCTCGTGGTCCGGGCCGACAGCAACATCGCCGCGCTGGTACCGGCCGTGACCCGGATCGTGCGGGAGCTGGCACCCACCGCCCCGATGGAGAACCTGCACACCATCACCCAGGTGCGGGACGCGAGCCTGGCGCCCCGCCGGCTCAACGCGGTACTGCTCACCGCCTTCGGGGTGCTGGCCCTGCTGGTGGCCGCCGTCGGGATCGCGGGCGTGCTGGCGTTCAGCGTGCGGGCCCGCACCAACGAGATCGGCATCCGCATGAGTCTCGGCGCCGCGCCATCCCGGGTGACGGCGATGATCATCCGCGAGGGCGGCCTGCTGGTGGTGCTGGGCCTGGCGGGCGGGCTGGCCGGGGCGTGGTTCACCGCGCTCCTGCTGCGCGGGCTGCTCTGGGGCGTGGAACCGCACGACCCGACGGCCCTCACCGGCGTGGCCGTCGCGATCGCGGCGATCGGGCTGGCCGCCTGCTGGCTCCCCGCGGCCCGCGCCGCGCGGATCGACCCCGCCATCACCATGAGGGCCCCATGACCTCGCGCCAGAGTGCCCGGCTCGCCGGGTTCCTCTTCCTGGCCTACATCGCCACCGGGCTCACCCAGATGGCGCTGGGGCCCTCGCTGCCGCCGCTGGAGACCGCCCCGCCGGAGCTGCTGGCGCAGGTCACCGCGCAGGCGGCGCGATGGCGGATGGATGCCCTGCTGACGCTGCTCACCGGCTTCGAGGCGCTGTTCCTCGGCGGCGCGCTGTACGCGCTCACCCGGGGGGTGGACGAGGAGCTGGCGTTGCTGGCGCTGCTCTGCCGCGTCACCGAGGGGGTGCTCAATGCCGCGGGGGCGGTGCACGGCGCGTCGCGCATCGGATTGGCGGCGACGATCGCGGCCGCCGCCGGGACCCCTGGAGCGGACCGCAGCGCGCTCCTGACCGCCGGCGGGCTGCTGCTGCGCGACGGCGGCGGCACGATGGTGATCAGCGCTACCTGCTTCGCGGTGGGGAGCACGATCTTCGCCTGGCTGCTGCTCCGTGGCCGGCTGGTGCCAGCCTGGCTGGCCCGCCTCGGCGTGGTGGCCTCCGTGCTCGTCGCGGTGCTGGTGCCGGCGCGGTGGTTCGGGCTCGAGGGAACCTGGGTGATGATCCTGACCTGGCTGCCGATGCTGGTCTTCGAGGTGGCGCTCGGCATCCGGCTCATCGCCCGCGGCGTCGCCACACCCGGACCGGACCATGCCGTCGGCTGATCGGGGCCCGCGCCCGGCTGCGCTGCTCGCGGCGCTCCTGCTGCAGGCGGCGGGGCCTCCGGCGCTCGCGGCGCAGCAGTGGAGGTCCGCTGATCCGTGGGTGTACCTGGACCACCGCATCCTGGCGGCCGGATGTGATTCGTCCGGCGCGCCATTCGGCGAGCTGGCCTGGAGCGTCCGCGGCACAATGTACCCGTTCGCGCACTCCCTGCCGCTGCATGAGGGCCGGTTCGACGATCCCCCACCGGGCTCGGGCGAACCGCCCGAATGGCGCACCGAGCTGCAGCCGCCGCTGCGGATCGGGTTGGGGCGCGAGCGGGCCTTCCTGCTGCAATTCACCTCGGAGCACCTGCGGGGTACCGGCAGCGTGAGCCGGGTGCTGGTGGTCCGCTGCCGCAACCGCCGGCTCGAGGTGGTGTTCGAGGCCGGCGGCGAGGGACTGACGGTCGATGCCGGCGCTGACACCCTGCGCCTGCGGTACCCGGTCTGGCGTGTCCGTGATTCCCACGCCTCACCCACGGGCACCCGTCGCGCGGCCTGGCGCTGGGATCGTGCCAGTGACCGGTTCCTCTCCGTTTCCGGGGCGTCGGGCCGCAACAGGGACAGTTCCCCCACCACTCCGAGGATGCCATGACCGCGGCCACCATTCCCGAACGCTCCCCCCGTGCGATGGCACGGCTGGCCGGCATGCTCCTCTTCCTTACCATGGTGCTGGGCGGGCTGGGGCAGGCGCGGCAGGGCGCCGTGCTGGTGCCCGGCGATGCCGCCGCCACCGCCGCCCGGATCCAGGCGGAGGGCGGTCTGCTCTGGACCGCCTTCGCGCTGTACCTGATCGAGCTTTCCTGCCAGTTCGGGTTCACGGTGGTCTGTTACGAGCTCTTCCGTCCGGTCAGCCGGACCGGTTCGGCGCTCGCGGCGGGGTTCGGCGCGGTGGGGGTGGTGGTGAAGATCGTGAGCCGGCTCTGCCTGCTGGTGCCGCCGCTCCTGCTGTCGAATCGCGCCTGGCTCGAGGGCCTGGCGGCCAGCGAACGGGCCGTGCTCGCGCTGCTGGCGCTGGAGGTGAACCTGCAGGGCGCGGGCGTGGCGACGGTGTTCTTCGGGCTGTCCGCCGTGCTCACCGGTTACCTGACCGTCCGCTCCAGCTTCCTGCCGGCATGGCTCGGCGTGCTCGGGATGATCGCGGGCGCGGGCTGGTTGGCGTTCGTGCATCCGCCGTTCGGGCTGCGCTGGTCCGGCGTGGTGATCGCGGCGGGCGCGCTCGGGGCGCTGGTGAAGGTCGCGTGGTACACGATCGCGGGCGTGCGGGAGGAGGCGTGGAAGGACTCCGCCCGGCGGGCGCAG